>JAEZXC010000128.1 GCA_023442845.1 Actinomycetes bacterium | reverse complement strand
CCGGGGTGGCTACGCAGATTAGTGCTCGTCCTCGAGCGACAAGTTGATGTAGACGGTTGACAAGATGGTGAAGACGTACGCCTGCAGCAGCGCAACGAAGATCTCGAACAGCGTGAAGGCGAGGCCGGCGGTGAAGGACAGAACGCCCACACCCTTCATCGCGCCGGAGGCCTCGAGGAAGAAGTAGTGCGTCGCCGCAAAGCACAGCACAAGCAGCATGTGACCGGCGATCATGTTGGCCGCAAGTCGCAGTGCAAGCGTCGCCGGACGCAGGATGAACACCTGCAAGAACTCGATCGGCGTCAGCAGAATGTAGATCGGCTTCGGCACACCTGGGGGGAACAGGTTGCCTTTGAGGAAGCCGCCGACGCCGTGCTTGCGCATCCCTTCGCCGAGGTACATGACGTAGACCCACAGCGCCATGATGAGCGGCAAGCCGATGAGGGACGTTCCCGCGATGTTGAGGAACGGGATCACGCCGGTCATGTTGAAGAACACGATGGTGATGAAGAGCGTCGACATGAACGCGACGTACTTCTTGGCGCGCTCCTCGCCCATGATTTGCTCGACGATCTGCACCCGCACAAAGTCGACGATCATCTCGACGACGGACTGGCCACGCGTCGGGACCACCTTTGCATTGCGCGTCACGATCCAGAAGAGGCTGATCAACACGATGACGGCAACGACGCGCACCAACGTGATCCGGTTGAACTCGAAGATGGTGCCGCCAAAAAGCAGCGCCTCAGGATCAAGTTCGCCAATGCTGGGGGCGTGGAAACCGTCGGTCGAGAAGAGCCACTCAAAGAAGTTGCGCGATGCACCTTCAGAGTCGCCCGGCTCAGTCGCGGTGAGCACGCTGGCAGCCAAATTCAGCACTCGCTTCTCTCCCAGAAATGGCGGCAAGGCGCGCACACATGGCGCCTGCGTCTGTGTGGAACTGGTGGCAAGCCTAACCTATGCGGAGCCCGTCTCTGAACTGGATCCCGTGTAAGAAATGCGCGCCTGCTTCACAGCTTTGAGGTCAACGGCGAGCGTTGCGACCACTGCGACCACCGCGACAATGCCGAACGTACGCCGATCTAGGGCATCTACCTGCGCAAGAGCCAGAAGTCCTACAACAATGACGACCATTTTCGCGAGCCACGATCCCCCCACATATGTGGCAAAAACATGCGGCTCTTTGCGATACCCGAGAACCATTGCAGCCTGCGTGACGAGCCCGGAGACCGCAGCAACGGCGACACCAGCGAGCGCGCCCCACACCCCGGCGGCGCCCACAACAAGGCCCCCGACCGTCGCGCCGACAACCGCAATCGCACCCAGGACGATGCCCGTCGCGCGCATCGCCCATCGGTAAGCGGCGCCCTCAGCTTCCTTCGCTTCAGCCACGTTCTGCCTCCTGTTTCATTTCTGCGTCCTCGTCCTCATGGGTTGACCCACTGATGCGGTGCCAGACACGGAATACCAACCTCCGCACGCCCGGCGAGAACGTGACGGCGGCTGCGACGACGGTGCCGATGACGAGGACGGCAAGCCCCCACCGAATACGCATGAAGACGAGCGATACGGCCGACGCTGACAGCACAAAGGTCCACAGCCACAGGACGGCCACGGCCCACCGGTGCGAGTGGCCAAAACGGAGGAGGCGATGGTGAAGGTGGTGCGCGTCAGGCTTGAACGGAGATTGGCCGCGGCCAAGCCGGCGGAAGAAGGCGAGGCCCATGTCGATGAGCGGCACGGCAACAACGGCGAGCGGCAAGATGATGGGCAAGAACGCGGGGATCTGTTCGCGTTGGCTCACGAGGCTCGGGTCGATCTGGCCAGTCACAGTGATCGAAGCGGCGGCGAAGGTGAGGCCGAGCACCATCGATCCCGAGTCGCCCATGAAGATGCGTGCCGGATGAACGTTGTGCGGGAGAAAGCCGAGGCAAGCGCCGACCATGACGGCGACGATGACGGTGGCAAGCGACGAGTAGTCGCCGGGCGAGGCCCCTCGCGCGATGACATACGAATAGACCATGAAGGCACCGCCACCAATAGCGACGACGCCCGCCGCGAGGCCATCGAGTCCGTCAACAAAATTGACCGCGTTGATGGCGAGCACTGCGATGACGACAGTGGCAATGAGCGATAGGTACGAGTCACCGATGGTGCGCCCGCCGATGGGCAACGCAACCAGCTGAATGCCGCCCCACGCCATGAGGAGCGCCGCAAGGATCTGGCCGGCGAGCTTTGCCATCCAGTCGAGGTCCCAGACGTCGTCGGCCACGCCGATGGCACACACAAGTGCCGCGCCGCCAAGCACGGCCCACGCGGAGTTCGACACCTCGAAGACGCGCGACAAGAACGGCACCGTCGACGCGACGACAAGGCCCGCAGCGAGCCCAAGGAAGATCGCCACTCCACCGAGCCGCGCCGTCGGCACCACGTGGACATCGCGCTCGCGCACCGCCGTCACCGCGCCCAAACGAATAGCAAGGTGACGCATCACTGGTGTCGCGACATATGTGACAAGCGCGGAGATGACAAGAAGTGCGAGGTAAACCTTCACTCGGCGGCCCCATCGCCAAAGGCTTCGACTCCCGCAATCTCCACCAGACGCTCCCAGCCCACTCCCCCGTCTCGCACCACGGACAGAGCGGGCCCCGTCGCGTCGACAATCGTCGACGCCGTCCCGAGAGGGCTGTCGCCACCGTCCAGATACACCGACACTGCCGCACCGAGTTGCTCCTGTGCGTCGTCAGCCGTCGTGGCGGGAGGCTGGCCGGTACGGTTTGCGCTCGTCACGGCGAGCGGACCAGTACGGGCAAGTAGCGCGAGGGCAGCGCCATGATCAGGCACGCGCAAGGCGACGGTTCCGTGGGTTTCGCCAAGATCCCACGCGAGGCTCGGCTGCGCCTTCACGATGACGGTGAGAGGACCTGGCCACAGGGCCTCCATCAACGCGCGGGCAGCCGCCGGGACGTCCATGGCAAGTCCGTCGACGGTCTGAATGGACGGGATGAGCACCGGCGGCGGCATCTGTCGGTCCCGCCCCTTTGCCATCAGCACGCGTTCGACCGCCTCAGGACTAAACGCATCGGCGCCGACGCCGTACACGGTGTCGGTGGGAAGCACCACCACCTCGCCGCGAGAGACCGCGTGAACGGCGGCATCAATCGACGGGCCCCACGTGGCGGGATCGAAGCAGGGCAGAATCACGCCCCTTAGTCTGTCACGCGCGGCGAGCGAGCAGGATGCGGTCGAGCCCGGCGAGGTCCGGCACCGTCGTCGCGTCGGCAAATCCACCGTGCTCCGCGAGCGCTGCCACAGCGTCGGCCCCTTGGCTCGACGAATGCTCCATGACAAAGGTGCCACCAGGTTTGAGCAACCGATACGCGGCCGCCATGACGGCGCGAGGGATGTCGAGACCGTCCACTCCGCCGCCGTACAGGGCAGCCTCCGGGTCGTGACGCGCCTCCGGTTGGGTGGGGGCTTCGTGAGGCGGCACGTACGGGGGGTTGGAGACAACAACGTCCGCGGTTCCCCCGGCCGACGCTAGTGCAGCAGGGTCGGTCACATCGCCTTCCACCACAGTGAGGCGGGCGCGGGCGGCGGTTGGCAGGGCGTCGGCGTTGCGGCGAAGCCACGCAATCGCCTGTGGCTCGCGTTCGAGAGCGATGACGGTCGCGTTCGGCACCTCGGTCACCACGCTGAGGGCGATCGCGCCTGATCCGGCGCACAGGTCGATGACGACGGGAGTGACCGTGTCGGCGGGGCAGCGAAGCACAGCATCGATCGCGGCCTGCGCCACGATTTCCGTCTCAGGGCGAGGCACAAACACGCCCTCCCCCACGTGGAGTTCGAGAAAGCGGAAAGCCGCGAGCCCGGTGATGTGTTGGAGTGGCTCACGGCGCCGCCTGCGAGCGGTGAGGCCGTCGATCACGGCAACGACGGCGTCGTCAATCGTCTTGCCAGTGACCACGCCGGTACGGACCTCGCTCGTCGTGAGGCGTGCTGCATGAGCGCACAGAACCACGGCGTCGGCCTCTGGGCTGTCGATACCCGCCTCACGTAGCCCGGCCGCACAGCGCGCCACGACGTCAGCGAGAAGCTGCGCCACGTCTTAGTCCTCGGCGGCGGCCAAGCGGGCGGCCTCGTCGGCGTCGATAGCCGACTGAATGACCGGACCCAGGTCACCCGCGAGGACCTGGTCGAGGTTGTACGACTTGTAGCCCGTGCGGTGATCCGCGATGCGGTTCTCGGGGAAGTTGTACGTACGAATGCGCTCGGAACGGTCAACCGTGCGCACTTGCGACTTGCGCATGTCCTGAGCCTCAGCCTCGGCGGCTTCGCGCTGCGCCGCGAGCAGACGGGCGCGCAGAATGCGGAAGGCCGACTCCTTGTTCTGGAGTTGACTCTTCTCGTTTTGGCAGCTCACCACGATGCCGGTGGGGACGTGCGTGAGGCGTACGGCAGAGTCGGTTGTGTTGACCGACTGGCCGCCCGGACCGGAGGAACGGAACACATCGACGCGGACGTCATTCGGGTCGATCTCGACCTCCGAGACTTCCTCCGCCTCGGGGTAGACGAGCACACCTGCAGCCGACGTGTGGATGCGGCCTTGCGACTCCGTGGCCGGCACACGTTGCACCCGGTGAACACCGCCCTCGTACTTGAGATGGGCCCACACACCGTCTTCGGGCTGGACCGTGCCCGGCGCCTTGACGGCGAGCGAGACGTCCTTGTAGCCGCCCATGTCGGTGTGGACCGCCTCGAGCACTTCGGTCTTCCATCCTCGGCTTTCCGCGTACTTGACGTACATCTTGAGGAGGTCACCTGCGAACAGGGCGGACTCTTCGCCACCTTCACCCGACTTGATCTCGATGATGGCGTCGCGCGCGTCGTCAGGATCGCGCGGAATGAGGATGCGACGGAGGTGTTCGGTTGCGTCGCTCACCGCTTGCTCGAGCGCAGGCACTTCGCTCGCGAACTCGGGGTCAACGTCGGCCATCTCCTTGGCTGCTGCCAGATCGTCGGCCGCCGTCGACCATGCGCGGTGTGCCGCGACAACCCGACCCAGCTCCGCGAACCGGCGTCCGAGCGTGCGAGCGCGACCCGTGTCCGCGTGGACAGACGGGTCGGCGAGCTGACGCTCGATGTCGGCGTACTCCGCCAGCAAGGGCTGGACGGCTGCGAATGCTTCGGCCACGTTGTCGCGGCGTCCCAGCGCTTAGTTCGTCTTGCCGTAGCGCTTTTCGAAGCGCGCGACTCGACCACCGGTGTCCATGATCTTCTGCTTGCCCGTGTAGAACGGGTGGCAGGCCGAGCAAACCTCGACGCTGATGGATCCGGAGGTGACGGTGCTGCGGGTCTCGAACGTGTTGCCGCAGGTGCACGTGACAGTGGTGGCCACGTACTCGGGGTGAATGTCCTTCTTCATGATCTCCCTTAGAGTGCCGCCGGGTCCGCACGCAGATCTTGCGACGGTGAACCGGGAGCGTCTGGACCGTTCACGAACGGACCAGCCAAACAGTGTAACAAGGGAGCATTCCCTCGCGCACCGCCCACCCCTGCCCCCCTGTCCCCCTGCCCCCTGCCCCCCTGCCCCCGTGCCCCTGCCCGCCTTTGACTGCTGGCAGGGCGTATGGGTCGATCTCTGCAGAAAATCGACCCATACGCCCTGCTGGGACGGGCTGAGCGGCCCGGTATCCACAGGAAAGCGCCCGAGCGAGCGCGGAAAGCCCGACATGGGGTGACATGGCGGAGTGCGCATGACACCCGTGATCCCAAATTCGCCGCCGGCCGTGGCGGACTTTCTCGTTCAGCAACGGCTCGCGCTGACGAGTCGCGAGATCATCACCGTGTGGGGCCGCTCTCACCTGCGCACCGCACTGCGGCGCGGGCGCGTGACGGCGGTTCTGCCACACGTGCATGTGGCAACGTCACTTCGGTCAGAGCCAGATGTCGTCGGGCGAGCACTCAGCGCGTGGCAACCACACGGGCTCGTCACCGGCCAACTCGCATTGCACCTCTATGCGCCGGGACGGCTCGCCGGCGTGGGCGACCGCGCTGACATCGTCGTCGCCACAAACCATCATCTCCGTTCGCCCGCGTGGCTCCGCGTCCATCAAACGGGCCGGCCTCAAGGGTCGAGCGCTCCTCTCGGGATCCCATGCACGCTCCCCGAGCGCGCGGTGCTCGATGCGTGGCGTTACGCTCCAGCGCGCGACCGAACGAACCTCTTCTACGAGGCACTTTGGCTTCGGGTGTGTCACTGGAGCCAGGTGCGCCGCGAGGCGGAGAACACGGTTCGCGTTCCCCAGCGCGGTCTGCTTTACCGACTGCTCGATGAGTTCGCGGCCGGTGCGACCTCCCCGCTCGAGGTGCGCGCGCGCCGCGAGGTGTTCCAGGGCCGAGCATTCGCCGATTTTGAGCGCCAAGCACCACTTCGTCTCGGGAAACGGACGATTCGCGTCGACATGTTGCACCGACGCGCACGCGTGGTGGTCGAGCTCGATGGCGAGCGGTATCACTCCAGCGCCGACGCCATGGCGGCCGACGATGGACGCGCGCTTGCGCTCGCATCAGCGGGTTACGTCGTGATCCGGTTTGGGTGGAAGGACATTGTCGGCCGGCCTCAGTGGGTTCGACGGCAGGTGTTGGCGGTCATTGCCGCTCACGACCCCGGTGCGCGGCCTCCTAGCAGGGCGTGAGGGTCGATTTCTCGCAGAAATCGACCCGTACGCCCTGCCAGCGCACTGGGGGCGGGGTGGGGCGCTGGGGGCGGGGCGGGCACCGGGGGCGGGGCGGGAGAGAAAAGCTCAGGGCCCGACACTTCGCAGCGTCGGGCCCTGAGCTAAGTGATCGCGAAGTTACTCGTCGCCGTCGAGCCCGCCGTTTGGCGTCGTCTTGGCAACCTGCATGAGGAACTCGGCGTTCGTCTTGTTCTCCTTGAGCTTGCCAAGGAGCAACTCCGCTGCGGCCTGAGTCTCGAGGCCCGTCAGGACCCGGCGAAGCTTCCACATCACCTTGAGCTCCTCGGGGCTGACGAGAATCTCCTCACGGCGCGTGCCGGATGCGTTGACATCCACGGCCGGGAAGATGCGGCGGTCAGCGAGCTGGCGCGAGAGCTTGAGCTCCATGTTGCCGGTGCCCTTGAATTCTTCGAAGATGACCTCGTCCATCTTGGAGCCGGTCTCAACGAGAGCCGTTGCCAAGATCGTGAGTGAGCCGCCGTTCTCAATGTTGCGAGCCGCGCCGAAGAAGCGCTTAGGCGGGTACAGCGCCGAGGAGTCAACACCACCGGAGAGGATGCGGCCCGACGCAGGTGCGGCCAGGTTATAGGCGCGGCCCAGGCGGGTGATGCCGTCGAGAAGGATGACGACGTCTTGGCCCATCTCCACAAGGCGCTTCGCACGCTCGATGGCGAGTTCAGCGACCTGCGTGTGATCAACCGCAGGACGGTCAAAGGTCGAGGCGATGACCTCACCCTTGACGTTGCGCTGGAAGTCGGTGACCTCTTCGGGGCGCTCGTCGACGAGCACGATCATGAGGTGAACCTCAGGGTTGTTCGCGGTGATCGCGTTCGCGATCGACTGCATCACGAGCGTCTTACCGGCCTTGGGCGGCGACACGATGAGGCCACGCTGGCCCTTACCGATCGGCGCGACAAGGTCGATGACCCGGTTGGTGAGGTTGCGCGAGTCCGTCTCGAGGTGAAGGCGCGTCTGCGGGTACAGCGGCGTCAGGTCACCGAACTCGGGACGCGCCTTGGCGTCCTCGATGCTCATGCCGTTGACAGTGTCGATGCGTGCGAG
>JAEZXC010000021.1 GCA_023442845.1 Actinomycetes bacterium | reverse complement strand
GAGGTGCCGCCACCGCCCGTCGAGTAACTCCCCGGCACCGCCGAGGAGCATCGCCGGCATCGGCTTACTCGGCCGGGCGTGCCGCCACGACGGGTTGCTTGGGCTCAGTCTTCGCCGGCAGCGTCTTGGGTCGCCAGTTTTCGCGCGTTGCTTCGAAGGCGGTGATGTCCTCTTCGTGCTGCAAGGTGAGGCCGATGTCGTCAAGGCCCTCCATGAGGCGCCAGCGGACGTAGTCGTCGATCTCGAAACTCACGACAAGTTCGCCGCACGTGATCGTCCGGTCCTCGAGTGAGACTGTGATCTCTTTGCCCGGCTCGCTCTCAAGGAGCTTCCACAGCAGTTCGACGTTCTCCTGGCTCACGATGGCGGTAAGGAGGCCCTGCTTGCCTGAGTTGCCGCGGAAGATGTCGGCGAAACGGCTGGCGATCACCACCTTGAAGCCGTAGTCCTTGAGCGCCCAGACCGCGTGTTCACGCGAGGAACCCGTACCGAAGTCGGGGCCCGCGACCAGCACGGAGCCGTGCTTGTAAGCCGGCTGGTTGAGGATGAAGTCGGCGTCGCCGCGCCACGCAGCAAACAGCGCATCGTCAAATCCGGTCTTGGTGACGCGCTTGAGGTAGACCGCCGGGATGATCTGGTCGGTGTCGACGTTTGAACGACGCAGCGGAACGCCGACGCCAGTGTGGGTCGTGAACTTTTCCATGGCTTTCGCTCCTTACACGAGCGCCGCAGTGGCGTTTTCGAGGTCGTCGGGGCTTGAGAGTTTGCCTCGCACCGCAGTAGCGGCGGCGACGAGCGGCGAGACGAGGTGAGTGCGGCCACCCTTGCCTTGGCGGCCTTCGAAGTTGCGGTTCGACGTTGACGCTGAGCGCTCCTCCGGCTTGAGCTGGTCAGGGTTCATGCCAAGGCACATCGAGCAACCCGCGTTACGCCACTCGGCGCCAAAGTCGAGGAACACCTTGTCGAGGCCCTCAGCCTCGGCTTGCAGGCGTACACGCGCTGAGCCCGGGACCACGAGCATGCGGGTGTTGGGAGCCTTTGTCCGGCCCTTGATGATCTCAGCTGCGGCACGGAGGTCCTCGATGCGGCCGTTAGTGCACGATCCAAGGAACACCGTGTCGATGTCGATGTCACGTAGCGGAGTGCCAGGCGTGAGGCCCATGTACCGCAGCGCGTTCTCCGCAGCTTCGCGGTCCGTCTCATCCGCAAAGTCCTCGGGATTCGGCACTGTCGCGCTCAGGGGAAGGCCCTGACCGGGGTTCGTTCCCCACGTGACGAACGGCTCAAGGTCGCTCGCGTTGAGGTCGACCTCGGTGTCAAAGGCGGCGTCCGCGTCGGTGACGAGCGTCTTCCAGTACGCGACGGCGTCGTCCCAGTCCTGGCCCTCGGGGGCGTGGGGGCGACCCTTGACGTACTCGAAGGTCGTCTCGTCGGGGGCGATGAGGCCCGCACGTGCACCTGCCTCGATGGACATGTTGCAGATCGTCATCCGTGCTTCCATCGACAGCTTCTTGATGGCGTCGCCGCGATATTCGAGGACGTAGCCCTGACCTCCGCCGGTCCCGATCTTCGCGATGATCGCGAGGATGATGTCCTTTGCCGTGGTGCCCTTAGGCAGCTCGCCGTTGACGTTGATGGCCATCGTCTTGAACGGCTTGAGAGGCAGCGTCTGCGTGGCAAGCACATGCTCCACCTCGGAGGTGCCAATGCCGAAGGCGAGAGCACCGAAGGCGCCGTGGGTCGACGTGTGGGAGTCGCCGCACACCACCGTCATACCGGGCATCGTGAGGCCGAGCTGCGGGCCAACAACGTGGACCACGCCCTGATCGGCGTCACCGAGCGAGTGGATGCGAACGCCAAACTCTTCGGCGTTCTTGCGCAGGGTGTTGATCTGAATACGGCTCGTCTCATCGGCGATGGGCAGGTCGATGTTGAGCGTGGGGGTGTTGTGGTCCTCGGTCGCGATGGTGAGGTCCGGGCGGCGCACTGGACGTCCCGCCAGGCGCAGGCCCTCGAAGGCCTGCGGACTCGTCACTTCGTGACACATGTGGAGGTCGATATAGATGAGGTCGGGCGCGCCGTCCTCACCCTTGCGGACCAAATGGTCCTGCCACAACTTCTCGGCCAAGGTGGTGCCCATCGCACCCTCCATTCCCAACAGGCCTCGACATCTCAAGATGTGAGACGGTAGTATCGATCTATGGACAATCATAGCGGAGTAGGCGTCATTGACAAGGCCGCGGCGATCCTTGGTGTGCTCGAAAAGGGCCCTGCCACGCTTGCCACCCTCGTCGAACAGACCCACCTCGCCCGCCCCACCGTCCATCGGCTTGCACTCGCGCTCGAGCATCACCATCTCGTGGGCCGCGACGCCAGAGGGGCCTTCATTCTTGGCGACCGCTTCGCCACCCTTGCCGCGTCGGTTGGCGAAGACCGCCTCGTCAGCGCCGCCCTGCCCGTCCTCACCACCCTCCGCGACCGCACGGGGGAATCAAGTCAGCTGTACCGCCGCCACGGTGACCAGCGCATCTGCATGGCCGCGGTTGACCGCCCCGTTGGCTTGCGCGACTCGATTCCGGTCGGGACCACGATGACGATGTCGGCCGGATCCGCGGCCAAAGTGTTGTTGGCATGGCAACCCACCGAGGTGATGCACGCGGGCCTCGTCCATGCTCGCTTCACCGCTGCCGACCTTGAACTGGTGCGCAAACACGGCTTCGCAGAGTCATCCTCCGAACGTGAAGCGGGCGTGAGTTCCGTATCAGCACCGGTGTGGGGAGCGGCCGGCACCGTCATCGCCGCCGTGTCCATTTCTGGGCCCTCCGAGCGGCTTACCTCGCATCCGGGAGCGTTGCATGCCGCGGCTGTTGTTGATGCTGCCCGCCAACTCAGCGACGTGCTCCAGCGCACTGAACTCGCCTGAAGCGTGGACGCCCGGCGTTCGCCGTCACGGCACGCGCTTCGCAGACCCGCTCTCAAAAGTCAGTCCCGCGCGTCGGCGCCTGCGTCGAAACGCTTCAACGTTGTCCCAGAATGCGAAACTGGCCCAAAGGTCCCGCCCATGCTTCGCATTTACGCGGCTAGATGGACTTGTGAGAGCAATGGTGGTCTTTCAGTCGCTGTGGGGCAACACAGCAGCGATCGGACGCGCGATTGCTGAAGGTCTCGGTCCGGACACCCTTGTGGGCGGCACCGATGAGATCACTCCCGCAGAGACCGAAGAGGCGTCCGTGCTCGTGCTCGGCGCTCCCGTCCACGCCATGAGCCTGCCGACCACGCAAACGATCAAGGGCGTGGCGAGCCGGCCTCGACATGAAGGCGACCTTGCGCCAGACACAGCCCAGCCGTTGTTGCGCGAATGGATTGCCGCATTGCCCGAACGCGCCGCTCTCTTTACCGCTTATGACACGCGCGTCCCCGGATTTGTTGGCCGCGGTGGAGTGAGCTCGATTGAGCGCCTCATGATTTCGCATGGCTACCGACTCTTGTGCAAGTCAGAGGGCTTCTACGTGGTCAACCGGCGTACGGTGCACGAGCCCGCCAGCATGCTCCGCGAAGGCGAGCTCGAACGAGCTCGCCGGTGGGGTGACCGCCTCCGCGCCAGCCTCTAACCCGAAGTGGTAGATGGCCTCTTGGGTTTGGTCGGTCGCGGTGTCCTAGTGGTGACTGGCCTCTTGGTACGTGCTGGCGCGGGTCGGGTTAGTTGATGTGTTTGCGGTCGGTGCCGAACCAGGTCTTGCCGTCTTCACGGGTAGCAAGGTAGTCACCAATCTGCTCATCCGGGATGAGGAAGTTATCGATCCCGTCCCCATCAGGATCCAACAGAGTGCTCGGGTTCTTCGGGGCACGCTTACCTGACAGGCAGTTGCCGTTCAGGTCACAATCCACCAAATGGGTGTGCGGGTTGTACACATGCAATGTGGTGGATGCGGACGTCGTGGTCGCAGTACCGGGAGCGTCCGACCACGATGCACCACCATTGATCGAGTACTCACCACGCCACGTGGTCGTCAGCGTCAACGTCGCACGGTGTTGATGCTTGGGCAAACTGAACGGCGTGCCGCCATCGGCATACGGTTTGCCCGGTGACATCAAAGTCACGTTCGTGCCGTCATCACCACTCCACGTGTACGACACCGGCACCGCCCGAATAATCACCGGTGTGCCCAAAATTGTGGTGTCCATCGTTTGCGGGGTGCCGTCCGCTATCGGGTTCACCCCTAACTCAGCGATCGCCCACCCCGTTGCCGGTTCCAACCGGTAATCAGTGGGCGTGATCGGCATCTGGGCCCACTCAACGGCCACCTGCGCATAAATCAGATCAGACGCACACTGATACCCCCCAACCTGCACCCACGGCCCAAACGTCCCACCAGCCAACGCCTGCGAACGCCACCACGGCATCAACGCCGCCTGCCCATCAGGACAGTTGTCGGGCGGCTCCATCTGCGTCACACACGACGGAATCTCCCCCTCCCACGAACCAGCAAAGCGCACACCACCCACTTCCTCCGTGTACCACTCCAAACACACCGCATGCCGCTGCCACCGATCCCCCACACCAGCACCACTGGTCGGCGCACCCTGATGGGACGCATCCTCGGAGTTCTTGACCACGACGCTATCCACCTCGGTGCGCCCACCCCAACCGTCGTTTCCTGACGACCCCAATGTTGCGGCTGACGTATGCGGAAAGAGCGCAACAAGAATGGCCGTCAATACAGCGACGAGACAGCTCCGCCGAGTCATCGTGGCTCCGAGCTGATTCCGATCACTTGCCAATGACCCTCACCAAACTCGAGCGCCACACCGATCCTCAGGTCCTCCGCCGGATACTCACCCGTTACACCCCCGGTTTCGTCAAAGAAAGTCTGATCGTCGACACGGACGTCCACGCTTACGTTCCACGTCTCATCGGGCTCAATTCCACCCAAGGCTGTGTCTGGATAGACAGTGATGAGGCCTGGGCTCGCGCTACCGCCGCTGAGTTCAAGTCGGTTCAAAATGGAAAGGCTCGATTCGCAGAATCCGCATTCGGGACCCGAAAGATATGAGAACAGCTCGGCGTCGCGCGTTTGCAGGATCAGTTGAGATTCAGCGACAAAGAACTCGACAAACGCCACCGCACCCGGGAAGCTCTCGACGCGAGCGTTCTCCGGGATCCGGGCCAACAACTCTTCCTCCGGAGTGACCGAAGGAGACGGCGAAGGCGCCATCGTCTCCACGGGCGCAACAGACACCGAAACGCTCGGCGACATCACTTCACCATCAGCACCAGCGTCGGAACACGCACTCAAACCAGCGGCCGCGAACCCCCCAAGGGCCAGCACCGCTGCGAATCGCAGCAGTCGAACCATGCGCAAGACCCTACAGAAAACGCCCAAAAGCGGCAGGGGAACCCAAAAACTGTGGAAACGAGGCCCCTCGGCGCACTCACACTCCGCCTTGCGACCCAGTCAGCAACCCAGGGGACACCCATCCCCCGCCACCCTCCCAACCAACGACACCCGCCGCAACCAGCCCTACTCCGGGCATTGTCATCATTGAGATTGGTCATTTCGGTCTGACCCCTTGGCAGTGTGAAGTACCTCACATACACTCGCTCCCGTGAGCAGGGAGCACATGCTGGCCGAGATCGAGCGTTTGCGCGCCGACTTTGAGCGCGAACCGCGCACCACGGCGCTTCGCCTGGCCCAGCGCCTGTCCTGGCACTCGATGGAACTCTCGCTTGAAGGCGAGCGAAGCCGCGCTGAGGCGCTTTGGGAAGAGGCCCTCGATGTCGCCCGCCTCGTGCTCGACGACCCCACTCAGTTTGAGCTCACCGAACTCATCCGCATCAGCATCGGCACCGCCCGTTCGCTCATGCTCGCCGGCCGCATGATCACGGCGTCCGAGGTCCTTGACGCAGCCGAGGCGTACTACGCCCAGCTCGCGCGCCTCGCAGTCTCGCCCACCATCACGCTCGCTCTGCGCGGGTCCATCCTCCACGCCCGCGCGCAGCTCCTTGAGGAGCGCGGTGAGTTCGCCGCCGCGCTCGACGTCACGTGCGAGGCCACGCTCGAACTCCTCGCAGGCTCAGACGCCAACCCTCTCATCGTGCGCCAGATGATGCGCGAGCCGCTCCGCGCGCTCGACCGCCTCATCCCCGCCACGGCCTGAACACAAGCCCGCCCAGCGTCGCCCGCCCAGCGTCGGCAACAACAGCGTCGGCCGAGCAAAACCCTCTCCACCCGGCCGCTGTGCGCACCCCACGTAACGTCTCGATGAACATTTCCCGCTCACTGCGCCCAACGTTTCGATCCGCGTTACCGTTGTAGAAACGAGAGCGCCACTGCATGCGGGGCGCGGCTGAGGGGGCCACTTCACGTTTCCTCTGGCCACGCCCCTGCGTTGCGGGCGAAGGCGCGCAGAGAGGACAGTGTGCTACCCGAGGTTCGGATGTTCCGCGTCGCCGAGGCAATCCTGGCGGTTGCACTCGTTGTCGTGCTGTGGAATCTCGCGCCCGGCAACCTCTTCAACACGCGGCTCACCCAGTTCACCGACTGGTGGGCCGCCAACGTCAATCAGATCTTCGCGGTTGAGGTGGTCGACATCGTGGACGGCGCCCCCGGCCCCGGTTCCACGCCCGATCGCATTGACTTTGCGGTTCCCGTCGACGCCGGCCCGTTTGCCGGGATGTCGCCCGGCCCGGCCGACGCTACCGCCGGCTCGTCGGAGGCTGCGGCCGACGCTGCGCTCACCACCGCGGCCGACGCCACCGTCGGCTAAGTTCGGGAAGTCGCCCGACGCGCAGATCGCGCCGCACGCGGCAGCCGTGCCCGGGGCGTCGTCGCCGCCAGCACGAGTGCGCCAGCAACCAACGCCGCCGAAATCACCGGAAGCCAATCGACGCTCCACGCGGCCACGACAGCAACACCCACGCGCGAGCCAACTGCATTTCCGGTGTTGAACATCACGGCGTAGACCGCATTGCCGATGTCCGAGGTCCATGGGGTGTGCCGTAGCGCCCAGTTGATCATCGCGGCCACGAGCGTGGACCACGCGAGCCCCTGCAGCCCGAGCATCACAATGAACACGGCCTTACTGGTGCCGAGGAACGTGAGGCCCAGGAACAACGCAAGCAGGAGTGCCTCGCCAATCACCACCGTCTTGACCGGCCAACGGTCGAGATAGCGCGCGATGAACCACGTGGTCACGACACCGGCAGTGCCGGAGACCACCATGAGCAACGGCACCGCACCCTTGTCGAAG
>JAEZXC010000011.1 GCA_023442845.1 Actinomycetes bacterium | reverse complement strand
GGCGGGTTCGTCGACAGGAGCGGGCTCGTCGACCGCGGCGGGTTCGTCATGGGTGGCGAAGATCGGGATCGAACCCGTCCCCGGAACCACTGGCCGTGCGGGGGTGAGCTCAGGCATAAACGGCTCGGCGTCGGAGAGGGCCTCGTCGCGCGGCGTCGGCTCGAACGGCTCGACGCGCTGAATCTGCGGGCCCGACCACGCCTCTTGCGGCGTTGGCGCGGGTGGCTCTTCAGCGGCTTCCGATGCGGGAGGCTCTTCGGTGGGCAACGGCGCAGGCGCTTCTTCAGCGGGCGGCGACGCGGCGGGCGGTTGGAAGAACGACGGTCGCGCCGGTGACTCCGTGGCCCGAGGAAGTTCGCCAGTCAGGTACGGGCTGCGGGGCGCAGAGGCAGGCGGTGCAAAGTCAGGCGCGGGCGCGGGCGCGGGCGCGGGCGCGGGCTCAGGCTCAGGCTCAGGCTCAGGCTCTGCGGCGGAGGGGGCGGCGGCGGGTGCCGCGGGAACAACGGGGGCCCACGGCTCGACGGCCGGCGCCGACGGAGCCGCAAACTGACTCATCGTCGGTTGCTCGGTGAAGGGGTCGTCGGAATTCGGAACGCGTGGGATCTGGCCGGTCGAGGGCGGCGCGGAGGCTGGACCAGGCGCAGCCGACGCAGGTGCGGCGGGCGCCTGGCTCGACCAGTCCTGAGCGACCCACGGAGCGGCCGACGCAGGCGCGGGCTCGGGCGTCGGCGAAGGCGTCGGAGCGGGCTCGGGCTCAGGCGTGGGTTCGGGCGAAGCGTCCTCCGGCTCATTCGGAGGGTTCACCGGAAGCCACGGTGAGGACTGTTCGTCGCTGACCATGGTCTCAAGCGTAGGGCCTGGTGCTCGCTCATGTGGGACTGAAAGGCGCGGGCCTGTCGGATGGCGCCGGTACGGTGGCCGCATGGCTGCCGCTAAGAAGTCGTCACCGGGGTATCGCTGCACGGAATGCGGCTGGACCACGGCCAAGTGGGTGGGGCGGTGCGGAGAGTGCCAGGCGTGGGGCACGGTCGTCGAAGCAAATGCCGTGGCGGGGCCGTCAACAAAGGCCACCGCAGTGACGTCGCCTGCCCGCCCCATCGGCGAGATTCCCTCGACCGAGGCCGAGCGTCGGCCTACTCATGTGGCGGAGTTTGATCGGGTGCTGGGTGGCGGGCTTGTCGCTGGAGCTGCCGTACTCCTCGCGGGGGAGCCGGGCGTCGGCAAGTCGACGTTGTTGCTCGAGGTCGCGGCTCGCGCCGCGCGCGAGGGGCGTGACGTGCTCTATGTGAGTGGTGAGGAGTCCGCTGGGCAAGTGCGGCTCCGAGCGGAGCGCATGGGGGCGCTTGAGCCGCGACTCAAGCTCGCTGCGGAGACGGACCTCGGCGCGGTGCTGGCGCATCTCGACGCCGAACGCCCCGACCTTGTCGTCATCGACTCAATCCAGACCATCGCGTCGGCCGCTGTTGAAGGGTCGGCCGGTGGCGTGTCGCAGGTGCGCGAAGTGGCGTCGGCGCTGATCCAAGCGGCGAAGTCGTCGGGAGCGCCCATGGTGCTCGTGGGGCACGTGACGCGGGAGGGCTCGGTGGCGGGGCCGCGCATCGTCGAACACCTTGTGGACGTCGTGTGCCAATTTGAAGGAGACCAGCATTCGCCGCTACGGCTCGTGCGTGCGCTGAAGAACCGTTTCGGCTCGGTCGACGAAGTGGGGTGTTTTCAGCTTGTCGAGTCCGGCATCGAAGAGGTGCCCGATCCGTCGGGGCTATTCCTCAGCCAGTCTGCGGAGCCGATTGCTGGCACGTGTGCCACCGTCACCATCGATGGTCGCCGTGCGCTACCCGCAGAAGTGCAGGCGCTCGTCGCCCCGAGCGCATTGTCGAACCCGCGCCGAGCCACCTCCGGTATGGATGCATCACGGGTATCGATGATGCTCGCGGTTCTTCACCGGCGGGTTGGGCTCGCGCTCATGGCGGACGACGTCTACGTCTCTACCGTGGGCGGCGCCAAGGTGTCCGAGCCGTCGGCCGACCTCGCCCTTGCGCTCGCGCTCGCGTCCGCGAGGGCGGACCGGCCTGTTCGCAAAGGCCTGCTCGCCATCGGCGAGGTTGCGCTGTCAGGTGCCGTGCGGCCAGTGAGCGCCGTCGGCACCCGGCTGTCCGAAGCCGCGCGCCTGGGCTTCACCAAAGCGATTGTGCCCGCGGCCGTCGCCGATGCTGCTCGCGAGGCAGCAGGCGAGCGCATTCAGGTGCTCGGGGTCGAGACAGTGGCCGACGCCGTGCGGGCAGGCCTCGAAGCGGCCGGGTCAGACTCGGGCGACTAGCTCTCGATCTGGAACTGCGACTTCTCGGCCTCGATGCCCTGCACGGTCAGTTTGGCCCAGTAGAAGCCGGGAGTTGCTGCCGCACCCAACGTGCATCCTTCGCCCACACGCGTGCGGTTCCAGGTGAGCGCCATCGACTCCTCAACGCCGGGCTGCAACACCATTTGGCGTGAGGTGATCGTCGTGTCCGTCTCGCAGTAGGCGGTGTCGAAGTAGATGTCGCGGTTGCTGTCGCCACCGGACCAGACCATGAAGTTCGTGCCGTCGGCCGTGGTGTCGAGCAAACATGGCGAGGTGCCTTGGTGCTTGATCGACACGTTGAAGGTGGGCACCCCGTTGTTCGTCACTTTGAAGGGCGTGGGGGTGACGGTGAGAAGCACGTCGGCGGCAGTGCACGCGCGGGCGGCGTCGATATCGGGCGCCGTGGTCGCACCGGGGGACGTCGTGGGCGCATCTGATGCGGCCGTGGTGGCACCGGTCGCGGGCGAGCCCTTGTCATCCTTGCTCCCGCCAGGAGACGAGACGAGGAAGTAGAGCACGACAAGTACGAGTACGAAGCCCAACCCCGCAACGATGCGGCGCCGAAGGTAAACCTCGGGGGGCAGATTGCCCGCAGGCTCGCGAAGACCGTCCATCTCGGACCTCCTTCCGATGCCTTCACCGTAGTGCCGTCACGCACTGGAACAATGAAGGCCATGCCGAACGCGCCGCACTCCGCCGCACCAGCGTCGGCCGCCGTTGTGGCTGAGGTGATCCGCTGGTACGGCGAGAATGCGCGCGACCTACCGTGGCGCGACCCTGATGCGAGCCCGTGGGCGGTGCTCGTCAGCGAGGTGATGGCGCAGCAGACGCCGTTGGCGCGGGTGCTGCCGGTGTGGACGCGGTGGATGGAGCGGTGGCCGACGCCCGCGCACCTTGCCGCCGCTACTCAGGCCGACGCGGTGCGCGCGTGGGAGCGCCTCGGTTACCCCCGCCGTGCGAAGGCGTTGTGGGAGTGTGCTCGGTACCTCGTTGACCACCACGGGGGTGACGTGCCGTCAACGCGAGAGGAGCTGTTGGCTCTGCCTGGCGTCGGCGACTACACGGCGTCGGCCGTCTTGTCGTTCGCTTTTCGGCAGCGGGCTGTGGTGCTCGATACGAACGTGCGGCGGGTGCTGGCGCGGGTGTTCAGGGGAGAGCCGCTGCCGCCGGTGGCGATTCGCCGGGCCGAACGCGACCTCGCTGAGGCCATCGCCCCCGTTGAGCCGCAGGAGGCGGCGGTGTGGGCGGTTGCGTCGATGGAGCTCGGCGCGCTCGTGTGCACGGCGAGGGCGCCTCGGTGTGACAAGTGTCCGCTTGCCCACCGTTGCGCGTGGTTTCTCGCGGGACGGCAGGGTCTGGAGGACGCGCCCGTGCGAACGCAGGCTTGGCACGGGACGGATCGCCAGGTGCGTGGTCGCATTATGGCGATTTTGCGGGCGGCCGACGCGCCGGTTGTGGTGACCGGCCGGGCCGAGCTTGCCGACGTCGAGCCCGGTCAACTTGACCGTTGTCTGGTGTCTCTCACGGCCGACGGTTTGGTCGCCGAGGTCGACGGGGGTCGCGGCCTGTACGGCCTTGCTTAGGGTGGGGGTATGAGTCCACGCCACCAGCGCATCACCTGGGTGCTCATTGCGGTGTCGCTTGTGTTCGCTGGCTGGTGGGTGTTCTTTGGCCCGGGCCAGGCCGCTTCTTAAGAACTCGGGGCGGGGCAGCGGGGCAGGGTGTCTTCCGTGGAGGACACGTAGTAGATCCGGTC
>JAEZXC010000004.1 GCA_023442845.1 Actinomycetes bacterium | reverse complement strand
CAGCGGCGACGGGTCGCGCTCGCCCGCACCCTCGTGGGCGACGACGACGTGCTCGTGCTCGATGAGCCGACCAACCATCTCGACGTCGACGGTGTGGCATGGCTGGCCGAGCATCTCAAGCGCCGCTGGAGCGCCACAAAGGGTGCTCTTGTCGTCGTGACACACGATCGCTGGTTCCTCGACGAGGTGACAACGCGGACGTGGGAAGTCGTGAACGCAGGCGTCGAACAATACGAAGGCGGCTACGCCGCGTACATCCTCCAACGCGTCGAGCGGCAACGAATTGCGGCCGCGACCGAGTCGAAGCGCCAAAACCTGTTACGCAAGGAACTTGCCTGGCTGCGCCGCGGCGCACCAGCTCGCACGTCGAAGCCAAAGTTCCGCATCGACGCGGCCAATGCCCTCATCGCAGACGTACCCGAGATCCGCGACCCCGTCAGCCTGCAGAGGATGGCGGCGAGCCGTCTCGGCCGTGAGGTCGTGTCGATCAAGAACGCCCACGTCAGTTATCCCCTGCCCGATGGCGGCGAACGACACGTGCTGAGCGATGTGACATGGCTGATCGGCCCTGGCGAACGCACCGGCATTCTCGGGGTGAATGGAGCGGGAAAGTCCACCCTTCTCAAGCTCATCACCGGCGATGTGGAGCCGACGCGCGGTCACGTCAAACGGGGCCTCACCGTCAAGGTCGCCGCGTTGTCACAGCACCTCGCGGAACTGGACGAGTGGGCCGATCAACGTGTCGCGTCGGTCCTGCGCCAGTTCAGCGCCATCAGGCTGGCTGATGGTTCAGAGCTGACGCCGGGGCAGCTCCTCGAGCGCGTCGGCTTTGACAATGCCCAACTGAAGACGCCCGTGGGCCGACTGTCTGGTGGGCAGCGTCGGCGGCTCCAACTTCTTGTGGTGCTCTTGAGCGAACCGAACGTCCTCGTCCTCGACGAACCAACAAACGATCTCGACACCGACATGCTGACGGCACTCGAGGACCTCCTCGACTCATGGCCAGGAACGCTCATTGTGGTGAGCCACGATCGCTACCTGATGGAACGCGTCACGGATCAGCAATACGCCGTCATGGATGGTGGCCTGCGTCACTTGCCCGGCGGCATCGACGAGTACATCGCACTCGCCAGCGAGCGCAATCGCGCGACGGGGGGCGTCGGCACCTTTGGTCCGTCCGCATCGCCGGGCGCGGCGGATGCCGAGGCGACACCCGCTCACGCGGCACAAACCGGCGCTCAGCGACGTGCGCTGGAGAAGGAACTGACGGCCATCGAGCGACGGATCGCGAAGATTGCCGAGCTCACTGAAGCCACCCACCACGCAATGGCTGCGCACGATGTGAGCGATTACGCCGGCCTCGCAGCACTCAATGACAAACTGCGCGCACTCGACGCCGAGAACGCGGAATTGGAAGAGCGCTGGCTCGAACTGAGCGACGACCTGCACTAGCGTCGGCCGCCGCGGGCCTGTGGATAACCTGGTCCTAGGACGGGACCAAAAGCCTGACAAACGGGACCCCTAAGTGGAATGCTGAGCAGTACCCACAAGAAGGAGGACAGCGTGACGCCCCACCCCTGGGCCTACCGCTCCCGCGAGTCGGCAACACCTGAAGAAATTTCCGGAATCGACCTTTGGTGGCGCGCCACCAACTACCTCAGCGTCGGCCAGATTTACCTGCTCGACAACCCCCTCCTTCGGGAGCCACTCACGCGTGACCATGTGAAGCCACGCCTCGTGGGCCACTGGGGTACGACGCCGGGGCTCAACTTCATCTACGCGCATCTCAACCGCATGATCAGCGCCCGTCAACAACCCGCGATGTACATCATCGGCCCGGGTCACGGTGGGCCTGGACTCGTCGCGTCGTCCTTCCTCGACGGCACCTACACCGCGACGTACCCCGACATCTCGAATGACGAGGCGGGGCTGCGGCGGATGTTCAAGCAGTTCTCGTTCCCCGGCGGCATTCCCTCGCACGTCGCGCCTGAGACGCCTGGCTCAATCCACGAAGGCGGCGAGCTCGGTTACGCGCTGAGCCACGCCTACGGCGCCGCCTTCGACAACCCGGACCTCCTCGTTGCGGCCGTGGTTGGCGATGGCGAGGCCGAGACGGGACCGCTCGCGACGAGCTGGCACTCGAACAAGTTCATCAACCCAGCGACCGATGGCGTCGTATTGCCGATCCTCCACCTCAACGGGTACAAGATCGCCAACCCCACGGTTCTCGCTCGCATCAGCGAAGAAGAACTCGACGCCCTCATGCGTGGCTACGGGCACAAGCCTCACGTGTTCGTGGGCGGCTTTGACGACGAACCTGCGGAGTCGATCCACCGCCGCTTTGCCGAACTGCTCGACACCGTGATGGACGAAATCGCTGCGATCAAGGAAGAGGCGCGGCGCAATCCCGAAATGCCGCGCCCAATGTGGCCGATGATCGTCATGCGCACACCCAAGGGCTGGACGTGCCCACCCAAGATTGACGGCAAGATCACCGAGGGCTCGTGGCGTGCACACCAGGTGCCGCTCAGTTCCGCGCGTGACACCGACGAACACCTGCAGACCCTTGAGGACTGGCTGCGGTCCTACGGCCCCGACGAGCTCTTTGATGAGACGGGAGCACCGCGGCCGGAGGTGACGGCTCTCGCCCCCGAGGGCGATCTGCGGATGTCGGCAACGCCGCACGCGAATGGCGGCTTGCTCCTTCAGGACCTGCGTTTGCCCGATTTCCGGCAGTACGCCGTGGACGTGCCGGCGCCGGGCGCGGGCATGGCAGAGGCGACGCGGGTCCTTGGCAACTACCTCAAGGGCGTCATGGCGAACAACCGTGACAACTTCCGCATCTTCGCGCCCGATGAGCTGGCGTCAAACCGCATTCACGCGGTGCTCGATGAGACAAACAAGGTGTGGCTGGGCACCACCGAGTTCGACGACGAGAACATGGGCCATGAAGGCCGTGTCGTCGAAATGCTCTCGGAACACCAGTGTCAAGGCTGGCTTGAGGGCTACCTTCTCACCGGTCGCCATGGCCTCCTCACGTCGTACGAAGCCTTCATCCACATCGTCGACTCGATGTTCAACCAGCATGCGAAGTGGCTGAAGGTCTCGCGCGAGCTGCCCTGGCGTCGGCCAATTCCGTCGCTCAACTACCTGTTGAGTTCGCATGTGTGGCGCCAAGACCACAACGGCTTCTCCCACCAGGACCCGGGCTTCATTGACCACGTCGTCAACAAGAAGGCCGAGGTGGTGCGCGTCTATCTGCCCGCCGACGCCAACACGTTGCTCGCCACGTACGACCACTGCTTGCGCTCGCGGGACTATGTCAACGTGGTGATCGCGGGTAAGCAACCGCAGGCCTCGTGGCTCACGATGGAACAGGCGATTGACCACTGCACGCGCGGCATCGGCATCTGGGACTTCGCGTCAAACGTGCCGCTTGGGGAGGACCCCGACGTGGTGCTCGCTGGGGTGGGCGATGTGCCGACTCTCGAGGTGCTCGCAGCAATCGACATCATTCGTCAGGAACTCCCGCACCTCAAGGTCCGCATGATCAACGTTGTTGACCTCATGCGCCTGCAGCCGGAGAAGGAGCACCCGCACGGCTTGTCCGACCGCGAGTTCGATCACTTGTTCACGACGGACAAGCCGATCATCATGAACTATCACGGCTACCCGTGGCTCATCCACCGCCTCACCTACCGCCGTAATGGCCACGACAACCTTCACGTGCGCGGTTACAAAGAGGAAGGCACCACCACCACGCCGTTCGACATGGCGATGCTCAATGACATCGACCGCTACCACCTTGTCATGGACGTGATCGACCGCGTGCCGGGCCTCGGTAGCAAGGCAGCATCCTTGCGCCAGAAGCTCTTCGACAAGCGTCTCGAGGCGCGTCGCTACGCACGGGAGTACGGCGAGGACCTTCCCGAGGTGCGCGACTGGGTGTGGCCCGACGCTCGCGGCCTTGCCGAGAACGCGGCCGTCGACGCCGTTGCCGCTACTGGCGGCGACAACGAGTAGGTTTCTTTCCCTTCCTGCTCTGAAGGCCCCGGGTTGTGCAGCGACCCGGGGCTTTCGCTTTGTCAGCGGCCGACGCTGGACATGGGTCGGCCCCGCCCGCGCCGTAGCGCGAACGGGGCCGTTGGGACGGGCGCAGTGTCCGCTGTGCGCTAGAGGCTGAAGGCCGCGTCGGTGATGGTGAGGCCGAGGTCCACGCCATCTACTGCGAAGAGGAGGAACAGCGCGAGCGCGCCACCGATGAGACCGACGTTCTTGTTGAACTGGATCTGATCGTTCTGCTTCGCCTGCGCGTCGGCTTCTTTCCAGAACGCGTGCATGAAGATCGAAATGGGAAGCAGGGTAAGCGCGACGAGCAACGCGCCGATGTCACCGAACACGCCGAATGCCACCATGAGGGCGCCAACGCCCATCGTGAT
>JAEZXC010000148.1 GCA_023442845.1 Actinomycetes bacterium | reverse complement strand
GCCGTCACGTCGGCCCCGGCGGGATCGAGTGCGATGCGGTAGCGGCGGGTCCACGGGTTGGAGGGCCAGATCCGGCCAAAAAGTGCATGCCCCGTGCCGAGCACAAAAGTGGGCAGTGGCCGCGCCGAGGGGTACGTCGAGCCGTCGAGCTCGCGGATGTGGGGGCCGACAATCCCGATGCCAGCGTCGGCCTCGCCCACCTCAACGAGAGCCGCTAGCGCGCCGTCGTCGAGCACGATGTCCGCGTTGGAGACAAGAATCCACGGCGCCGTGCCCGTCTCAGCACCGCGATTGGCAGCGAAGCCGTAGCCCCCATTGCGACCGGTATCGATGAAGGTGACGCCGGCCTGCTTGGCGGCCTCAGCGGCGGCCCCATCCCGCGACGCGTTATCGACCACCGCGACACTCGCAACGCCCGGCTGCCGTGCCACCGAATCAAGAAACGACGCGATGGTGTCGCCTGGGTTATAGGTGACGACCACCACGTCGGCTACGGAGCGCGCAGGCATGGCAAACAGCCTAATCGCGCCCCATCACTACGGCCGACGCTGGTTACGAGCGCCCGCGCAAGCGGTCGAGTTGGCGTCGTTCCTTCTTGGTGGGCCGTCCGCTTCCGCGCTCCCTCACGGCGATGGGGGCCGAGACCTCTCGCGGCGGCCGAGGCGGAGTGTGATCAACGTACGCGGCGGCGGCGGGCTCGGCGCCCACCCGCTTGAGGAGGAGGTGACGCACTTCTACCACGCGGGGCCAGTCTCCGGAGCGGACTTCGATGCGGTCCCCGGGGCGCACAAGCGCCGCTGGCTTCGCGCGCGCGCCGTTGACTCGCACGTGTCCAGCGCGGCACGCGATCGTCGCTTGGGACCGGGTCTTCGCAAGCCGGACGGCCCACACCCATACATCCACTCGCACTGCGTCAACGGCCACCCATCGAGCCTACGTGGAGCAACGTACGCTTGATGCGTGCAAACGGTTCTAGAAATCATCGGCTGGGTGGGGTCCGGTCTCGTTGTTCTTTCGCTCATGCAGGCGCGCGTGCTGCGCTTCCGATGGATGAACATGATCGGTTCGCTCATTGCAGCCGTGTACAACGCCATCATCGAGGTGTGGCCCTTCGCCGCGATGAACGCAGCAATCTTTGTCATTGGCGTGTACTGGATTCGCCGGCTCTACCGCGAGGCCAATGATCCGCAGGTGTACCAAGTGGTGCCGCTCGATCCCGAGGACCGCTACCTCCAGCACCTTTTCTCAGTGCATGCGGACGATATCTCTCACTTTGCGCCCGATTTCGCGCTTCACAGCACGGACGACGCTCGCATGACCTTTCTCGTCGTGCGCGGCGATGAGGCGGTGGGGGTAGTCGCGGCTCGCCGAGCGGAGGACGGCACCGCGGACATCGAACTCGATTGGGTGAAGCCGCGCTTTCGGAACTTTGGCCCGGGCAAGTTTGTCTACAGCGAGTCCGACGCTCTGCCCGCCGCTGGCATCCGTCGCGCCCGCGTCGTGCCGCATGCCACCACGGATACGGAGTACCTGCGCAAGGCAGGCTTCCACGAGTCTGACGGCGCCTGGGTTCGCGACCTCAGCGCGGCAGCGTAGGTGGTGGCGCGACTGTGAGTGCCTCGTGTCCCTGCGGAACCGAACGCGCCTTCGGCGAGTGCTGCCGCCCCATCCTGCGTGACGAGCGCCCGGCCACAACGGCCGAGGAGCTGATGCGCTCGCGCTACACCGCGTACGTACGCCGCGACGGTCCATACCTGCTGCGCACGTGGCACCCCGAGCGTCGGCCGCGTGCACTTGGCTTTGATGACACCGAGTGGCTGGGCCTCGACGTGCTTGGCACCGAGGCCGGCGGCCCGGACGACGCTGTGGGCACCGTCACCTTCGCCGCCCAGTTCATGCGGCCAGGCGAGGGCGTGCAGACGATGGGCGAAGTGAGCGAGTTTGTGCGGCTTGATGGTCGCTGGGTGTACGTCGACGGCGTGCAGAGCGACAACTGACGCGGCCCTGGGAATGAAGAAAGGCCCCGATTTCTCGGGGCCTTTCTGCTGGTGCGCGAGGGGGGATTTGAACCCCCACGCCCTTTCGGACACTGGCACCTGAAGCCAGCGCGTCTGCCGTTCCGCCACTCGCGCGCGCCGGGCAAGACTAGCACGCAGCCCGCCTCGCTGACGAAAGACCAGAGTCCGCAAGTGCGGTCTATTTCATGGCGCTGCGGTGGGATTTTCCACACACGGAACGAGCTTTCTCACGCCGGGTGCCGTGCGGACGATGGGACGTTGGACGGTGCGAGAGGAGGCCGCATGGAGGCAGTTACTGCCATCGATCACCGTATCGGTCAGATCCATCAACTCATCGCTTCGTTGACGACGCATCCCGCCTCCTCAGCAGGGATGACCGTCTCGGGTCCGACCGGTTCCCTCGCATCGTCCACTTCGCTTTTTGCCGCCGCAGGCCTCACCGGTCAGCCGGCAGGCACCTCCTTTGCCGACGTCCTCGCGACGTACCAAGGAGCCACCACCTCTCTCGCCGACGCCGCCGCGTTGCTCAATGCCAACGGCATCCCAAAGGCATACGCCAGTTACGGCAACGGCCACATCCCCGAGTCCGCTCTCAGCGCGATCAATGGCTCCAATGAGCGCATCTGGGGGCCGGCAGCCGAACAACTCAACCGCCTGTTGGCCGATGCGAAGGCCGCTGGGGTGACGATCGGCATTACCGACGGCTACCGCTCCTATGACTCACAGGTGAGGGTCGCCAACGAAAAGGGGCTGTACTCGGAAGGCGGCCTTGCGGCCAAGCCGGGCACGAGCCAGCACGGCTGGGGACTCGCCGTGGACCTCTCGCTCGACGCGAATGCGCAAGCATGGATGCGACAGCACGCCAAGGACTACGGCTTTGTCGAGAATGTGCCGCGCGAGCCGTGGCACTGGGAGTTCCAGCCGCACAAGCTGTGAGCCCCACAGGTTCGACCGTTAGTACGCGACCACCACGGAGATACGCCCCTCGCCGTACCCCTGAACCGTGAGGGTGCCGTCGATGCGGCTTGCCGGGAACAGCACCCATTTCTGCGCTTCCGCAGGCAAGGTTTCACGCGGTGCGTACGCCTCCTGGAGCTTGAGGTGCGGGGTGTCGCGCTTATTGAACATCGACGCAGCGACATTGAGAATCTCTGAGAAGTTGTCGAACTGAGCAGGCGTCACCAGGTTGTCCGCCACGGATTGCTCCGCACCGGCAAGCGGCAACAACGCGATCGCCGAGCCAGCCCATGCGACGAGTGGGACATCCGCCACGATGAGGGCGGCGAGGTTGCCAAAGTCGTCGGAGTACACCCCGACCACCGCCCCGTCGAGTGGGTCGACTTGGTGGCTCGTGCCCACCCACGTCACCTCACGGCCAAGGAGGCCCTGGAAGATCTCGCGAATCTCGAACGCCGAGGGCACCGGCGTCGGCTTGAGAGCGTCGGCGTTCATGCGATGAAGGGGTCGATGGTGTCACGGAACACGTCGGCCGTGAATGGCTTCGAGATGAGGAACAGCGCACCAGCTTGCTCGGCCTGCGAGCGCATCGATGCCGATCCCTCCGACGTGACAAAAGCAAACGGGGTCTCGTTGCCCTCGCCGCGCAACTTGCGGAGCAACTCGATGCCTGTCATCTCCGGCATGTTCCAGTCGGAGAGCACAAAATCGGGCTTGATCTCGCGAATCTTCGTGAGAGCGTCGGCGCCGTTTTCGGCCTCTTCGATCTCCCACCAGTCGTAGCCCGCTTGTCTGAGCGTGCGGATCACGATCTGCCGCATCACGCGGCTGTCATCGGCGACTACGACCAACATGTCGATCACCTCTTTCCTTGGTCCGTCGGGGCTGAGGGCCCGCGCTTCCTAGGTCAATGCCCACAGGCTGACGCCGAGCGGCGCACCCTTCCATCCAAAGTACGTTGCCATGAGTCGCATTGCGCTCGAGTTGTCCGGCTCGTCGCGGCCTACCACCGGTAGCGATAGCGCCCCGGGGTTGGTGACGAGTGACTTCACGTTGCCACCGACGACGTTCGCGATCTCGCCAACTGCGTCCGCAAAGTCTGCGTCCGAGACGGGCTCGTCTGCGCCCATCTGAAGGAGTGCGCGCGTGAGGTTCTCACCCGTGACGCGGCCTGCCATCAGCATGACGCGCGTGGCGACAGGTCCATCAACATCGACCCACGCGTAACGCGGATCGTCAAGCACTGGGGTATCGCCCAACCACGCTGACAAGTGTCCCGGCTCACCGTCAATCATTGTGGTGAATAGGTCTTGCGCGATGGTCAGAACGGGATCCGCCCCGGTGAGCGGTTCCCACGTTGCGGCGCTCGTCATACCGTCTCCTTCACTTCGATCAGTCCGAGGAACTGAAGCTTGTCGAGGATCACCTCGGGGGTGAACGGCTTGATGACGTACTCGTGGGCTCCCGCGGCGAGAGCTCGCACGATCTGGCCCTGCTCGCCTTCGGTCGTCACCATCATCAATGTCACGTCGCGCCATTGCGGATGCTTGCGCACCTCGACCACGAACTCGAAGCCGGACATCACGGGCATGTTCCAGTCAATGCAGCACAGCGCGATGTCATCGTTGAGAGTCATTTGGTCGAGTGCTTCTTGGCCGTCCGCGGCTTCGACAACGTCGAAGCCGGCTCCGAGCAAGATCCCCCCGACGATCTTCCGCATGACGCGCGAGTCGTCGATGACGAGGGCTTTCATCGCGTCTTCCCTTCTCGAGGCCTGTAGATGGACGTGCTGCCCACTTGGATCCGTTCCCATGTCTCATCGACACCTATCGTCGTTTCGGCAGCACCTAGAAGGAGATATCCATCAGGTGCCATCGACATCCGCACCCGACGAAGCACATCCCGCTTGGTCGCGACATCGAAGTAGATAAGAACGTTTCTCAAAAAGACGATGTCGAAGGGGCCGCCGAGAGGGGCCGGATCGAGCAAGTTGTGGTGCCGGAACTGGACCTGATTGCGCACACTCGACGCGATCTTGAACGTCGCGCCCTCGCGGTCGAAGTACTTGACGAGCATCGGGGCGGGCAACCCGCGGTTGATTTCGAGTTGGGTGTACTCCCCGGCGCGACCACGCTCAAGCATGAGCTCAGACAGGTCGGTTGCGACGATTTGCGGGCGCAGCGCGGGGAAGTGCTCGGCGAACGTCATCGCAATGGAGTACGGCTCTTGACCACTTGAGCATGCAGCCGACCAAATGCGAAGGTCTCTGCGACCGCGGCCCACCAAATCGGGAACCACCGTGGAGTGGAGCACCGAGAACGGGTTGACGTCACGGAACCAAGACGTCTCGTTGGTGGTGAGCGCCTCCACAACGAGGGCGTGCTTCGTGGTGTCGTGGCGCAACGCGCGCACATATGCATCGACATCGGTGGCACCCGCCGTGCGAGCGAGCGGCGCCAAGCGCGACTCAACGAGGTACTCCTTGCCGCGCTCAAGTTGGATGGCACTGCGCTGACGTACCAGCGTCGCAACAAAGTCGAAAGCGTCGTCGGTGAGCGTCATGCAATCACCGCCCGGCGATGTGCCTGCGGCATGACGGCGCGAGCGACAGTCGGGCCGACCTCGCTGATCGGAACAAGCGCATGGGCGAGGCCCGCTGTCGCGACAGCCCCCGGCATCCCCCACACAACCGACGTCGCTTCGTCCTGCGCAATGACGCGACCTCCGGCTTCGACAATCGCGCGCGCTCCCTCGCGGCCGTCCGCACCCATTCCCGTGAGTACGACGGCCAGGAGGCTGCCTCCAAAGACCGCGGCAGCAGACGTGAACAGTACGTCGACGGCAGGGCGGCAGAAGTTGACCTGCGGTCCCTGATGAAGCATCGTTTGCGGGCGGCCAGCGCGGTCATTGACTTCCAGGTGGAAGTCGCCTGGCGCGATGTAGATGGTGCCCGGACTGAGTACCTCGCCACCCTTAGCCTCGATCACCTTGTTAGGTCCGGTCCGGTCCAGCCGCGCAGCAAGCTGAGCGGTGAACAACGGCGGCATGTGCTGGACGATCAACATGGGGACAGGCAGGGGATGAGTGAACGCCGCAATCATCTTCGACAGCGCCTCGGGACCGCCCGTTGACGAGCCGACGACAACGGCCTTGGGAGCGATAGCCGGGCCGCGCGTCGGCAACAGCCGAGCACTTTCGCTGCGCAGCATCGGCGCGCGGAACAAGCCTTTGATCTTGGGCAGCAACTGATCTTTGATGACGCCGATTGCCTCGGCCGGATCCGCGACATGGGTGGGTTTTGTCACGTAGTCAGTCGCGCCCGCCGCAAGCGCGTCGAGCGTGGCCGACGCTCCGTGCGAGGTCAACGTCGAGAACATGATGATGGGCGTGCGGTCTCCGCGAGCGCGCAGTTGCGCCACCGCATCAATGCCGTCCATTACCGGCATCTCGATGTCCATCGTGATGAGGTCGGGCTTCAGTGCCGCCACTTTGTGCAGGGCGATTGAGCCGTTCTGAGCGACGCCCACTACCTCAATCCGCGGATCCTCGGCGAGAGCGTCGGACACAATGCGGCGCACCACAATCGAGTCATCGACGACCAACACCTTGATGGACGACATGGCCACCCGCCTAGAACGTGAACTCGGCGACGCGCGAGCGAAGCGTGTGGGACAAGGACGACAGTTGGTCGATTGAGGCGTCAAAGGACGTGAGGATCTCAACCGATGAGGCGGTCTGGGTCGCAACGTCCGTGATCGATGCCGCGATGGACGCTGAGCCATCGGCGGCGATCGCCACCCCGCGGCGCATTTCGGTCGACGTTGCGGTCTGTTCCTCGACGGCCGCGGCAATCGTGGTCTGGAAGTGGTTAATCGACTCAATGATGTGCGTGATCTGAGCGATGGCCGCGACGGCGGACTCCGTGTCCGCTTGAATCGCTTCGACGCGGTGGGCGATGTCCTCAGTGGCGCTCGCAGTGCCTTGCGCGAGGTCTTTGACCTCGCCAGCGACAACAGCAAATCCACGGCCCATTTCGCCCGCGCGCGCGGCCTCGATCGTCGCGTTCAGGGCGAGGAGGTTCGTTTGCGAGGCGATCGTGCTGATGACTTTGACGACGTCACCAATTTCTTCGCTTGACCTACCGAGCTTGGTGACAATGTCGGTCGTCGCAGCGGCAACCCGCGCCGCATCGGTGGCGACGCGTGCTGCCTCGTTGGCGTTGTGGGCGATCTCCTGGATGGAGACATTGAGCTCTTCGGCGCCCTGGGTGACGGTGCCGACGTTGCGGGACACCTCGTCCGCGGCAGTGGCAACGAGTCCGGCATTGGCGGCGGTTTGCTGAGAGCCATGCGTGACCTCGCGACCGGCGGCCGACATCTCTTCAATAGCAGCGGCCACCGTGGCGGCCGCCTCCTCAACATCAGTAAGCACACCCGTCAAGTGGCGTTGGGCGCGGCCGAGTTGCTCGGCCATTTGACCGATCTCATCGCGGCCCTCAACACCGGCCGTGTGCGTGAGATCGCCATGAGCCATCGCCTCGAGAGCCGTGCCCATCGCGGCGGCACGCTTGCGTACTCCGCGGGCGACCATCCACCCCACCACTGTCGACACGGCAATGCCCACCACAAGAAGGACCGACACGATGATCATCGCTTCGCGACTGCTCTTTTCGGCGGCCGCAACGTCGGCGTTGATTTGGTCGTTCATCTTCTTTTCGAACTGGGTGAGGGCGA
>JAEZXC010000132.1 GCA_023442845.1 Actinomycetes bacterium | reverse complement strand
CCTCGCAGCTCGTCATACGCGTACTGCGTCCTGGAGCGCACCCAGGCCCGCGTCACGTCATGGAGGCCAAGCGATCCGTCCTTTCCGACTGACATGTCCCACACCACTGCCTTTGTCTTCTGTCCAGGCAACAGCGACGCAAAGCCTTCGGCCAGAGCGGGCGGATGCAATCCAACGCGGGTATCAGGGCAATACACGGTCTCGACGCGCTCCCAGGCGTCCCGGTCGATCGCTCCCCCGGGTGTGACATGGGCGGCAACGTCTGCGATTGCGTAGCGAACCCGCCACCCGTGTCGCGTACGCGTGATAGCCACGGCTTGGTCGAGATCGCGTGCGCCGGCCGGATCGAGAGTGACGAACGGAATGTCGGAGAGATCTGACCGTTTGTCTTCTATGTGCGGATCATGGACCCGCTCGCTCGCGATCGCCGCCTCTTTGGCCACCGCTGCCGGGCGGTCCGCCGACACCCCCTCGCGGGCACGGATGGCGGCAAAGGTTGGAGACAAGTGAGCGAGAGAAGCGCGAGCGACAAGGCGACGAGTCGTCATGAAGTCAGCGTAAAGCGCGCGGAGATCGCTCCTGCCCTTGGTCAGCGCGAGTCACTCGTCTACCCTCAAGGCATGGAGCAGGAGATCGGAGCGGACGTTGCGCTGTTTCGGGCGCTAAGCCTCGCCGCGCGCCAGTTGAACGCGGCGGTCGAGCAACGACTCCAAAGCGCTGCCAACATTTCCTTGCCTGAGTTTGAGATTCTCTCGGCTTTGCGTGCAGCACCCGACAACAAGGTGCGTGCCGGTGAATTGGGAGTCATGCTTGCGTGGGAGAAGTCCCGGACCTCGCACCAGGTCGCTCGTATGCAGCGTCGAGGGCTCGTTTCTCGAGCCACCTGTCACGACGATCTGCGCGGAACCTGGGTGGGGATCACGGACGCCGGCTGGGATGCCATCGCGGCAGCAACGCCCGCCTACCGGGATGCGGTCGAGGCTCAGTTATCGGGCGTTATTGGCACGGACGACGCCGACGCTATCGCCCGCCTCGCACTTCAAGTAAGCCGACGCGTCGCTCCCGAAAGTTGCCACAGCGAAGTCTCGGCGCTCGAGCGCTCACTCGGGCTCATCGCTCGGTAGGTCCCTCCAACACGTAGCGAGCAAGATGCGTACCGCCCGCGAACGACAACGGCATCGTCACAACCGCCAGCGGCGCAAATGACGACGCAAGGAAGGCCGTTGCCCCAAAGCCAACGGCCACCGCCCTGCGCTGACGAAGTAGGCGCCGCCTTTGCGCGAAGCTGAAGCCGCGCCGCTCGAATGCTCCAGCCGTGAACTCGAGTGCGAGCAGCCAGCCCCCGACGGTCGCACTGAGAATCCAGGCCGCGATTGCACCAAGGACCGGCACGATACCGATGACACCAACACCGATCGCCAAGGGCACGCTGATGAGAATCATTGAGACGCCTTCCCCCACCGCGTGGCGGAACGAGCGCCACCACGGCACCTCGACCTCGGCGGGTAGAGGGCCAAGCGATTCATCCACCCGCCTTGAGATGAGATCGAAGACGCCTTGCCCGAGCAACGACGTCACGGAGACAAAAGTAAGGACGGCAACCACCAAAGCCCCGCCGATGATTGCGAATGCGGCGGCGACTTGTACTAAGTCGTGCCAAGCGCTGTCGCCAACAAGAGCGTTGGCCACGGACCCGCTGATGCGGTCAAGAGAAGCGAAGAGCGCAATGAGCGCGATGGTGAAGAGCCACGCGGTGGCAAGCCCCGGGAGCAGGCCGAGAGCGGCAAGCCGCGGCCGCGACCGCCACAGCAGCACTCCCCGGCCATAGAGGCGGATCCCCCAGGCGACATCACGAATCACGCGCATGTCCGCACGCTACCCGTCGGCCCGGGAACTATGCGCGAAGCGACACCTCGTCAATGTCGATGGTGGTGCCGGCCAGCGCCTTCGATACCGGGCATCCGTCCTTCACTGCGTGAGTGAGGGCAGAAAAGTCGTCGCTCGAGATGCCTGAAATGGTCGCGGCGACTCGCAGGCCGATTCGCGTAATGCCCTGACCGGGAACAAACGTCACGGCGGCAGAGACGTCGATCCGGTCCGCCTCCAGCCCCTTTCCCGCGAGTTCATGCGACATGGCCATCGCGTAACACGCAGCATGTGCCGCACCGAGGAGCTCTTCCGGAGTGGTCGTGGCAACTTCACCCTGCGAACGGGCCTTCCAGTTGACATTGAAGGTTCCAGCGCCAGAGGTCGCCAGGTTGGTGCTGCCGCTTCCCTCTTCAAGAGTGCCGGACCAGGTGGCTGTTGCAGTGCTAACAACGCTCATGTCACAACTCCTTTTCTGGGTTCTCTTCTATTGCGCAACCGCACTAGGCGCTTGCGTGTTCCCTCGGCATGGTCGTGTTGACATCGGCGGACTTCACGAGCATGAGTAGCCCGAGCCCAACAGCGACAATGAAGACAATTCCGATTGTGCCCCAAATCGTGCCGCCGAAGATGAGTGACGCGACGGCAAAGGCCGTTGGCGACAAGAAGAACGTGACGCGGCCTGTCGTCGCATACAAGCCAAAAATCTCGGCCTCGTGACCGGGCGGGCTGAGGCGCGCGAGCAAGGATCGCGACGCTGCTTGTGCAGGTCCGACGCAGGCGCTGAGGATGAGTCCGAACACCCAGAACACCACGGCGCCCGCTGTGTGGGCGGACACAATGACGACGCCGCACACGACGATCGTCCCGAGCGCCGCGAGAATGACGCGCCGGGGACCAAAACTGTCATCCAGACGCCCGGCAACGATCGTGGATAGGCCGGCCACAAGGTTGGCTGCGACACCGAAGTAAATGACTTGCTGTGCCGAGAAACCAAAGGCCTGCGCGGCGATGATCGCGCCGAACGCGAAGACTCCGACAAGGCCGTCGCGGTACACCGCCGACGCAATGAGAAACCACAGGGTGCTCCGTGCGGTCGACCACAGTTGACGCAAGTCACGCATGAGGATCCGATAACCCTCGAAGAATCCAACGACGGGCGCACCCCGCCGGCGCGGGGACTCTGGGACAAAGACGAACACGGCCCAGCCGAACACAATTGCCCACACCGCAGAGCCCACCGCAATGAGGCGATACGCCATGCCATTTGAGGTGTCCATGCCCCACCAGTCGGAGCTGTCAGCCACCACAACAATGACGAGCGCCACAATGCCACCGACGTATCCGAGCCCCCACCCGAGGCCGGACACCCGTCCAACGGTGCGAGGCGTCGACACGTCAGTCAGCATCGCGTTGTAGTTGACGCCGGCGATCTCCGCGACGATCTGTCCAAAGGAAATGAGCCCGACTCCGAGCCAAAAGTACGTCGGTGACTCTTCGACGAAGAACAAGCCGAGCATGCTCGCAACGAGCAAGCCGCTCATGATGCCTAGCCACCACTTGCGCCTGCCCCGAGCGTCGGCCCGTTGTCCGAGCACGGGCGCCAGGAGGGCGACCACGATGCCAGCAAGTGCGCCCGCCCACGCCCAATTGCGTGCGAGCACATCAAGGGCACGCTCATACGCGGGAGCATCCTCACCGAGTGCCCGGATCTCGGGATCAATGAAGCCGTCTTGAGTCAGGTAAAGCGCGACAAAGACAAAGGTGATGATCACGGAGTT
>JAEZXC010000117.1 GCA_023442845.1 Actinomycetes bacterium | reverse complement strand
GGGCCCGCGCGTTTGTCACGACGTCGTGTTCTGCATCGCCCTGAGTGGCAACCACGAGGCCGATGCGGCGGGGGATCATGGGCAAAGGCACCTTGCGCTCGGGCGCGAAAAGACCTTCTTGAGCGAGTGCGGCCTTGAGCGCTTCGATCCTCGCCAAGAGATCACCCAAGCCAACCGCGCGCACCTCATCGCCCACCATTTGGAGGTCGCCGCTACGCATCCACCACTGTGGCTTCGCGTGGACAACCACGCGTGCGCCATCGGTGAGATCAAGACCAAGGGCATCGAGTTGTGCCGCAGGGAGAGTGGCCTTGAGTGACATGTTCTCATCGGTGTCGCGCAGCGTCACAAAGACGAGGTGCTTCCACCTCTTCACGTTGAGCACCTGACCCTCGACCCACACCGGACTCATGCGCGCCACGTACTCGCCAATCTTTGGGCTGAGGTGGCGAACGGGCCACGGCCGCTCGGCTGAGGTCTCAGCCGCCGTCGCGGGCAATGACGCCGACGCTCGAGGCAGGTCACTCTGAGGAACGGTGGCTTCACCGGGCTCGTTGACGGGGTCGGTCACTCTCTCAGCCTGCCACGTAGGATGGTCGATATGGCACCCTCTACCTCACAGCGCGTCCTCTTGGCCGCGCCGCGCGGGTACTGCGCCGGCGTGGACCGCGCCGTCATCGCGGTCGAAAAGGCTCTCGAACTCCACGGAGCCCCCATCTACGTGCGCAAGGAGATTGTGCACAACAAGTACGTTGTGGAGACCCTGACCGAGCGTGGAGCCATTTTCGTCAACGAGACGGATGAGGTTCCCGAAGGCGCCCGCGTGGTGTTTTCCGCGCACGGTGTCTCACCGGCCGTACGCGAGGCCGCAGCGTCGCGCAACCTCGCGACGATTGACGCGACGTGCCCCCTGGTCACCAAGGTTCACAAGGAGGCCGTGCGTTTCGCTCGCGAAGGCCAGACCATTCTCTTGATTGGCCACGTTGGTCACGAGGAGGTCGAGGGTACGGCGGGCGAGGCCCCCGAGCACACGATCATTGTCAACTCGCCCGACGACGTTGACACCCTCGAAGTGCCCGATCCCAACAATGTGGTCTGGTTGTCGCAAACCACCCTCTCAGTCGACGAGACGATGGAGACTGTGCGCCGCTTGCGCGAGCGCTTCCCAGCGATCCAAGATCCGCCGAGCGATGACATTTGTTATGCGACCCAGAACCGCCAGGTGGCGGTGAAGAAGATGGCTCCCGAATGCGATCTCGTCATCGTGGTGGGCTCGGCGAACTCGTCGAACTCGGTGCGGCTCGTTGAGGTGGCACTTCAAAACGGTGCCCGGTCCTCGTATCGCATCGATCGGGCGCTTGAGCTGCAGGACGAGTGGTTTGAGGGCGTCTCGACAGTGGGAGTGACCTCAGGCGCATCCGTGCCCGAGATCCTCGTGCGTGACGTTCTCGATGCGCTCGCTGCGCGCGGCTACGAGACTGTCGAAGAGGTCCGTACCGCCACTGAGGACCTCATGTTCTCGTTGCCTCGCGAGATCCGTGCCGACATGAAGGCGCGCGAGGCAGCCAAGGTCGCGAACTAGGGCATCGGGTCGGCATCGACGTCCGCGTCCACGGCGTCAACTGCGAACTCGGGAGCGGCGATCTGGCGGATGTCCGTCGCCGCAGGCTCAAGCGACGGCAGGTCCTCGCTAATGTGCTGCATTTCGCCGAATTTGCGGGCCGACACCATGACGCGCGACTCGAGCGACGCAACGGTCGAGTTGTAGGCCTTGCCTGCTTGGTCGATCGCTCGACCAACCTTCGCGAGGTGGTCGCCCATGACGCGAAGGCGGTCGTAAAGCTCCTTGCCCGTGGACAGCACCTGTTGGGCGTTCTTGGCAAGCGCGTCTTCTTTCCACGCGTGGGCCACAGTACGGAGCATTGCGACGAGCGTGGTGGGGGTCGCGATGACAACCTTCTTGCCAAAGGCGTACTCCTGCAGCGAGCGGTCTTGTTCCACCGCAGCTTGGTAGAACGCCTCGGACGGAACGAACATCACGACAAACTCGGGTGCCGAGTCGAACTGGTCCCAGTACTTTTTAGCCGCAAGGTCGTCGATGTGGACGCGGACATGGCGCGCGTGCGCAGCGAGACGATCGGCACGCACGGCGTCGTCATCGGTTTCGAACGCTTCGATGAGTGCGCTGAGCGCCACCTTTGAGTCGACGACAACCGTGCGGCCACCGGCGAGCTTGACGGTCATGTCAGGACGCAAATTCTTGCCGTCGCCGTCCCGCACCACCTCTTGCTCTTCGAAATCGACGTGCGCCATCATCCCCGCAAGCTCGACGACGCGGCGAAGTTGAACCTCGCCCCAGTTGCCCCGCACATCGGAACGGCGCAACGTGTTGATGAAGTCGGTGGTCTTCTTGTCGAGTTTGGCCGAGGCCTCGACCATTTGACGCACTTGCTCGCTCATCGTTGCCTGGCCAAGTGCACGCGCTTTGTCCGCTTCAAGAGTCTGTTTCTGGACCTCCTCCAACGCCTTGGCCATGGGCTCAATGAGGTTCTTCACCGCCACCTCGCGCTTGGCAAGTTCCTCTGCATTGGTCTGTTGCGCGCGCGTGAGACGCTCGTTTGCGATTTGCAGAAACGACTCCTGGGTGGTCTTGAGGGTCTTCGCCGATAACGCCTCAAACTGTTGCCGCAGCGTCTCTTGGTCCCCCTTGACCTGTGTTACGTACTGCTCGTGCGAGGCTTTGAGCTCTGCTTCGCGGCGCGCGGCAACGTCGGCCGCTTCCGCGAGACGGCGCTCAAGTTCAGCGGCACGGGTCTTCTCGATCTCGACCGCTGCGCGGGCTTGCGCAACTGCAGCGTCGGCCGCGCGATCCTTTCCCGCAGCCCGAACTGCACCAATAAGCAGGCCAACTACGGCCCCGGTGGCGAGGCCGCCCAACGCAAGTAGCAACTCCATGAGCCCTACTGTTTCATGACCCACTGACAGTCCACTGGCGCCCTCGCGAGAACTCCCCGAAACCGCGACACAAGCAGGCATGATGTGATCCAGATCACACAATGCAAGCGTTTCAATTCGATATCGATGTCTGCCGTATTCAACATTGAGGGCGGTCGCTCCTTAGCATGGACAGATCGCGAGGAAACTCCTTGCGAGTATTCGTGTGTGCTCGCGTTGTCTCACAGAGGGTGGCGTGGTGCGTCACGAGCAAAGAAAGGAGCCCGAGTATGAAGCTCGGCACGTTTGGTAAGGGCATTGCGCTGGCAGCAGCCGCGACACTCGCCCTCGCTGCATGCTCCTCCGAGAGTGGTTCGGAGACGAGCAGCAGTGCCGCCGCCACCGGCGGCGAGTCCAACAGTTCGGCCGTCATCCTGGCCAACGGATCGGAGCCACAGAACCCGTTGATCCCGGGTAACACCAACGAAGTTGGCGGTGGCAAGATCATCGACCTGGTCTTCGCCGGACTCATCTACTACGACGCTGACGGCGCCGTTCACAACGAGGTCGCCGAGTCGATCGAGGTTGTTGACCCGCAGAACCTCACCGTCACCCTCGCCGACGGTTGGACCTTCACCGACGGCACCCCCGTCACCGCGAACTCGTTCGTGGACGCGTGGAACTACGTGGCCAACCTCGAGAACGAGTACCTCAACTCGTACTTCTTCGAAGACATCGAAGGCTTCTCGTGGGACGAGCCCGTTGAGGCGATGTCTGGCCTCAAGGTCGTCGACGACAAGACCTTCACCATCACGCTGAACAAGCCGGCTTCGGACTTCGCTCAGCGCCTTGGCTACTCGTCCTTCTACCCGCTGCCCCAGGCGTTCTTCGACGACCCGGCTGCCTTTGGTGAGAACCCCATCGGTAACGGCCCGTACATGCTTGACGGCGCGGGTGCATGGCAGCACAACGTCCAGATCGACCTCGTCACCAACCCTGACTACAAGGGCGCTCGCACGCCTCAGAACGGTGGCGTGACGTTCCGCTTCTTCGAGACCCAGGATGCTGCGTACGCGGCTCTCCAGGGTGGCGACGTGGACGTCATCGACGGCATCCCGGACGCGGCGCTCGCCTCGTACGAGAGCGACCTTGGTGACCGCGCTGTGAACCAGCCTGCGGCCATCTTCCAGTCGTTCACGATCCCGGAGCGCCTCCCGCACTTCTCGGGTGAAGAGGGCAAGCTGCGTCGTGCAGCCCTGTCCATGGCGATCAACCGTGACGAGATCACGCAGATCATCTTCCAGGGCACTCGTACCCCCGCCTCCGACTTCACCTCCCCGGTGATCGACGGCTGGAGCGACTCGCTCGAGGGCGCCGAGGTTCTCGAGTACAACCCCGAGGAGGCAAAGCGCCTCTGGGCTGAGGCCGACGCTATCTCGCCGTGGGACGGCACCTTCCGTATTGCGTACAACGCTGACGGTGGGCACCAGTCCTGGGTGGACGCCACCATTAACTCGATCAAGAACACTCTTGAGATCGACGCCGAAGGCAAGGCCTACGCGACGTTCAAGGAGCTTCGTGACGACGTGGTGAGCCGTTCCATCGACTCGGCATTCCGTACCGGTTGGCAGGCCGACTACCCCGGTCTGTACAACTTCCTTGGCCCGCTCTACGCGACCGGCGCCGGCTCGAACGATGGCGACTACTCGTCGGCTGACTTCGACTCGCTCCTCGCAGAGGGCATCTCGGCCACCGACCCCGCCGAGGCGAACGACCTGTTCCAGCAGGCTCAGCAGGTGCTGCTCGCAGACCTGCCTGTGATCCCGCTCTGGTACTCGAACGTCAACGGTGGTTACGGCACGAGCGTGGACAACGTCCAGTTCGGCTGGAACTCGGTGCCGCTGTACTACGAGATCACCAAGAACTAGGTGACACCAGGGGGGGGGGGGGGGGGGGGGGGGCCGCCCCCGGGGGGG
>JAEZXC010000069.1 GCA_023442845.1 Actinomycetes bacterium | reverse complement strand
CGTCGAACCCGCTGCCGCGGCGGCGTCAATCCTCGCCGGAGCATGGGACCAAAATGCGGCGCTGCCGGTCCAGTCTCCCGTCGCGAGCGTGCTCGATGAGGTTGCCGCTGGCTGGATTGTCGACCTTCTTGGGCTCCCGGCCGACGCCGTTGCCACCTTCACCTCGGGCGCCACCTTGGCAAATTTCACCGGCATCGTCGCAGCGCGCGACGCGTTGCTCGCCCGCGCCGGATGGTCGGTTGAAGAGCGCGGTCTTGTCGGCGCACCCCCGATCCGCGTCGTTGTCGGCGAGGACGTTCACATCTCCGCTCTCAAATCGCTCCGCCTTGCCGGTCTTGGCCCTGGGCTCGTCGAACGCGTGCCGTCGGACGCGACCGGCGCGATTCGCGCCGACCTTTTCCCGGATGACGTCGATGCCCTCACGCTGGTCCTGCTACAGGCGGGCAATGTCACGACCGGCGCCTCGGATCCCTTCGACGAGATCATTCCGGCTGCCCGTGAGCGCGGCGCGTGGGTGCACGTCGACGGCGCGTTCGGAATGTGGGCAGCCGCCTCACCCACCCGGCGTCACCTCGTCACGGGCGTCGAGAATGCCGACTCATGGGCCACCGATGCTCACAAATGGCTCAACGCCCCCTACGACAGCGGCATCGTCATCGTGCGGGACCGCGCGGATTTATACCGGGCGATGGCCATGCATGCGCCTTACCTCGCCACCACCGACCCCCGCCCCCTCATGCATTTGAGCCCGCACATGTCTCAACGCGCCCGCGGCGTCGAGACGTGGGCCCTGCTCGCGGCGCGGGGGCGACGCGGAATTGCGCAACTCGTTGACAACTCATGCGACATGGCCGCCCGTTTTGCACAACAGCTCGCCGATGCCGGGGTCGACGTGGTCGTACCACCAGTTCTCAATCAAGTTCCCGTTGCATTTGGCGCGACGCCCGGTGCTCGTGGAGACGACACGATCACCGACGCCGTCATCGCGGCAATCCAGGCCGAGGGGACAATGTGGGCAGGATCATCCCTGTGGCGAGGGCGGCGAGTTCTCCGCCTCAGCGTGTCCGATGCGGCGACGACCCCTTGCGATATCGACGCATCTGTCGAGGCAATCCTCCAATGCTGGGCGAACATGCGTACACACGAGGGATGAGTCGTGGGGCAAATATGCGCGTTCGTCCTCATTCAGACGTCGGCCGCCCACAACGTCGTGCCGCGACAGTTGTGCCGAAGCGCTATGGTCCTCGCCTGCCCCCAGTTCTAGGGTTTCGGCATGATGACCTCCGCGCGGACGCCCGTCGCGGAGATCCACATCAGTGCCGAGCTCGTTACTCATCTGCTGAGCACACAGGTACCGGAAGCACAACAGTTTGAGCTCGGTGAGCCACACGCAGGGCGCGACGCCGTCGTGTGGCGCCTCGGTGCTGACTGGGCAGTGCGACTCCCCCGCCGTCAACTCGCCGCAGACCGCCAGTCGACCGAACTTGACTGGCTGCCTCACCTGTCCGGCAGTTGGCCTTTTCGCGCCCCCGTTCCGGTACGCGTTGGCCGTCCCACGCAGCACTTCCCGTGGCGCTGGAGCATCGTGCCATGGGTACCCGGCACCCCAATGAGCCACGCACCGCTATCGCTTGGCGGCGCCGCCCAGCTCGGCCATGCGTTGGCAACCCTTCACACCTCCGCCCCCACGCAGGCACCGCGTCACCCCCGGTGGTCGCAGCCACTGCGCGCACGGGCTGCGCGTACCGAGGATCGCCTCGCCACGCTAGGCCGCCGTACCGAGGTGGGCCCGTGGCGACTCGATGTGGCGGCGGCCTCCCGCATTGTCGAGGCAGGCGCAAAGCGTCCGAGCGGACGTGAATGCTGGTCGCATCTCGACCTACGCGCTGAGCACATCATGACCGCCAATGGCTACCTCGCGGGTCTCATCGATTGGGGTGACGCAGCCGCGGCGGACCCCGCCAACGACATCGGTCAGGCGCTCACCTCACTACCCGTCACCGCGTGGGACGCCTTTATCACCGGCTACGGTGGCATCGATCCCGAGACGTTTACCCGCGCGCGGGCCGCCGCCGTCGAGTTCGCTGCAAGCCTCGCGCTCACTGGCAATCCGCAGGATCTGTACGCCGGATGGGCCGGACTCGCCGCACTCGGCGTCGCACACCGCGCGGACTAGCCTCCCGGGGCCTGAGCGACGTCGACATTAGGCTTGCCCCATGAGCACGGCAGTAGAACGCGTCTATGTGGCACGGCTGGCCGGAACAAACGTCTTCGACCCCCTCGGAGACGCTGTCGGCCGTGTCCGTGATGTCGTCCTCCTTATGCGCAGGACGGGCGCCCCGTCCGCCGTTGGACTCGTTGTTGAGGTGCCTGGGCGTCGGCGGGTCTTCTTGCCTCTCACCCGGGTCACGTCGATCGTGCCTGGTCAGGTGATTTGCACGGGCGTCGTCAATCTGCGCCGCTTCCAAGCGCGCGCTTCGGAAACCCTTGCCATCGGTGAGCTCTTTGACCGCTCCGTCACCCTCAAAGAGGACAAGGCGACTGCGTACATCGAGGACATCGCGATCGAGCAAACCCGTGGCCGCACGTGGCAGGTCACCAAGTTGTATGTGCGTAAGGGTGAGCGGCGTCGCGGCGTGCTCGGCTTGTCGCGTCGCGGCGAGGCTCTCGTCGTTGACGTCGACGCCGTGACGGGCCTCGCCACGCGTGACGCAATGCAAGGGGCCGCCCTTGTCATCCAGTCGTTTGCCGATTACAAACCAGCCGACCTCGCCGCCGCGCTCATGGAAATGTCTCCCGCACGCTCTGCCGAGATTGCCGCGGCACTCGATGACGAGCGCCTTGCAGACGTTCTCGAAGAGTTGCCCGAGGAAGACCAGATCGCGTTGCTCAGCACGTTGCGCCTTGACCGCGCCGCCGATGTGCTTGAGGCGATGGAAAGCGACGACGCTGCCGACCTCCTTGGTGACTTGCCGCCCACCGAGGCGCAAGAGTTG
>JAEZXC010000133.1 GCA_023442845.1 Actinomycetes bacterium | reverse complement strand
GGCGCCGACGACGCGTGGGCAGGCCGGCGGGCGTCACACCCTCCGTGAACTCAGCAAGCTGGACCTCGACGCCTTCGGGAGCCGACGCGGCGTCGGCAGCCACGAGCGTCGATACCTCATCCGACATCGGTGCGGGCTCACGCGCTGGCATGCGTGTGGGCAGTGGCTCCTCCTCGACGACCTCCCGGGCCAAGACGAGCGGGTTGTCCTCGATGATCGTCGGCTGATACGCGTCGGCAGTTATTTGAGCCTCGGTACGTGCCTCTTCGTCTTCACGGTGCATCGCGAGCGCTGATGGTGCGTGCATCTCGCTATCTGTCACGGAAGCGGAAATATGGTCCGTCGACGAGGCAACGGTCTGGTCGAAGAGCGAAGGCGGCATGACAACCGTTGCGACGGTGCCTTCGCCTTCCACCGAGTCGAGGTGGACGCGCGCACCAACGCGGCGAGCAATACGACCAACTACGAACAGGCCCAGACGTTGCGCGCCAAGAATTTCCGACGCGGCGGTCGACGAAACGCGGTTGTTTGCTTCTGCCAGTTCCTCCGTCGTCATACCAATACCGGAGTCGGTGACAGTGACGACGACGGCGCCGTCGCGTTCCATCGTGCGCACGACGACGGGGCTGCCGGGGTCTGAGAACACCGTTGCGTTCTCAAGGAGTTCGGCAAACATGTGGGCTGCCGTGAGGGCGGAGTGGCCGAGCATGGCAGGGTCCGCATCAAGTTCAAGCTGAACCCGCTCGTACAACTCGATCTCAGACGACGCAGTACGGATGACATCCGACAGCGGCATCGGCCGGCGCAGGCGGCGACCAGTGTCAATTCCTGCAAGCACGAGTAGCGACTCCGAGTTGCGGCGCATTCGCGTCGCGAGGTGATCAAGTGCGAACAACTTGGTCAACGTTTCGGGATCGTCTTGGGTTCGCTCCATTTCGTCGATGGACGCGAGCTGGCGGTTGAGCAGCACCTGGTCGCGACGAGCGACGTTAACGAACATCTCAGAGATCGATCCACGCAGTGCAGCCTGCTCAGCGGCGATCGACAGCGTCGCCGCGTTGACCGAGTTGAACGCCTCCGCGAGGCGTCCTACCTCGTCGCTGGACTCAACCGGAATCTGCACTTCAGACACGTCGACCGTTTGACCCGGCATAGCCACGCGCTCCACGAGGCGCGGCAACTCCTGTCGCACTGCGGTCGCCGTTGTCGTGAGGCGACGAAGCGGGTTCACAATGCGCCGTGCGATTGCCTGGGCAATGAACTGCGAGGCGACCACAACGATGAGCGCCACCGCGACAACGACGATGGTCTGGATGAGGCTTGATCGCTCCAACGTCTGAGCGCGTGCACTCACCTTGCCTTCGAGATCACGCAGCAGCGGCTCGTAGACGTCAATTTCCTCTTGGACCTGTACTGACCATTCAGACGAGCGGTGGTCGAGCAAGGCGTCTGCCGTTGGGTCGTTGAAGAGGCGGTCTCGAATGGTCTCGTAACCGATGAGGGTCTGGCCGTCGTATGAGGCACCGAACTCCGGCACCGTTGGCGCGTCGGGGATCACCGCCATCGCCTGAGTTGCAAGGTCAAGGGCGTTGTTCGACCCGAAGTAGTACTCCTGGAACTGCGCCACTTCACCAATAACCCAGTAGCCCTGGCGAATCTCGCGCTCGACGTACAACTCCTCGATACGCATCGCCTCAATGAGGCCTTGAATCGACACATAGGCCGACAAGTACGTGCCAAGGTCGCGGTCCTGCACCACGTTCGCAACTTCACGGCTCATGCCCAAGAGGTCGGCTAGCACGGCGCTGTATGCAGCTTCGGCCGGAGCGGGCTGTGAGGCACTTGAACGAATGCGCTCACGCAGCGATGTGAGACCATCCAAGCCGGATTGTGCGCTTTCGGCGCGTTCGATGACGAGTTCGTTGACGGGCGAACCCGCGATGTCGTTCGCGGCGTTGCGGAAGGCACCCGCAGCGGCGTCGGTCGCCGTGAACGTGTCAGGTAGTGCCGCCGCGTACGTGCGTGCCTCATTGAGGTACGTGGCAAGAGCGTCGGCCTCTGCACGGATCACGTCGGGGACACCACGCAAAGTGATACCGAGTTCACCCGTCGGGGCGCCCTTGATCGCCTCCTCCACCCGAACCGCGACGTCCTCGTACACCGCAACTGCGGCGTCGACCTGATCCTGTTCGGGCCACAGGGGGAAGCCTTCGGTGTTGGTCGGCGAGCTCGCGAGCGCACGCACTGAATCGAGTCCATCCGGGCGATCATTGCTACCGGCAATTGAGTTGATTGCTTCAGCAAACGGCGCGTATTCAGGCTGCTCGAGCGAAGCGCTCACGATGCCAGCGACAGTGGTGCGCGTATTTGTGCGCGCGGTCACAAACTTGTTGTTTCCATCGCTGAGTGTGCGCAGGTAGCGCGACACCGTCGCGCGCTCCGTCTCGAGGTTCTCAACGAGTGGTGCAGCCCGCTCGACCACACCAACGAGCTGGCTCACGTTACGGGCGGAGTTGAAGCTTGTCGCGGCGTTCCACACAACGATTGCGGTCGCAAGCAACAGCACGATTGTCGGCACCGCGACAACCGCGAGCAACTTGCCACGGATACTCAGCCTCTGGAGCATCAACCTCTCCCTCGTGCTGTCCGACACTGGCTTTCGCACAGCGAAAGTGCGCAGACGGACGCTCGGACGCTCGTGCTATCGGCATGTTGCCGCTGTGACATGAGCCCGCCTTCCTTGGAGATGCATGATGAGACAGTGAACCTGTTCAACTATGACGGGGAAAGAGCGGTGTCGTCATGAGGGCCGTTGTTGTCGACGACTCATTTTCGCCTGCCCATATGCGGGCGACCGAGGTCGAAAGGCCCCGGGCCCGGCCGGGCGAGGTGGTCATCAGCGTTCACTCCGCAGGGGTGAATCGCGCCGATCTTCTCCAGGTACGAGGCCAGTACCCGTCGCCACCCGACTGGCCGCATTGGCCGGGGCTAGAGGTGGCTGGAGAGGTCGCCGAGATCGGCGAAGGCGTCACCGAGTTTCGCCCCGGGGACCGCGTGTGCGCTCTCGTCGGTGGGGGTGGCTACGCCGAGGCGATCGCCGTCCCAGCAGACCTCGTCCTCCCGATTCCTCCGGGCGTCGACATGATGGCGGCAGGCGCCCTGGTGGAAGCGGCGTGCACGGCATGGTCAAACATCGCACCTCATCGACCCACTCATGGCGGCACGCTCCTCGTGCATGGAGGTTCAGGTGGCGTCGGGACGATCGCGATCCAACTTGGGCGTGCCCTCGGCATGCACGTTGTGACGACCGCCCGCGGGCCAGAGCGAACCGCGCGCTGCCGCGATGAGTTGGGCGCCGACCTCGCGATTGATTACACCGCCGAGGACTTCGCGCCGATAGTCGCCGCGGAAGGCGGTGCGGACATCATTCTCGACGTCGTCGGCGCGGATTACCTGGCGCAGAATCTCGCCGCACTCGCGCCGCACGGCACGCTCGCGGTCATTGGCCGCCAAGGCGGCTCGCAGGCGACTCTCGACCTCGCCGCGCTCATGGGTACGTGGGCGACCGTCACCGGCACTCTTCTTCGGGCCCGGCCGCACCACGAACGGGCTGCTATCGTCGCCGACGTGTGGCGCGAGGTATGGCCGCTTGTCCCCTCAGCGGTGGCGCCTGTGATTCACGCGGTCATGCCGCTTGAGCACGCAGACGAGGCGCACGCGGCGTTACGGGCAGGCGAGGTATTCGGGAAGGTCGTCCTCACGCCGACGCGTCACGCAGCGCCGTAGCCAGGCTCGGGCTCAGGGGCAGCTGCACAAACAATGTCGCTTGGTAGGCGTGATAGACATCGGGTTTGCCGCGCCACACGGTACGAGACGGCCTGCCCTCCGCGTCGACTTCATGCCACCACGAGCCGCCCTCGAGATCGATGAGGGCCGTGCGCGCGTAGTCCCACCACGCAACGTAATCGTTGCTGTACACGTACTCACCGGTGCGTTGCCACAGCGCCACCGCTGCGCCGATCGCCTCGGCGACCACCCAATGCATGCGCTCCTCGACCACCGGCCTGCCC
>JAEZXC010000095.1 GCA_023442845.1 Actinomycetes bacterium | reverse complement strand
TGGTGGTAGGTAGCCTCTTCTTCCTCATCCCCTACAACCTCCTCATGTACGGCATCAACGATGTCTTTGACTACGAGTCCGACCTCGCCAACCCGCGCAAGGGCGGCATCGAGGGAGACGTGGTTCGTAGCCGCGCTGAGGCGCGACGAGTTCACCGGGCGATCATCTGGGCGAGCGTCATCACCGTCGTGCCGTTCATGGCGTGGCTCCTCACGCAGGGGTCGGTGGCCGCGCGTGTCACATTGCTCCTTGTGGTCGCGGGAGTGCTCGCTTACTCGGTGCCGGTGCTGCGTTTCAAAGAGCGGCCGTTCATCGACTCGGCCACGTCCGCCATGCACTTTGTGGGGCCCCTGCTTTACGCGCTTGTGCTCGCTGGAAGTCCGCTGACGAGCCGCGGCGTGTGGCCTATTTGGGTGGCGTTCATCGCGTGGGGGATGGCGTCACATGCGTTTGGCGCGGTTCAAGACGTGAAGGCGGACCGTGCGGGCGGCATCAGCTCCGTTGCGACGGTTATCGGTGCGAGAGCGACCGTCTGGGTGGCACTTGTGCTCTACGTTGTGGCGAGCGCTGTCTTGCTCGTGCTGCCGTGGCCGGGCGTGCTCGCCGCGGTGCTTCCCCTCGCCTATGTCGCCTCCGTGGCGCGGTTCACGCGCATTAGCGACGCCACGTGCGAGCGTGCCAACAAGGGCTGGCGGACGTTTCTTTGGCTCAATCAGCCGGTGGGGTTTGCGGTGACGATGCTCGTCATCGTCGCGTGGCGCTCCACGTGAAGGTGGTCTACCACCTTCCGGGAGGGGTTTAGCGGCGCACGAGCGGGGAGAGACCCGCGGAGCGGGTCGCTGCATCCGGCATGCCGCACACCTCGAGCCAATTGGCGAGCAGGCGATGCCCGCCCTCGGTCAGCACCGACTCCGGGTGGAACTGCACGCCCGTGAGCGGGAGCGTCCGGTGTTGCAGACCCATGATGATCCCGCTCGCCGTGGCACACGTCACCTCGAGCTCATCAGACACGGTTGCGTGTTCGACTGCGAGTGAGTGGTAACGCGTCGCGGTGAAAGGCGACGGTAATCCGGCCAGCACAGACGCGCCCGTGTGTTCAACTTGGCTCGTCTTGCCGTGCATCAACTCGGGGGCGTGGGACACCACACCGCCAAAGACCTCGGCGAGTGCTTGGTGACCAAGGCACACGCCAAGCATCGGAATGCCGTGCTCGGCGCACACGCGGATGGCGTCCATGGATGCTCCCGCCGCAGCGGGAGTACCGGGTCCCGGAGACACGAGCACGCCGTCAAAATCGCGTATTGAGGACAGGTCGACAACGTCATTGCGAACCACGGTCGTCTCAGCGCCCATCTGTCGCAAGTACCCGACGATCGTGTACACAAACGAGTCGTAGTTGTCGATCACAAGGATTCGTGCCATCACTCACCTACCGTCTGATCTTGGTACGGCAACATCTCGGACACCCACGGGAACACCCACTCGAACAGTGCGAGCACGGCCACTGCGGCGCCCAGCACCACAATCGTCACGCGCGCCCACGTTGGTCCAGGAAGGTGGCGCCACAGCCAGGGATACATCATGACGGGTCGAACACCTCCTCGGGATAGCCATGTCCGGTTGGAGCCCAGTACTCCAGCTCTCCGTGCACAATAAACCTCTTCTCGGCGGAGAACTTCGGATGGCACGACGTCAGCGTGATCGACGCCTTGGTCGCGATCGCACCCGGCTGGTTGGGGACGGCAGCAATCACCTCGACCTGATGAGGCAACACGATCTGGCTATCCGTTACTCGATACACGAACCACGCCGTTTCAGTCTGCACAATCAGCGCGTCGCCGGGGATCAACTTGTCAACGTCCGCAAAGGGCTTGCCGTAGGACGTCCGGTGCCCCGCAAGGGCAAAATTCCCGACCTCCCCAGGCATCGCAGTCGCTTGATAATGGCCGATGCCGAGCTTGTCGAGGGTGACCTGACGGTCAGTGCCTTGCGAAATGGGCTTGACGTAATCGGAGCCCCAACGCGGCACCCACAGACGTCCAAAGGTCTGCGGCGCTTCAGGTTCCGCGGTGAGGGGAGCACCATCGGGTGAGTACACCTTGAGCTCATCAGGGAGGATCTCGATGGGGGCATCGGCGTCCTGGGCAACGATCTCACCGTCCGCCACGGTCACGGGAGGCAGATGCGAGCCCTCGGCAAACGCCGTGGCCTCAAGCGCAGCATCTTGCGTGCGACCCGACAGGATGTCGGTGTAGAACAGCTGCCACACAACGAAGAGCCCAAGGATGACGCCCGCGGTGAGAAACACTTCGCCCGCAACGCCCATCGCTTGGGTGAGCCAGCGTCGGCCTTGTGGCGAGGGCGACGGTGTGGGCGACGGTGTGGGCGCAGGCAACTCGCTGTCCACGCGAGAGGGGGACTGAGCGCTCATGAGATCACCAGGGTACGGGAGTGGGCGGTCTAGGTCATCATGCTCTCGGTGCAGCGCGATCGTGCCGGTACGCTGGAGCCCATTGTGGTGACCGCCCAGGCTCACCCACCGTTCGACTGTCCAGGAGGGCAAAGTGGCCGTCTCGAAGAAGCGCCCGACCGAGGCCTACAAGGTGCCGCGCAAGCTTCATAAGCCAGAGTCCGAGAACCCCAAGTGGCTGTTGCCCACCATCATCACGTTGTTGGTGCTCGGCTGCCTGTGGATCGTCACCTATTACATTCTTGGGCGCGACTTCCCGCTGCAACTCGGCTACTGGAACGTCATGATCGGGTTCGGCGCGATGATGGTCGCCATGGGTTTGCTCACTCGGTGGAAGTAGTAGCGCACCACTTCGCACAAGTTACATCGCTGTAGTTCTCCCCAAGTCTTTCCACAGTGGGGGATAACTACAGCGTTGTCATTTCCCGCGGCCGACGCCGACGCTGGGCGAGTAGCTTCACATTGCCGACGCTAGGGCTGGGGCCGGGCCGCCCGCAGGGCGAGCAGAACCGCCATCACAACCGCGCCAGCGATCGCCCCGCCAAGGTGCCCCTCCCACGAGATCCCCGCGATGAAGAAGCCCGCGACAAGCCAGATGCCTGCTGTCGTCGCGAGCGATTGCCACGGCAACTTGAGTTTGTAGAGGAGCAGACCAAACGCTGCGAACAGACCGAAGATCGCGCCCGAGGCCCCCACGTGGAGTGAGTTTGGCGCACCCAACATGTTGATCGTCACTGAGCCGCCGAAGAGCGACAGGATGTACAACAAGCCAAAGCGCCAGCGCCCGATCACTTGCTCCAGCTGGGTGCCAAATTGGAACAGCATGTACATGTTGAGGGCGAGGTGGATCAGGCCCGCGTGAACAAAGCCTGACGTGATCCAGCGGTACCACTCATCTGCAAGCAGCGGCGCGAAGCCAAAATCGAGTTGCCATTCACGCATGCCGATCGACGCACCGTAGAGGTAGAACGCGACGTTCGCGGCGATGAGGCCGTAGGTGAGATACGGCTTAGAGGTGCTGCGCTTGAAGCCGAGCGAGTTGCGCGACGACCGTGCTGCTTGGTCAGCGGCGCGCGAGCAGTCGACGCACAGCACGCCCACAGGCGCCGGCACCTGACA
>JAEZXC010000081.1 GCA_023442845.1 Actinomycetes bacterium | reverse complement strand
CGAGATCACGCACCTCGGGGCGACGGGGCGGCCGTGACTTATTCAGCCGTGCGGTCCTCAGATTCGACCTCGGCGGGCTCTGGCGTTGCGATGACATCTGGCTCATCGAGTGCGAAGCTAGCCACAGCGTCGGTATCGACGAGAGGTTCTGGAGCAGGCCACTCGGACATGCGCCGCTCGGCCTCCGTCTCCGAGTGCGCGCCGCACCCATGGTCCACGCTCACCACGCGGCCATCGGAGGGCGACCATTCGTTGGTGCACGCGCCAAACAACATGCGTAGAGATCCCGTCATCGGGACAAAGAACGCGCAGGTTGAACATGGCGCCGAGGATGCAACGGCCGACGCTGCGCTCGGCCCGTGAGATCCGCGGTACCACCGCTCGGCGACGGCATCGCGCGCCTCCGGCGCGAGCACGCGGGCGCGACCGAGGCCGAATTCGAAGATCGCCATCTCATCGCGATCGACGTCACCTGTCACGGTGTAACCAGGAACGATGCGAGGATCGTCGGCAACGTAGGGAAGCACCATGCCGGGTTCGAGATCGCCCGGGCGGATGCGGTCAGACCACGGCACCCACTGAGGAGCGAGGAGCGCGTCATCACCCGGCAGCAGGGCGGATTCAGCAACGGTCGCGGCACCATCAATCACCGTGAGGTCGACGCTCCACACCCAACCGGGGTACCCCGCCAACTCGCACGCAAAGCGCACGGTGACTCCAACGTCGGACGTCTCCGTGCCGAGCAGTTGGCCAACCGCGGCGGCGTCGTCAGCCGTCTCGATCGCGGCCTGGCGCGCAATCTCGTCAAAACTCACATCAGTGGCCGTCGCCATCTCAGCCGTCCAGTTGCTCGGCAACGGCACGCAGGACGGCCGCAACCTTCGATCCTCGTGCGGGCTCGGGGTACTTGCCACGGCGCAAGGACGTGGAGACGCTCTCGAGCATCTTGATGAGGTCTTCGACGATGACCGTCATGTCATCGGTGGACTTGCGGCTCGCCGCCACAACGGAGGCAACGGGCTCGGTCACGGTGAGCGCCATCGCGGAGGGGCCGCGCCTGCCGTCCACGATCGAGAACTCGACCTTGGTGCCGTTGCGCAGTGACGTCACCCCTTCGGGTAACGCGGACGCGTGAAGGAAGACCTCGCCTCCATCGTCACTCGCGATGAAACCGAAGCCCTTGTCAGCGTCATAGAACTTCACTCGACCGGTAGGCACGTCTCTCACTCCATTTCAGTCCGCTTGCGCGGGTCAGGTAAGTCTACCTGCGCGTTGTTCGCCAGGTCATGCGTCATACGGGGAGCCCTGGCACGCTCCTCCGCAGTCGGGGGCGCGACCACGTACTCTGCTGACCTATGGCTGTGCTCGTCGACCCTCCACTGTGGCCCCGCCACGGAACCGTGTGGGGTCACATGGTGTCCGACGTCGCTCTCGATGAGCTTCACGCCGTGGCGCGCCTCGTCGGCATCCCTGAGCGGGCCTTTGACCGCGACCACTACGACGTTCCCGCCGAGCGCTACGACGATCTCCTCCGCGCGGGCGTCGAACTCGTCGACTCACGCACCCTCATCAAGCGGTTGCGCGCCTCAGGTCTGCGCGTGAAAGCCGCCGACCGCCGCTGAGCCAAGCCGTCGCGTCACCCACTTAAGGCACGGCAAAGGCCGCCGGGCCGTGTCGTCTCGAAGGGATCAAGCCCACCGGCTCCGCGCAAGGTACGGGAAAGGCCACCGAGGCCGTGTCGTCTCGAAGGGATCAAGCCTGACCGCCCTGAGAGGGGACACGGCCTCGGTGGCCGTAAACCGGGGATTCCTTAGAAGCCCATACCACCCATGTCGCCGCCACCAGCAGGCATTGCCGGCTCAGGCTCAGGCTTGTCGGCAACGACGGCCTCGGTGGTGAGGAAGAGGCCCGCGATCGACGCTGCGTTCTGCAGCGCGGAACGGGTCACCTTCACCGGGTCGTTGACGCCAGCGGCAAGCAGGTCCTCGTACACACCGGTCGCGGCGTTGAGGCCGTGGCCGATCGGGAGGTCCTTCACCTTCTCCACGACAACGCCGCCCTCAAGGCCTGCGTTGATCGCGATCTGGCGAAGCGGTGCGTTGATCGCGACCTGGACGATCGCGGCACCGGTGGCCTCGTCACCTTCGAGTTCGAGGTTGGCGAAGGCAGACTTGCCAGCCTGGATGAGAGCGACGCCACCACCGGCGACGATGCCCTCTTCCACAGCAGCCTTCGCGTTGCGGACTGCGTCCTCAATGCGGTGCTTGCGCTCCTTGAGCTCCACCTCGGTGGCGGCACCGGCCTTGATGACGGCCACACCACCAGCGAGCTTGGCAAGGCGCTCCTGCAACTTCTCGCGGTCGTAGTCCGAGTCCGAGTTGTCGATCTCGGTGCGGATCTGCTTGACGCGGCCTTCGATCTGCTCGGGCGAGCCAGCACCCTCGACAATTGTCGTCTCGTCCTTGGTGACAACCACCTTGCGCGCCTGGCCGAGCAGGTCGAGCGTGGTGTTCTCCAGCGACAGACCAACGGACTCCGAGATGACGGTGGCACCCGTGAGGATTGCCATGTCCTGGAGCATCGCCTTGCGGCGGTCGCCAAAGCCAGGGGCCTTGACGGCGACAGCCTTGAAGGTGCCGCGGATCTTGTTGACCACGAGAGTGGCGAGAGCCTCGGACTCGACGTCCTCCGCAATGATGAGCAGCGGCTTGCCGGACTGCATCACCTTCTCGAGCACGGGCACGAGATCCTTGACGTTCGAGATCTTGGACTCGACGAGCAGCACGTACGGGTCCTCGAGCACTGCTTCCTGACGCTCAGCGTCGGTGACGAAGTACGCCGAAAGGAAACCCTTGTCGAAGCGCATGCCCTCGGTCAGTTCGAGCTCGAGGCCCAGGGCTGAGGACTCCTCGACCGTGATGACGCCTTCCTTGCCGACCTTGTCCATGGCCTCGGCGATCAACTCACCAATGGTGGAGTCGCCAGCGGAGATACCAGCGGTGGCAGCAATCTGCTCCTTGGTCTCCACTTCCTTGGCCGCCTTGAGCAGCTCGGCGGTGACCGCCTCAACGGCCTTCTCGATGCCCTTCTTGAGAGCGATCGGGTTGGCCCCTGCGGCGACGTTCTTGAGACCCTGCGTCACGAGCGCCTGAGCCAACACCGTTGCGGTGGTGGTGCCGTCACCGGCGACGTCATCGGTCTTCTTGGCCACTTCCTTGACGAGCTCGGCGCCGATCTTCTCGAAAGGCTCGTCGAGCTCAATCTCCTTGGCGATGGACACGCCATCGTTGGTGATGGTGGGAGCGCCCCACTTCTTCTCGAGCACCACGTTGCGGCCCTTGGGGCCGAGGGTGACCTTGACCGCGTCGGCGAGGGCATTCATGCCTCGCTCCATACCGCGGCGGGCCTCCTCATCGAAGGCAATGATCTTTGCCATGGGTGTGTGTTCCTCTTTCGATGGGTAGGTGGCGCAGCCGATGCCCGCGACGGACGACGCACTCCCGGGCGTTCACGTCACGCCGGTCATGCGCCTCATCGTCAGCGCCGAAGCTTTAGCACTCAAGTGGGTCGAGTGCTAATGAGATTCTGGCACTCTCCCCCAGAGAGTGCAAATGGCCGACGCCGAGTTTCGCGGGCGGCAAAAGTCTCCAGCGCGTCGCGCGAGGAGGGGGCGGAGAAAGGTTCAGCCGATGTTCTTGGTCACAAGCAACACGGTGATCGAGCCCTCAGGCGTCACGCCTCGCTCGACAGTCGAGATGCCGAGTTTCGCCGCGACGTCGATCGCCGTCTGTTCATAGATCGGGTCCGCGTAGCGGACGACGTTCTCGGCCGGTTTGTTAGCCGTCAAGTTGCCGGCGCTCACCGCGGTGTATCCGGCACCCTCGAGGGCCTCGGCATTGCGGCCGGCAAGACCAGACACGCCCGCACCATTGAGAACGGAAATCGCGGTGTCGTAACGGATGGGCTCGACGGTCGCGGTGGGGGTGGGCTCAGGCGTCTCGGATGGTGTCGGCTCCATGGTGCTCGGCGCCTCCGTGGGCTCCGTCACCTGGGTTTGGGTGATCGTCGGCGCAGCGATGTCGCCGATGGGCGGCAGACCTTCGTTGCCGTCCGCACGCCACAGGTAAACAACCCACGCGTAGCCAAGGCCTCCTGCGAGCAGCAGCACCGCCACGGCGGCAATGACGGTGTTCCAGGGCGAACTCTTTTTGCGGTGCACACCAATAGGGCCGCGCTGGGCAGCGATCTCGTCGAATTCATCGCGCTCGAACTGTGACACGTGGAAACGGTACCCCTAACGGAGGTTGTC
>JAEZXC010000061.1 GCA_023442845.1 Actinomycetes bacterium | reverse complement strand
TCGAGATGCGTCGATCCCAGTTGGTGAGCGCCACGTCCATCGCACGCTTCAGGCGGTTCGTGTGCCATCCGGTCAACGCCGATAGGTTGACCCGCGGCGCCCATGTGAGGTGGGTGAGTTCCTTGTCCCAGGAGCGCTCGAAGAGGAACCGCTCGTCCTCGCCCACAAGGTCCCACTTGTTCACGACGATGACGAGTGCACGACCAGCGTCAATCACGTCCGACAAGATCCGCAGATCTTGCTCCGTGAGCGGCGTCGACGCATCGACAAGCACGAGCGCAAGTTCTGCGCGTTCAATCGCAGCGGCGGACCGGAGCGACGCATAGTAGTCAGCGCCGCGAGTGAGGTGGACACGGCGTCGGATGCCTGCTGTGTCGATGAAAGTGAATGGCTCATCTTCAATGGTGATGAGTTCGTCGACGGGATCGCGCGTCGTTCCCGCTAGCTCATTAACGACCACGCGCTCGCTGCCCGCAAGTCGGTTGAGCAATGAGGATTTGCCGACGTTGGGGCGTCCAACGAGGGCAACGCGCCGTGGCGCGCCCTCGTCGTCGACGAGCGGCATCTCGGTGGGGAGCATGGCAAGAGCGGCATCGAGCATGTCTCCCGTTCCGCGGCCGTGCAGCGCCGAGACAGCGAACGGCTCCCCTAGCCCGAGGTTCCACAACGCAGCGGCTTCGATTTCGCCTTGCGGACCATCCACCTTGTTCGCTACGAGGAGGACAGGCTTTTTCGTCTTGCGAAGCAACCGCACCACTTGTTCGTCCGTCGCCGTCGCCCCGACCGTCGCATCGACGACAAACATGAGGGCGTCGGCGATGTCCATCGCGGCTTCCGCCGCTTGCGCGACTGACAGATCGATACCGCTGACGTTGTGCTCCCAGCCACCCGTGTCCATGAGGAGAAAGTCTCGGCCGGCCCACTCCGCGCGATACGTCACGCGGTCGCGTGTCACGCCCGGGGTGTCCTCAACGACTGCGACGCGCCGTCCCACAATGCGGTTGACGAGGGTCGACTTGCCGACGTTGGGGCGACCCACAATCGCCAGCACCGGAAGTGCCTCTTGCTGTTCAGCCACCGGGCCCTCGAGGGCGAGAAGGTCCTCTTCGCTCAGTTCATATGATTCGAGGCCCGCACGCAACGCAGCTTCGCGAATCTCATCGAGGCTCTCGGCCGCGTCGGACGGAGTTGGGACGCCAAACTCCTCGGATTCGTCATTCATGTGCGTCCTCACTCTCGGATGTCAATGCGTCACCGTCAGGCATCAACAGATCGGTGTGCGCCACCGTGTGACGCACATGCTCTTGGAGGATCCGATCGACCTCGTTCGCAGCCCATACGTGACGGCTGCGCCCGGACAACTCGGTGGGCACATCGAGATGACACGCCTCTCCAAAGGCCACCACCATACGCCGTCGGGGTCGGGGCCAGTGATTGACGGACTCTCCCGTGCGCCGGGTTCCCACGATTGCGGTCGGCACGATTGCCGCACCGGAGCGCACCGCGAGCCATGCCGCGCCACCATAGGTCTCTTGGGCGTGACCCGCACCCCGGTGACCTTCCGGGAACACGCCGACGACGCCGCCGCGGTCGAGAACTGCCATCGCCTTACTCAAGGCCTCCCGCCCCGAACCTTCGACTGAGATCTGCCCAGCGGGACGAAGAACAAGACCCAAAGGACCCTTCATCATCGCCGCTTTGATAAGGAAGTGGGAGGGCCGCGGCACCACCCCGTGCACAACAGGCCCGTCGGGCAAGCCAATGTGGTTCGCGAGCACCAGCACCGGACCAGATCTTGGGATGTGAGTGCGCCCTCGGACCTCGGTGTTCCAGTAAACCCGAGCAAGAAATCGTCCAATCCACCGGGACCACCTGGGCCCCCAGCGGGATGGCGCCTTCGTCACGCCGACGCCTCGTCAGCGAGGCGCATGACCGCGTCCACCACCTCATCAATCGTCATCGACGTGGTGTCGATCGTGACGACGCCGTCTGCGGCCACGTGGAACTCAACGACGGTCGAGTCTTGAGCGTCACGCCCAATGACCGCCTCACGCACCGTCGCCGGATCCGCCCCCTCTCCCGCGCGACGGGCGATGCGCACCTCTTCATCCGCGGTCAGCAGCACGCGCACGTCAGCGTCGGGCGCCACAACTGACGTCACGTCACGGCCCTCTGCGACGATGCCGCCACGTTCCCGTGACGTTTCAATGAGATCGCGCTGAACCGCTCTCAAAACGGCACGCGCATCGAGATTGGTCGCGACCTGCGACACGACCAGCGAGATCGTGTCGGTGTGCAGCTGCGACGTGACGTCTTCACCATCGAGGAGTACCCGTGGGTCCGTGGGAGACAAGCGCATCTCAACGTTCATGGTCGCAAGCATCGCCGTCACGTCATCTTGGGCAGCGAGGTGAACGCCTTCACGCAGGCAATACAACGCACCCACCCGGTAGGTCGCGCCGGTATCGAGATAGTCAAGGCCGAGCTTGCGGGCGACCTCACGTGACACCGTTGACTTGCCAGTTCCGGCAGGCCCATCGATCGCAATGACGAGGCTCATGACCCGGCTACCACCCATCCACCTTCTTCAAGCGCCTCGACGAGCTCAGGCACTCGTTGCGGAAGCACCCAGAGTGTCGTCAAACCGACTGGCTGACGCGGCGAGTGCTCAATCGACAAGTCTTCGACGTTAACGCCGATGCCCGCAGTGTCGGAAAGCAGCCGAAGCAGATGACCGGGCTCGTCGGGCACGATCACCGTCACCGCTTCCCACTCACGCTTGGCACCGCCGTGCTTGCCTGGGATACGCGCGACCTCCCGACGGCCACTCTCGACAAGTTGAGCCATGGCAATGCCAATGTCATCGGCTTCGCGCACCGCGTTGAGCGCGTCGACGATGTTGCCAATCGTCTGGTCAATTGCATCGCGGTTGAGGCGCGCGATATCGGTCCACATCTCGGGCGCTGAACCGGCGATACGCGTCACGTCTCGCAGCCCTGGACCTGCCAACGCCACGTCCGCTTCACCCAACGGTCCAAGTGCCGCCGCCACGGCCGACGCTGCAGCTTGGGGGGCGTGCGAGACCCGGGCCACCGCAAGGTCGTGGTCGTGCGCGGGCATGTCGACGGCGTCGGCCTGAAGCGCGTCGGCAACCCGGCGCACAAGCGCCACAGCAGCCTGCGGCGCATCGCCGGCACAAATGACCCACGGCCGCGCTCGGAACAAGTCGCCTTGTGCCGCGAGTGGTCCCGATACTTCACGTCCAGCCATGGGGTGAGAGCCGACGTACCGCTCGCTCAGGCCCGACGCGCGAGCCGCCGCGAGCACCGGCGCCTTCACGCTCGCCACATCCGTAACGACCGCGTGAGGAAAACGCGCGAGCGCTTCGGGTACCAGGTTCAATGTGACCGACGGCGGAGCCGCGACAATGACGAGCTGGGGCTCTTCGAACGGCGTTGCCCCACCGGCACCGATGCTCCGCGCGAGGAGTTCAGCCTCGGGATTGGAATCCTCAATTGTCACCGTCCAGCCTTCCGCGCTGAGACCGATGCCAATGGACGCACCGATGAGCCCGGCGCCGATGATGTGAGTTGACGGTGCGGCGGCCATTACTGCGCGAGGTCCCGACGCAGGGCAACTGCCTCGTGCAAGTACACGTGCACAATGTGATCGCGGGGCGCGTCCGTCTCAACGTGCATCATCACCCGCACCACCTGAGGCAGCGCCCCCGGCACGGCCATCTCCTGGCCGCACATGAGCGGCACCGCTCCGAAGCCAAGTTGACGCGCGGCGGCGGCCGGAAAATCACTCGTGATGTCGGGTGTGCATGTGAAGAACGCCGAGATGACGTCGTCCGGCACGAGGGAGTTCTCGCGCAAGATCGCTTCGACTAGTTCCTGGGTGCGTTCGTGCAGGTGGTCCCGCTCGTCAATTTCGAGCGTCGTTGCACCCCGGATTGCACGCACAGCCATGCGCACATGCTACCGGGACGCACCTACGCGACGGGACTCCTACAGACCCGCGGCTTGCTGAAGTTGTCCCACCTCAAAGTTCGTGAGCGGACGCGTCTGGCCCTGTTGCAAGGTGCCGAGAGTGATCGGGCCAAATCGAGTGCGAACAAGCTCGAGAACTGGGTGCCCCACAGCGTCGAACATCCGTCGAACAATTCGGTTGCGACCTTCATGCATTTCGACTTCGACGAGGGAGTGTGTGTCGGTCGCGTCGAGCACACGGCACTCGACCGCGCGGACCGGACCGTCATCAAGATCAACACCCTGGCGCAGAGTGGTCGAGATCGACTTTGGCACCCGTCCGGCCACCTTTGCCACATACAACTTCGAGACACCGTGGGTGGGGTGCGCGAGGCGGTTTGCCAACTCCCCGTCGTTAGTGAGGAGCAGCACGCCCGTTGTATCGGCGTCGAGACGGCCTACGTGGAAGAGACGCTCGTTGTAATCCCGCACGTAGTCATCGAGTGCGGGGCGGCCCTCCGGATCACTCATCGTGCTCACGACCCCTTTTGGTTTGTTGAGCACGACGGTGACAAGGGTGGTGTCGACGGAGATGCGCTTGCCGCCCACCTCAATCACGGCATCGGTGGGATCGACGCGCACGCCGAGTTGGTCGACCACTTGTCCGTTGACGGTCACCTTCCCCGCTTCGATCAAGTCCTCGCATTTGCGGCGGGACCCAACACCCGCTTGCGCGAGCACCTTCTGTAACCGGACCCCTTCGGGACGGTGAATCTCCAAATGAGCCATCAGTCCACCATGTCGATATCAGCGAGATCGGGCAAGTAAGGAGCGAGAGGAGGAAGGTCATCGAGCGATGAAAGCCCGAGCCTTTCCAAGAACTCAATCGTTGTGCCGTACTGCACGGCTCCGCCTATCTCACCTACTTCAGTGACGAGACCCCGAGCGCTCAACGTCTTCATCACGGAATCGACGTTGACGCCGCGGATCTGTGACACCTGGCCGCGCGTAACTGGCTGTCGGTAAGCGACCACGGCGAGCGTCTCAAGCGCAGCTTGCGACAATCGAGCAGCCTGGCCATCGACAATAAAGGCGCCGACCGCGTCCGCGTACATCGGCGAGGAGTAGACGCGCCAACCGCCGCCCACCTCGCGAAGTTCAAAACCGCGGGGGGCGTCGGGGTTCGCGTACTCGTCACGCAGGTGGTGGAGCGCGTCGACGACGTCGTGCTCGGGTACGTCCAGCGCGGCGGCGAGATCGACCGGCAGCACCGGCTCGTCCACCACCATCAAGATCGCCTCAATCCCCCCACGCACATGCTGATTCACGTGGCTGCTCCTTCCGCGACGGCCTCACTGTCATCGACGGCCTCCGCCTCGTCAAACTCGGCGCTCACGTCGATGTGCTGTTCGCTGCCCGTCCAGCGAATCGTCAACTCGCCGAGCGAGCGTACCTGCTCGAAGGCGACCGCCGACTCCCTAAACAGTTCAAGCAATGCAAGGAACCTGGCGACGACAACCGCGACATGGTCGGCGTCGGCAATGAGTGACCGAAATGTCAGCGCTCCTGCCTTTTGTAGCCGCGACTGAATAACGACAGCTTGATCGCGCACGCTCACGCGGGGATTGTGCAGGTGAGTGAGCGAGACGCCCTGTTGTTGCGGCTTTGGCTGCATCGCATGTGCCGCGAGCCGCGCAAGATCGTCGGCCGTGGTGCTCCAGACAAGTTCGGGTAGCAGCATCGCGAAGTGAGGTTCGAGTGGCACATCGCGCGGTATCGCGCGCGGTCCAGACAGCATGGTGTCCAGCGACGCAGCCACATCCTTAAACGCCTTGTACTGGAGCAAACGCGCAAACAAGAGGTCCCGGGCTTCAAGCAAGGCAAGGTCTTCAGCGTCGTCAACCTCGCCCTGCGGAAGGAGCCGCGCGGCCTTGAGATCGAGCAATGTTGCAGCGACGACAATAAATTCCGATGCTTGCGAGAGATCCCACTCGCCCTCATGTGCCCGCACGGTCGCGAGGAACTCGTCAGTGACGATCGCGAGAGCGACGTCCGTGATCTCCATCTCGTGTTTCGAGATGAGGCTGAGGAGCAGGTCAAAAGGACCAGAGAAGTTCGGGAGCCGGACCTCGAAAGACCCGCGCGCAGCCTCGGACGGGGCGGTCACGTTATGCGGCGACCCCGCGCGCCACGAGCTCCCGCGCCAGTTGGCGATACTGCTCGGAGCCTGCGTGTGATGGCGCGAACGTAAGAATCGGCTCTGCCGCAACTGAGGCGTCGGGGAACTTCACCGTGCGCCCGATCATCGTCTCGGTAACCCGATCCCCAAAGGCCTCGCGAACTCGAGTGACGACTTCCTGCGCGTGGAGGGTACGGGCGTCGTACATCGTCGGCACGATCGCGTCCATGGTGAGTCGCGGATTGAGACGGTCCTGAACCTTGGCAATGGTGTCTACAAGAAGTGCGACGCCACGCATCGCGAAGTATTCGCACGCGAGTGGGATCACGACCCCATGCGCGGCGACCAAAGCGTTGACGGTGAGAAGTCCCAACGACGGTTGGCAGTCGATCAAAATGACGTCGTAGTCATCCTCCACGCCGCGCAGAGCGCGCGCGAGTGCACTCTCCCGCGCCACCTCGCCCACGAGTTGAACCTCTGCAGCGCTGAGATCGATGTTCGCTGGCAACAAGTCAAGGTTCTCGTGATCGCTCGACACGATGACGTCCTTGGTGGGGGTCGACGACCCAAGCAACAGGTCGTACACCGTCGTTTCGAACTCTTGAGAGTTGATGCCGAGGCCGGCAGAGGCTGCGCCCTGGGGATCGAAGTCGACGAGCAGTACCTTGCGCCCGTACTCCGCCATGGCGGCAGCAAGGTTGACGGAGGTGGTCGTCTTGCCGACGCCACCCTTCTGATTGCAGAGGGCAATGATGCGTGCGGGGCCCGTTCCATCCAGGCGCGGGGGCTCAGGGAACTCGGTCACGGGTCCACAGTACTCGGCGCGCGGCCCGCTATCCCAATGCACGCGGGTGTGCCGCGGCATACACCTCGCGAAGGGCGTCCCGCGTCACCAACGTGTACACCTGAGTGGTCGTGACGGACGCATGTCCGAGCAGTTCTTGAACGACGCGAATGTCCGCACCGCCGCGAAGCAAATGCGTCGCGAACGAGTGCCGCAGCGTGTGTGGTGAAACGTCGTCAACACCAGCACGTTCCGCAGCATTCTTGAGAATGCTCCACCCACTTTGGCGGCTGAGGCGCGTACCCCTCGCATTAAGGAAGAGAGCTGAGTCGCCGCGCCCATGTGAAGCGAGAGCGGGCCGGGCGCGGATGGCGTACGCGTTCAGTGCATCAACCGCATACGCACCAATCGGCACGACGCGCTCTTTGCGTCCCTTTCCTCGTAAAAGCACACTCTCTGAGCCGGCATCGACGCTGATGTCGTCGACATCCAGGCCCACCGCCTCGGACACGCGCGCTCCCGACGCGTACAGCACTTCAAGGAGTGCACGATCGCGCAGAGCCGTTGGCCCATCACCGTGTGCGGCTGCGTCGAGCAACGCCGCGACGTCTTCGTGCGAAAGGGCCTTGGGAAGGCGCATCGGCGTGGTCCGCGGCTTGACGTCCGCCGCCGGATCGCCGAGGGTCCAGCCTTCCGCCAACGCGAATCGGTGCCAGCCCCGTACTGCGACAACCGTCCGGGCTGCAGACGACGCTGCAAGGGCGGCCCGGCCATCCTCGCCCGAGGAGACGGCTTGGGCGAAGGCTTCAACGTCCGCCGCAACTGCGTCGGCCACAGAGTGTTTGCCCCGTGCTTCGAGGAAGGCGACGTACCGACTCAAATCACGCTGATATGCGGCAACCGTGTGCGCCGAAAGACCTCGCTCGACGGTCACGTGAGCGACATACGTGGCGAGCTCCCGCTCGAGTCCTAGGCCTGCCACACCTGGAGCGCGTCCGGCCAGAAGGGATCCGCGAGAACCGCAGCGAACACAATCGACAGGTAGAGAATCGAGTCGCGGAACAGCCTCATCGAATGAAGTTTCTTGCCCTCGACGCTGCGTCGGTAGAGGGAGTAACACCCGCCGACGAACCACACGCCCGCACCAAGTGCGATCACGGTGTAGATCCACGTCATTGCCGCGAGCGGAATGAGCGCGAGCGACGACACCACCATCGCGACGGCATACGCGATCATTTCTTTCGCCACGCGCAACGGAGACGCGATAACAGGAAGCATCGGCACCTCGGCGTGCGCGTAGTCCTTACGGAACTTCATAGCGAGCGGCCAGTAATGGGGCGGCGTCCAGAAGAAGATGATGGCGAATAGGGCAACGGGCGCCCAATCAAGGCGGTTTGTGACGGCGGCCCAACCGATGAGAACCGGCATGCACCCAGCCGCGCCGCCCCAGACGATGTTCTGCGAGGTCCGACGCTTGAGAAGCATCGTGTATCCGACGGCGTACAAGACGATGGCGACAACTGACAACACAGTGGCGAGCCACGAACCGACCGCCCAGTAGAACCATGCCGTCGACACAACGGTGAGCGCCCACGCAAAGATGAGACCGTTTCGCGGCGAGATTGCGCCCGTGACGAGCGGCCTGCCCTGCGTTCTCTTCATCACCGCGTCGATGTCGCGATCGAGGTACGAGTTGAAGGCGTGCGCAGCACCGGCCGACAAGGTGCCACCGATGAGGGTGGCGACCATAAGCCACAGGCCCGGCCAACCACGTGCCGCGAGCACCATCGTCGGTAACGTCGTGATGAGAAGAAGTTCAATAATGCGCGGCTTCATCAAGGCCACGTATGCCTTGAGTACGCGGGTAAAGAGGATCACCCGACCCACCGACGGAGCAGGCACGTCAGTTTCGGCGGAAGGCACAGCGGGCATACGGTCGATTGTACGGTGGGCGCCGCACACCAGGGGCCACGGTCCCGGGAGCCGCCTCTGCGGCTTTCGCGGCTCTGTGAACCCGTCTGCGCCGCTAGGCTAGTCACGCCGCCGAACGACGTGTCTAAGGGAGAATCGTGGCCACAGGATGGACTGATCTGGATAACCGCGCTGTCGACACGCTGCGAGTGCTCGCAGCTGACGCAGTGGAAAAGGTAGGCAACGGCCACCCGGGAACTGCAATTTCGCTTGCACCCGTGGGCTATCTGCTGTTCCAGAACGTGATGAAGCACAACCCCGCCGACCCGAAGTGGTTGGGGCGCGACCGGTTTGTGCTGTCAGCGGGGCACTCATCGCTCACTCTCTACTTGCAGCTCTTCGCATCCGGCTACCCGCTGTCGCTTGACGACCTCAAGGCACTTCGCACCGAGGGCTCGCAGACTCCCGGGCACCCTGAGTACGGCCACACCCCCGGCGTCGAGATCACCACGGGTCCGCTCGGTACGGGCCTTGCCTCATCGGTCGGTATGGCGATGGCATCTCGCCGCGAGCGGGGCCTTCTTGACCCCGACGCTGCCCCCGGCACCTCGGTGTTCGATCACCACATTTATGTCATTGCGTCGGACGGCGACCTTCAAGAGGGCGTCTCCGCTGAAGCGTCGGCACTTGCAGGCGTTCAAGAGCTCGGCAACCTCATCGTGATCTGGGACGACAACAAGATCTCCATTGAGCACGAGACGGACATTGCCTTTGGAGAAGACGTCCTCAAGCGCTACGAGGCATACGGCTGGCACACGCAGCGCGTGGACTGGGTCACCCCTGACGGCTACAAGGAGGACGCCGACGCTCTTCTTGCCGCAATCGAGAACGCAAAGGCCGAGACGGGCAAGCCATCGATCATCGCGTTGTCGACGATCATCGGGTGGCCTTCTCCCACGAAGCAGAACACGGGCGGTGTGCACGGTTCGGCGCTTGGCGCGGAAGAGGTCGCGGGGCTGAAGAAGGTGCTCGGCTTCGACGCGGAGAAGCACTTTGACGTGGCGCCCGAAGTTCTTGAGCACATGCACAAGGCGAAGGAACGCGGTCAGCAGGCTCAGGCCGCGTGGGAAGACGAGTTCGCCGCATGGCAGGGAGCCCAGCCCGAGCGTGCGGCTCTCCTTGAGCGCCTGCGCAAGCGTGAACTGCCTACGAATTGGTCCGACGCTCTTCCGACCTGGGAGGTTGGCACCAAGGTCGCGACACGTTCCGCTTCGGGCGAGGTACTTTCCGCCCTTGCGCCGGTGCTACCGGAACTCTGGGGCGGTTCGGCCGACCTCGCTGGCTCAAACAACACGACGATGAAGGGCGAGTTGTCCTTCCTTCCGCCTCACCGCTCCGTGAAGTCGTGGGAAGGCACCTGGTACGGCCGCACGCTCCACTTCGGTATTCGTGAGTTCGGTATGGGCACGATCCTGAACGGCATCACTCTTCACGGTCTCACCCGCGCCTACGGTGGCACCTTCCTGGTGTTCTCCGACTTCATGCGCGGCTCCGTACGTCTTGCCGCGCTCATGGGGATTCCGACCACGTTCGTGTGGACGCACGACTCTGTTGGACTCGGTGAAGACGGCCCTACGCACCAACCGATCGAGCACGTCGCGACGCTGCGTGCGATCCCAGGGATCGACATCGTGCGTCCCGCCGACGCCAATGAGACAGCCTGGGCCTGGAAGCACGCACTCGAGACGACGAACCGGCCGTGCGCTCTCATCCTCACTCGTCAGAACGTGCCGACGCTCGAGGGCACCTCGGCCAGCGGCTTCGCGAAGGGCGCCTACGTCATCGCCGGTGGCGATGAGGATGCGGATGTCGTAATCGTGGCAACGGGTTCTGAGGTTCAGGTTGCCATTGCGGCACGTGAGCTCCTTGCGGGCGACGGCATCAAGGCACGTGTTGTATCGATGCCGTGCCGCGAGCTCTTTGAGCGCCAGGATGCGGCATACCGCGAGTCGGTCATTCCGCCGAGCCTCAAGGCACGTGTGAGCGTTGAGGCGGGTTCGCCACTCGGATGGCGCGAGATTGTCGGCGACGCTGGCCAAATCGTTGGCATCGATCACTTTGGTGAATCGGCACAGGGCGATACCTTGCTTCAGAAGTACGGCTTTACGTCCGAGAACGTGGCAGCAAAGGCGAAAGCATCGATCGCTGCTGCTTCGTAGCCAGCATCTCGTATCCAGTTATGGTCGGGACCAACGCATTCGGTGAGGATGCCGTTCACGCGGCATCCTCACCGGGGGTCCCACTTGTGCGCCTGTCCCGGGCGCGATTCGTTCGACAGTAGCCCTGGAGGCTTCCCCGTGGTCAATCCCCTGCGCGATCCTCGTGACCGTCGCTTGCCCCGCATTGCTGGGTCATGCGGGTTGGTGATGTTTGGTGTCACCGGAGACCTCGCACGCAAGAAACTCATGCCCGCGGTTTACGACCTCGCCAACCGTGGCCTTTTGCCGCCGGCATTTGCGCTGACCGGCTTTGCGCGTCGTGAATGGGACAAGGAAGACTTCGCGAAGGTTGTCCATGATTCCGTGAAGAAGTACGCACGGACGCCGTGGCGTGAAGAGACATGGAACCAGCTTTCTGAAGGCATTCGCTTCGTCCAAGGCACCTTCGACGACCCGGCCGCCTTTGCAGAGTTACGCCGCACCGTTGAAGAGCTCGATGAGAAGCGCGGCACGGGCGGCAACCACGCCTTTTACTTGTCGATCCCGCCCTCGGCCTTTCCCCAGGTTGTCACTCAATTGCGTGAGTCGGGCTTGTCCGATCCAAAGGAAGGCACGTGGCGTCGCGTCGTCATCGAAAAGCCCTTTGGCCACAACCTCGAGACCGCGAATGAACTGAACGACGTTGTCAGCGAAGTCTTCCCACCCGACGCGGTATTCCGTATCGACCATTACCTCGGCAAGGAGACAGTCCAGAACTTGCTGGCGTTGCGTTTCGCCAACCAGCTGTTTGAGCCAATCTGGAACTCCCAGTATGTCGACCATGTGCAGATCACGATGGCCGAGGACATCGGCATCGGCGGACGTGCGGGCTACTACGACGGCATTGGCGCTGCTCGTGACGTCATTCAGAACCATCTGCTCCAATTGCTCGCGTTGACGGCAATGGAAGAGCCAGCCTCCTTTGACGCGGGAGACCTGCGTACCGAAAAGGAGAAAGTGCTCCGCGCTGTGCGCCTGCCCGAGGACCTGGGCGCGTCGACCGCACGAGGCCAGTACTCCGCGGGTTGGCGTGGCGGCGAGATGGTGGGTGGGTTCCTCGACGAGGACGGCATCGCCCCCGACTCCATCACCGAAACCTACGCTGCTATCAAGCTCGAGATCCCGAATCGACGCTGGAGCGGCACGCCGTTCTACTTGCGGGCTGGCAAGCGTCTGGGCCGTCGCGTCACCGAGATCGCGCTCGTCTTTAAGAAGGCACCGTCCCCGTACTTCCAGCAGATTCAAGGTTCCGATGTCGGCACGAACGCACTCGTGATCCGTGTGCAGCCGGATGAGGGCGTGACTCTCCGCTTCGGCTCAAAGGTGCCCGGTACCACGATGGAAGTCCGCGATGTGACGATGGACTTCGCCTATGGCAATGCGTTTACCGACGAGTCGCCCGAAGCATATGAGCGCCTCATTCTCGACGTGTTACTCGGTGATCCGCCGCTGTTCCCTCGCCACGAAGAAGTTGCGCTGTCGTGGGAGATTCTTGACCCCATTACACAGTTCTGGGCCACCCAAGGCCAGCCAGAGCAGTATCGCTCGGGAACCTGGGGCCCCGGGAGCGCCGATGAGATGATGGCTCGAGATGGCCGAGTGTGGAGGCGCCCATGATCATCGACCTACCGTCGACGACGACCGGTGACATTAACTCTGAACTCGTCAAACTCCGCAAGGAAGGCGGCGTTGTCACCCTCGGCCGCGTCATGACGTTGGTGATTGATGCCACCGACGCCGACGCTGAGAAGGCAATTGCCACCGCCAATACTGCGTCTCGGGAGCACCCCTGCCGCATCATCGTCTTGTCTCCTCGTGACGGGGGCGACACCCTCGACGCGCAGATTCGAGTGGGCGGCGACGCGGGCGCGTCTGAGGTCGTCGTCTTACGCCCTCCCGCGGCGACGATGGACCACGCGGACACTCTCGTCACTCCCCTCTTGCTTCCCGATGCACCCATCGTCACGTGGTGGCCTGCTCTCGTCCCACTCGTGCCGTCTGCCACGGGCCTGGGAGCGATGGCGCAGCGACGCATTACCGATTCAAAGGGTGAGACAAACCCTGCCGCCGTGCTGTGTGCGTTGTCAGATGGCTACCGACCCGGCGACACCGACCTTGCCTGGACGCGATTGACGCGGTGGCGTGCGCTCCTGGCGTCGGCTCTTGAACAGGTACCGAACGCTGAGGTGACAAAGGCGCACGTGCGTGGAGACGTCAACTCGCCATCAATCTTGCTTTTCGGGGCATGGCTGCGAGGAACTCTCGGCTGCGACTTCGAAGCGACATATGACCCAGAAGCAACTGGCCTCGTATCAGTGGTGCTCGAAACGTCGGCGGGAGAGATCGCGATTCATCGACCCGATGGCCACAACGCCACCTTGTGCCAACCAGGTCAGCCTGACCATGTCATTGCCTTGCCGTCGCGCTCACTCGGTGAGTGCCTCGCGGAAGAACTGCGCCGTATGGACGCTGACCCCGTGTACGGCGAGGCCCTTCACGAGATTGTGCACTGCTCATGAGACGAGTATTCGTATACCCCGACCATCAAGCGGTGGCCGATGCAGCTGGGGCCCGCCTTGGTTTGCTCCTGTCCGACACCGTCGCGACGCAGGGCCGTGCCGATGTCGTCCTCACTGGAGGCACTGTCGGTATCGAGCTCCTTCGCAGCCTTGCCGCCTCCGCCTTGTCGGGTCTCATCGACTGGACCAGCGTTCACGTGTGGTGGGGCGATGAGCGCTTTGTCCCCGCTCATGACGCGGACCGCAACTCCTTGCAGGCGGCCGACGCCCTGCTCCGTCACGTTCCGTTGCCGGAAGAGAACATCCATCGGATGGGATCGACAGGTGTGTACTCAACGGCTGAGGATGCCGCAGCTGCGTACTCACGAGAAATGGCAGATCACGGCAATCCTGCATGGGATGTCGCACTCTTCGGACTCGGGCCGGACGGCCACGTTGCCTCGCTCTTCCCCGGCCATGACTCGTTCCTCGATGGGCGCAATGGTGCGGATGTCCGAGCTGTCCACAACTCCCCCAAGCCGCCCCCTACCCGGGTGAGCCTTTCGCTTCCGGCAATCAACCGCGCCAAGCGGGTGTGGGTAGTCGCGACGGGATACGCGAAGGCGGACGTTGTTGCACGATGCATCGCGGGCGACCCTGACCTTCCCGGTGCCGCAGTGCACGGCATTCAAGAGACGCTTTGGCTCATCGACGCCGAGGCCTCCACGAAGGTCTAGCGCAATGCCGTTGCCGGAGAGCGCGTCGCTACCTGGCGGCAACTCGGGCAGCCCGGTGGTGCGCAACGGCGAGGTGACGCTCAAGCCCGCGACTTCCGCGACGGACGCGATCCACGCCTACCTCACTGAGCTGGGCAGAGCAGGCGTGGACGTGCCAGTTCCCCACGGACGCGACGAGGACGGTCGGCAACGCCTCGAGTTCGTCGATGGCACGTTAGCAATCGACGCTGGGCGACTCGACGAGAGCGGTCTCCGCCGCGTTGGTGCGCTCATCCGTTCAATTCACGATGCAAGCGAGCACATCGAGATCCCGTCCGGGGTGCCATGGACCTCGGCCATTCCTGCGCCGAGATCGGACTTGATGTGCCACAACGACCTAGCGCCGTGGAACCTCATCATTGGCGAGCGCTGGGTATTCATCGATTGGGACGCCGCGGCACCGAGCACGCGCGCGTGGGATCTCGCGTACGCGGCACAGTCGTTTACCCTCAATGACCCGTCCCTGCCACCGGTCGAGGCAGCGCACGACCTCTCGAACTTCGTCGATGGCTATCGTGCCGATGCCACTCTTAGGTCAACGTTGCCAGACGTCATGATCAAGCGAGTCGACGCGATGGTTGCGCTCCTCGAGAATGGACGAGTCTCGGGCACCGAACCGTGGGCATCAATGCACGATGACGGACATGGCGATCATTGGCGGGCGGTCAGTGCGTATGTGGCAGACAACGTCGATATGTGGCGCCGTGCTCTCATTGAGGGCGAAGCGAAGCACTCATCGCAGGCGACGTAACTCGCCTGCGGCCGGAGAATTACTCAGCCGCGACAAATGCGCGACGGGCGCGCAACGCTTCGAGAGCCTCGTTGAGCAGAGCCTCACCCTCCGCGTCAGAACGGCGTTCCTTCACGTAGGCCAAGTGCGTCTTGTACGGCTCGTTGCGCAACGGCTCCGGCGGGTTCTGCGGGTCGAGACCTGCCGGAAGACCGCACCGTGGGCAGTCCCATTCCGCCGGGATCTCGCGGTCCTCACCAATGGCGAAACTCGGGCTCGTCACGTGCCCTTTGACGCAATAGTAAGAAAAGACCTCGCGCGGAGCGGATTCTCCTCGCTCAGCCTCACCCATCGGGCCTGCTCCGACCCGTGAACCTCGGATGGCGTTACCACCTGCCATGGTGTCAGCCCCTTTGCTTGGTTGGTGTCGTGAGTGTGATTAACCCACGTACTTTGTGATCAAGCCGAGAAGAATGACGGTCATGCCCCAGGCAATCGCGACACCCCACGTGATGCGGGTCAAGTTGCGCTCACCCACGGCAGAACTCTGGACACCGGATGCGATGCCACCGCCGAAGACATCCGACATGCCGCCGCCGCGTCCGCGGTGCATGAGCACCAGGCCCAACAGCAACAGGCCAGTCACGACCAGCATTACCCACAGGATGGTCTCCAGAACCTGCACGATTCTCCTCGATTGATGGAAATTAGCACCAGGATACGCGACGAGAGCGTTCTCTCATGCGCTGCATACAGAAAAGGGAACCCACCGCGCTCAGCGCGCGGTGGGTTCCGTGCCACTTAGGCGACGACGTGCTCCTGGAATCGCACGATCTTGGCGAACTCTTCAGGGTCGAGGCTCGCGCCGCCGACAAGAGCGCCGTCGACGTCGGTCTCGGCCATGATTGACGCGATATTGCTTGACTTCACCGACCCGCCGTACAGGACGCGAACGGCCTGAGCGACCTCGTCGTTGTACAGCTCAGCAAGCTTGGTGCGAATCGCACCGCACACTTCCTGTGCATCAGCCGGCGTCGCGACCTCACCCGTGCCGATAGCCCACACCGGCTCGTAAGCGATGACGACAGCGGCCGCCTTGTCAGCGTCGATACCGGCGAGCGATCCCTCGACCTGGGCAAGCGTGTACTCAACCTGCTGGCCGGCCTTGCGAATATCGAGGCCCTCGCCCACGCAAACGATCGGCACCATGCCATTGTCAAAGGCCGCCTTTGCCTTGGCCGCAACCACAGCATCGGATTCGGCGTGGTACTCACGGCGCTCCGAGTGACCGACCACAACGTAACGGCATCCGAGCTTCGCAAGCTGCGATCCCGACACCTCGCCGGTGTATGCGCCAGAGGCATGCTCAGAAATGTCCTGAGCGCCGTAGCCAATCTCCAACTTGTCGGCCTCAACGAGGGTCTGCACCGAGCGCAGCGAAGTGAAGGATGCCATCACCGCGGCTTCAACCGCGGTGAAGTCGTGCTTCACGTCGCGAAGAAGCCACGCAAGCTTCTGCACCGTGTGCGTCGCCTCGAGGTGATCGAGGTTGAGTTTCCAGTTACCTGCAATAAGCGGCGTACGTGCCATGGTGCTTAGCCCTCCAATACGGCCAGGCCCGGGAGGACCTTGCCTTCGAGAAGTTCAAGCGACGCTCCGCCGCCCGTGGAAATGTGACCAAAACCGGCCTCGTCGAAACCGAGCAAGCGCACAGCCGCGGCCGAGTCGCCGCCACCGACAACGGAGAAGCCGTCGGCGTCGATCATTGCCTGCGCGACAGCCTTGGTGCCACCGGCAAAGTTCGCGAACTCAAACACGCCCATCGGGCCGTTCCACACAATTGTCTTAGCGTCGGCAATCTTCGACGCGAAAAGTTGTGCGGACTCGGGACCGATATCGAGACCCATGCGGTCCGCGGGGATCGCGTCGGCCGCAACAACGTCATAGGCAGCGTCGGCCGCGAACCCCTCAGCCGCGAGAATGTCAGTCGGGAGCACAATCTCCACGCCGTTGGCCTTCGCGGTCTCGAGGTATCCCTTGACGGTGTCGAGCTGCTCCTCTTCGAGAAGGCTCTTGCCGACCTCGTAGCCTTGGGCCTTGAGGAACGTGAACACCATGCCACCACCGATGAGGAGGCGGTCGGCCTTCGTCAGGAGGTTCGCAATGACACCGAGCTTGTCGGAAACCTTGGAACCACCAAGCACGACGGCGTAGGGGCGCTCCGGGTCGGTCACGGCCTTGCCGAGTGACTCAACTTCCTTCTGCACGAGCAGACCAGCGGCCGCGGGCAGAATCTGCGCGACGTCGTAGACGGAGGCCTGCTTGCGGTGCACCACGCCGAAACCGTCGGAGACGAAAGCATCAGCCAAGCTCGCAAGCTCGCGGGCGAGCTCCTCGCGCTCGGCGTCGACCTTTGAGGTCTCGCGCGCATCGAAGCGGACGTTCTCCAGCATGAGCACGTCGCCCGCGTTCAGAGCGGCAGCCTTTGCCTTCGCGTCATCACCCACGAGGTCAGCGGCGAGGGTGACGGGCTTGCCGAGCAGCTCGGCGAGACGAGCAGCGGCGGGCGCCAGCGAGTAAGCGGCATCCGGCTCGCCCTTGGGTCGACCGAGGTGTGCCGTCACGATGACCGAGGCACCGGCGTTCAGCAGAGCCTCAATCGTGGGCACGGAGGCACGCACGCGGCCGTCATCCGTGATCGTCGTGCCATCGAGCGGCACATTCAGGTCCGAGCGGACGAGCACCTTCTTGCCGGTGAGGTCGCCCAGGCTGTCAATGGTCTTCAGCGTCATGATCTTCCTTGTCGTGACAAGGAAACGTGGGCCCCCCCCGCGGGGGGTGGGGGGGGGTGGATTTGGAAAT
>JAEZXC010000130.1 GCA_023442845.1 Actinomycetes bacterium | reverse complement strand
GACATGGACAAAGCGCCGGCCTTACTTGGCCTCATCGCGGATGGGGCATCACATGGCTATGACCTCAAGCACCGCTACGACGCCTACTTTGGCGCCGAGCGGCCGATTGCCTTTGGGCAGATCTACTCGACCATCGCGAGAATGATTCGCGACGGGTACATCGAACCGTTGGGTGAAGAGCCGGGTGCTGGCCCCGACCGCAAGCGGTATGGAGTCACGTCCACAGGACGCGAGCATTTGCGCCACTGGCTGTCGACCCCCGACGAGCCATCGCCCACACTGCAATCGAATCTCTTCGCCAAGACCGTGCTTGCGCTCTTGCTCGACGACGATGCAGACGGGCTCTTGGACGTCCAACGCCACGCCCATCTCGCGCGAATGCGTGACCTCACCACCGCCAAGCACAACGCGCCAATGCTCGAGCGCTTGGCAATCGACCATGCCCTCTTCCAGATCGAAGCCGACCTTCGCTGGATCGACCTTGCGAGCGCACGCCTCGCAGACATGCGACAGGAGATTCTCCGCAATGACTGACACCGCCCTCACACCCCCGGCAGTCGCCACCGCGACCGCACTGATCGAGGCCACGGACCTTCACAAGTCTTTTGGCCCCACCCAGGCGCTTCGCGGAATCGACCTCACCGTCAACCGGGGCGAAGTGCTCGCCGTCATGGGCCCCTCGGGTTCTGGCAAGTCGACGTTGCTCCACTGCATCGCGGGTGTGCTCCCGCCTGACACAGGTCGAGTGGTGATCGACGGCACCGATGTGACACGCCTGACGGCCGATGAGCGTGCGCGCTTCCGGCTTTCGAAGGTGGGATTCGTCTTCCAGTTCGGCCAGCTGCTGCCAGACCTCACCGCCGTCGACAACGTCGCATTGCCGTTGCTCATGGGGGGCATGAACCGCCGCACTGCGACAAAGCAAGCGCACGAATGGCTTGAGCGTCTCGACCTGGGCGACCAAGCAACAAAGGTGCCCGGCAATATGTCGGGTGGCCAGGCACAGCGAGTTGCGATCGCCCGCGCGCTCGTCACACACCCGAGCGTCGTCTTCGCCGACGAGCCCACCGGCTCCCTTGACTCCGTTGCGGGCGAGAAGGTGCTGAAGGCGATGCTCGACGCTGTGCGCGAAGCAGGCACCACCGTCGTCCTCATCACCCACGACCCACGCACGGCCGCGTATGCGGACCGTGAGGTCATCGTGCGCGACGGCCGTCTGAGCGGCGCATCACGTGGCGGTGCCGCATGAGGCCGGCCGCCGCACGAATGATCGTGTTTGGCGCAAGCGGTGCCATGCGACGACTCGTTGGAATTGCCGCAGGCATCGCGCTCGGCACGGGAATGCTCTTGCTCTTGCTTGGTGCCTTCATGCACATGCCCGAGCGCGATGCTCGAGCCGGTTGGATGACCGCTCGCGGCGAGTACCGCGAGTTCAATGAGCAAGGCGAGCTCGTGCTGCCGACGCCGTCGCGCGAGGACGTGCTGGTCCGAGTGTCCGCCGACTACGTGCGCGGCAAAGCCTTTGATCGGGTCAGCATCGCGACGACGCCGGATTCGGTAGTCGAGTTCCCCGGCGGCCTTGAGCCGTTACGTGCTGGCGAGTACTACGCGTCACCCGCACTGATGGACCTCATCGAACGCTATCCCGATGACGAACTTGCGGACCGCTACGGACGCCTCAAGGGCGTCCTGCCTGACACCGTTCTCAAGGGCCCGGATCAGATGGTCGTCATGGTCGCGAAAGACTGGGACCGCATGGCCGCCGATCCAAACGTCCGGGCGCAACACGGCTTCCCCGAGGATGGCCCGCGCGCCACGTCAATGGTTTACCGCGTCATCTTGGGCGTTGGCGCGGTCGCGCTACTCGTGCCCGTTGTTCTCCTCGTTGGCACCGTGTCGCAGCTCGGTGCGGCGGCGCGTCGGGAACGCTACGCAACCGTTCGCCTCATCGGTGCCGGACGACGCACCATGGCAAATTTGGCGGCGCTCGAAATGGGCGTCGCGGCTCTCGTAGGTGGACTCGTAGGACTTGGCGTCACGGGACTGCTGCGACCCCTTGCGGCGCGCCTTCCCATCGCAGGCACGCAGTCCTTTCATGCAGATCTCACCGCTCCGATAACGACAGCGTTGGGCGCCATCGCGATTCTGGTGGTGCTTTCTGCGGCGATCTCCTGGTGGCGTGCGTTCCGCGATGACGTGGGCGCTCTTGGCGCAGTTCGCGAACGCCCGGAGAAGAGCGTGTCGTGGCGCCGCGTCACGCTGCTCGTGCTCGGCCTTGGCTTGTTCTCTACCTCGGCGTTCATTGCGTCGCGGGGATGGGGTAACGAAGGCGCGCTCGTGTTGGGCCTGGTGTTCGGCTTCGCGGCTGTCACCTTTGGCATCGTGATCGCTGGCTCGTGGATCACCAAGGTGGTGAGCACGGCTTATGCGCGCAACGCTCGTAGCGGTTTCTCGCTCGTCGCGGCAGGCAGGCTCTCTCGCCACCCACGTGCGACATTCCGCTCGGTTGCGGGAGTTGTTGTCGCGGTGTTCATCGTGTCGGTCCTCGCCGGCGTGGCAAGCTCCGTCAACAGCTTCGTCTCTTCGCGAGATGAGCCTGGCTTGCTCCCACTCAATGCCGTCTCCGCCGATGTCGAGGAATGGTCAGATCCGGTCGCGATGATTGCTGCGGCTAAGGCGACCGAGGGTGTGAGCGATGTGATCGCGGTACGAATCGGCCCCGACGGTGAAGCCTCCGTCATCACCGTGGAGGAAGCGCGCACCCTGGGCATTCCGAACCTCCCTGATTCGGAATGGGTCGCTGTCGACTTCTACATGATGGTGTCGGCCGATATGTGGAGTTCAAAGCCGGAGCCGCCGCGTGCGTCAGCCGCGCCTGTGGGTGACGCCGTGCGATACGTCGTTGCCGTCACGGACGGCGAGGCGAGCACGATCGACCGCGTCCGCACCGCCCTCGGAGTCACTGGAGACATGACGTTCGCGCCGGTGACACGGCCCGAGTTCGGCAGTGCTGCCACGCTCGACATCACGCACCAGTTGGCGATCCTGTCCTACATCGGCATGGCGATTGCGGTCGGGGTGTCAGCGATCTCGCTCACTGTCGCCACGGTCTCGGCGGCCCTTGATCGCAAGCGCACCTTCGGTTTGCTGCGACTGAGCGGCATGCCGGTGCGGGATCTGCGTCGAACTGTCGCGGTGGAAGCCGCAATGCCGCTCGGCGTGACGCTCGTTGCGTCGGCTGGCCTTGGCTTCCTTGTCGCATACGTCATGGTGCTCACTCTGGGCCACGATCTCTACCTCACGTGGCCTGACGAACGGTACTGGTGGGCACTTCTTGGCTCGGTGGCGATTGCCGGGCTTGCCGTGAGTGGTTCGTTCGGGTTGGTCCGACGCTCGACCGAGATGACGTCGACTCGCTTCGAGTAAGTGCGGTGTGGTCGCTGGCCTCAGTGAGTGGGCCAGCGACCACGCTCGTACTGGAGTGGGTACGTGATCGTGGCGCCGAGGTCATGAGCCCACCGCATCGGCAGGTGGGGATCGCGCATGAACTGACGCCCCACGAACACGGCGTCGGCTTGGCCGGTTGCCACAATGTCCTCAGCCTGGTGCGATTCGACAATCTGGCCAACGGCCGTCGTCACCACGTGACTTCCACTCTTGATTGCGTAGGCATGCGGCACTTGGTAGCCAGGCGCGGAGGGGATTGTCACGCCGGTGATGAGACCGCCGCTGGACGTGTCGACGACGTCGCCACCAGCGTCGGCAATCCATGACGCCAGCTGGACCGATTGCTCAAGCGTCCAACCCTCGGGTTCTACCCAGTCGGTCGCGGAAATGCGGACAAAGACGGGGACGTCGTCACCCACCGCGGCTCGTACCGCGCGCACGACGTCGAGCAGCAGACGCGCGCGGTTCTCGAGTGAACCGCCCCATTGGTCCTCACGCTGGTTGCTGAGCGGCGACAGGAACTGGTGGAGGAGGTACCCGTGTGCCCCGTGAATCTCCACCACCTCAAAGCCAGCGTCGACCGCGCGGCGCGCGGCAGTGGCGAAACCGTCGACGACTCGCGTGATCCCCGCCTCGTCCAACGCAGCGGGGGTGTCGTATCCCGTGAACGCAATCGCGGACGGCGCAACCGTGGTCCAACCACCGTCGCTGAGCGGCACCGTTCCCTTTCCCGACCACTCGCGGTACGTCGAGGCCTTGCGCCCCGCATGCTGCAGTTGCATAGCGGGCACTGCACCTTGACCCTTGATGAAGGCGGCGATACGGGCCCAGGCATCGCGCTGGGCGTCATTCCAGAGGCCGGTGCACCACGGTGAAATGCGGCCCTCCGGGAGCACACCCGTCGCCTCGGCCATGACGAGCCCCGCGCCGCCGCGCGCAAAAGAACCCAAGTGCACAAGATGCCAATCGGACGGCATCCCGTCGCGGTCCTCGCACGAGTACTGGCACATCGGGCTGACCCACACACGGTTGCGCATGGTGACGGAGCGAACGGTCAGGGGAGCGAAGAGCGCAGTCGACATACACGCATCCTCTCGATAGGAACGGCCGACGCTGGGGGCCACTGGTCCCCGCGTCACGGGTTTTCGACGTGCGAGGCACGGCAAACGAAGCCGCTGTCGATACAGTGGAGGTCGCCAGAGGCCTGCCGGGACGACCCGTGCAGACACGTGTCGAGTTGGGACGGCCCAGCAGACAAGGTGCTCACCGTGCCCGTGACGTCAGCAATGAGGTCCATTCTCCCACGCACCGAGATCGTCAAACTCGCGATCGGGTGGGTCAGCGTCGGCTGCGTGGCAGCGAGCGGGTCGATCGTTAGCGATCGGTCGCATTCCCTCGTCATCGCCGGCGTGCTCGGCGCAATTATTGCGGTGATTGTCACGTGCGCGTTTGGTGTCGTGACTCAAGCCGAAGCACTCGCTCGCCGGCTGGGCGATCCGTACGGCACATTGGTGCTCACGCTGTCGATCATGGTGATCGAGGTGATCCTCATTGCGGCCGTCATGCTTGGCCCTGGCGACCACACGACGATCGCGCGGGACTCGGTCGCGGCGGCCACGATGATTGTCCTCGCTCTCATCATGGGTGTCGCATTGCTCGCGGGAGGTACGCGCCATGGCTACCTTGTCGTCAATCCGGTGGGTGTGTCGACGTACCTGGCGTACCTCGTTGTGCTCCTCACTGTCGCGTTTGTGTTCCCCGCCGTCGTCGGCGTCGGCGGCGCGTACACACCGGGACAGGCGACGGCTGCGGTCGCGCTCACAGTTGCTCTCTACAGCTACTTCTTGTACCGCCAGACCGGCCCGCAGCGTGCCGACTTCCAGGAGGTGGATGCAGTTCGGCACAGCCTCGCTGTGAAGCCGAGGCCTCCGGTCAGGACGGTGCTGCGCGAGCATCGCTCGGAAATTGTGGGCCGCGTGCTCGTGCTCCTCGCAATGGTGGTGCCGATCATCGTGCTGTCGCATGACATGGCAACGTTGCTGGATGAGGGGCTCGGCCGGGTGGGGGCACCCGTGGCGCTGTCAGGCCTGCTCATCGCGCTCATCGTCTTCTTGCCTGAGACGCTCACGACGGTACGGGCAGCCTGGATGGGTGAGGGTCAGCGGATGAGCAACCTCGCCCACGGAGCCCTCGTCTCCTGTGTAGGCCTCACACTTCCGGTGGTGCTCGTCATTGGACTTGCGACAGGCCAGACGGTGGTGTTGGCTCCCGACCCCGCAGTGCTTGCTGTACTCGCCGTAGCGATGGCACTCAACATCGCGACGTTCTTGACTCCGAAAGTGGGCGCTGCGCACGGGGCGACGCACGTGCTTGTGTTCGTGCTGTATGCGATCGCGATCTTCGCGTAATCGTCATCGCGGCCGACGCGTGCCCCCGGCAGGACTCGAACCTGCAACCTACGGATTAGAAGGCCGTTGCTCTATCCATTGAGCTACGAGGGCGCTGCCCTGAGGGCGCTTCTAGCGTAGCGGCGGTACGGGCGGTGTGCGGTGCGTCGCACCCGGCAAGGAACGCTTGTCCCATATGCCGTCATGCCGTTTCAACAATGAGTAGTCGTGCACCATTTGCGGCTCGACCACGCACCTCTCTGCACTGCCGAGGGGTGCATTTGTACGAGAAAGGGAGACCCTTGACTGGAACTGCCGGACGGTTTGCAGGTGGAATGACTGCGATCGCAGCCGCATTTGTTGCAGTTGCAGGAATCGGCATCGCTGGTGTGAGGGGTTCACTTGA
>JAEZXC010000129.1 GCA_023442845.1 Actinomycetes bacterium | reverse complement strand
GCGCCAAACTCGATGTCCGGGTGCTGTGAAAAGACGCGCATTACCTCGCCGCCCACGTACCCGGACGCACCAGCAACTGCCACCGAGTACGTCATGGTGCATAACTATACATGCCCTTGCATGTCAGTCACGCCGGGTTGAGGTGCGTGTTGCACAACACCCGTGCACTTCTCGGTCGCTTAACGGCCCACACACCTGCACAATTAACCCATGCAGAACTTGCGCATGCGCGTGATGAGCGAAGCGGATATCCCCGCCGCTCTCGCGCTGAATAATGCAGCGCAACCGGCGATGAACCCCCTCACCGAGAACGAAATGCGCGAGCTGTTCACGTACAGCGACATCGCGCTCGTTGGCATCAATCACCAGCGCGAGCTCATTGCGTTCCTCATCTGTCTCTCCATGGGCAAGCCATACAACTCCGAGAACTACCGCTGGTTCGAAGAGCGCGGCGTACGCCATCTGTACGTCGACCGTGTCGTCGTCGCGCCGTCGGCAAAGGGCACGGGCATCGGCAGGGCGTTGTACGAGTCGGTATTTGCTCATGCCCGCCAGATTGGCGCCAATGAGGTGACCGCTGAGGTCAACCTCTCCCCACCGAATCCCGGTGGCGTGGCATTCCATGAACGCCTCGGCTTCCGGCGTCTTGCGGAGCAGGACACCCGGAAGAGCACCGTCCGCGTTGCGCTCATGGCCCGCTCCGTTTACTAAGCGCCGTCGCGCACGTGCCGCCTACGATCACCCCATGCGGATCCTCATTGTTGGCGGTACCGGTCTCATTTCATCTCAGTTCGCGCTGGTGTGCGCCGAGCGGGGTGATCAGCTCACTCTCATCACCCGGGGCACGTCGACAACGGCGACTGCTCCCCCTGGCGCGCACGTTCTCCATGCCGACGCCACCGACGCGGCGGCGGTGAGGTCGCTTCTGCGTGGCACGCGCCTACGTGGCGAGAAGTGGGATGCGGTCGTCCAGTTTGTTGCGTTTGGGCCGGACCACGTGGCCGACGACGTGGAGACTTTTGCGCCGATAGCGCACCGCTATGTGCTCGTTGCGACGGCGGCCGCGTACGCATCGTTCGAACGTTTCGTGCCGCTGACGGAGTCGACGGAGCAGCGTAACGACTTCTGGGCGTATGCGCGCGCAAAGCAGGCTGCCGAGGAAATGCTCATCGAACGCGCGGAACGTGCCGGGCTCGCCTACACGATCGTGCGACCGGCCCACACCTATGGCGACTCGAAAATCCCTGGATACACGGGCGTTTCCCGGCACCCGTGGACGCTCATCGACCGAATGCGACGCGGCGCAGACATCGTGATTCCGGGCGACGGCACGTCCGTGTGGACCATCACCCACGCCTACGACGTCGCAACCGCCATGCGCGGCCTCCTCGATGCGTCGGCGGCGCAGGGGCGCAGCGTCCACGTCACCTCGGACGAGGCCCTCACGTGGATGGGGTTGCACCGAGCGATCGCACACGCAGCCGGCCTGAGCGACGAGGCCTTCGAAGCACAGGTGGTCAACGTGCCAACCGCGGCGCTCGTCGCGGCGTTGCCAGCCCAACGCGGATCGCTTTACGGCGACAAGATGCACGGCGCTGTCTACGACACGAGCCTCATCAAAGAGTTGGTGCCAGGTTGGAGCGCGACGATTCCTTTCACCGAGGGAGCACGCCGCGCGGTTGCCGCGTTCGAGGCGCGGCCCGAGTGGCAGACGATTGACGATGAAGCGAATGCCGTCTTCGACCGGCTCGGGCGCATTTACCGGGATGCGTTGGCTGCTGCCGCGACGTGACCCCGCGAGGTGTGATGTGCTTGTCCTCGTGAAACGACGTGCAGGCACCGTGATCGTGACTGCTTGCCTTCTCGCGAGCGCATGCTCCAGCACGGGGGGTTCAGGCAGCGTGCATGCCAATGCGTCGGCAGACGCGAGTGCTAGCCCAACTGGCGATCAGCAGCCTGCCGTGACAGCGCCCACGCCAGCGTCGGCCGCGCCCGTAGAAGCGCCGCGGGCGCCCGCGGTTCATATGGAGAGCCCAACGCCGGAGCCGCCGCGCGCTGATCCATGCGAGGACCCAAGCGCATCCGCATCTGGCCTCGCGCCGATCGCCCACAATCGCTACGCGGAAATCTGCGTCGGCATGTCCTTCGCCGAAGCAACAACCGCGATGCCAGGGCCGATCATCGCCGGTCGAGTCGAGTGCCCGTGGTACGCGACGGTGCTCGAAGCGCCAGACGCGGGGCTGTACGTGTCGGCCGTCACGAAGCCTGACGAGCCTGGTGAAGAAATCATCCTGTTCACCATGACGTGGAGCGGGAGCCTCGCGAACGCCGCCGTGTTTCCTGCCCCGGAAACGGCCGAAGGTATTTCGGTCGGGTCAACGACGGATGAAGTATCGGCCGCATATCCCACCGCGTCCGCCGTCATCGTCGACGACCCTGCGCTTGGAACTCGCCATCAGTTGGTGGTGCCCGGCGAGGGCGACACCGCCATCGTGTTCGATGTGACGCAGGGCCGGGTCTCTGCTGTGCACTGGGGTGTTGGGCTCGCCAATGGCTCCATTGCGGAGTACTGCGCACTCTGAGAACTCGCGGTGCCGCCGGTGGAGGCCGCGGCACGATTTTGGTCCTTTGTTTCTCGCGCACCGCGCGGTTACAGTAGACGCGAATTGTCGAATCGCTTCGACAGGCGCATGCCGAGCCGCTGGCGGCGAGGCGGCCACTCGAGGCAGCGAACGGAGTCATCGCATGCGCGTGTTGTTCATTGGCGGAACCGGCCTCATCTCATCGGCCGTGTCCCCCCTGCTCGTTGAGCGTGGACATGACCTCACTCTTGTCACCCGCGGCACGTCCGCGAAGGCGGCCATCCCACAGGGGGCGCGCACCATCGTCGCCGACGCCCTCAACCCGGCTGAACTCCGGGCCGCGCTCAAGCGCGACGTGGCAGCGCGAGGTGAATACGACGCTGTAGTCCAGTGGATCGGCTTTGCGCCCGACCACGTGTCGCAGGACATCGAGACCTTTGCCTCGATCACCAAGCAATACGTCTTCATCTCATCAGCGTCGGCGTACCAAACGCCTCCCACCCACTATGTGGTGCGAGAAGACTCAACCCCACTGCACAATCCGTACTGGCAGTACTCGCGTGACAAGGCCGAGGCCGAACACCGCTTGCGCGTGGCCCACGCGGAGTCAGGCTTTCCCTTTACGGTGGTGCGCCCGTCGCACACGTACGGATACGCCGATGTGCCCGCAGCGGTCAACTCATGGGTTCACCCGTGGACGTGGCCTGCGCGGTTGCTCCGCGGCGCCCCGATCATCACCCACGGCGACGGCACCAGTTTGTGGACCCTGACCGATCACCGCGACTTTGCTGTTGGCATTGCCGGGTTGCTTGGCAACGACAAAGCGCTTGGCGACGAGTTCCACATCACCTCCGATGACGTGCTGTCGTGGAACCAGATCCACCAGCACATCGCGACTGCGTTGGGCGTGAGTGCCGGACGACTCGAAGAGCAAACCCTTCACATCCCCACTGACTTGCTCGTCCGTTTCGACGCCGAGGCATTCGAAGGCCCACTTCGTGGCGACAAAGAAAACGCGGGGGTGTTTGACAACTCCAAGGTGCGGGCGCTCGTGCCGGACTTCGCTCCTCGCTACCGCTTCGAGGACGCGATTCACGAGTCGGTCGAGTGGTTCCAGGCCGACGCATCGCGCCAGTCAATTGACACGGCTGCCGATGCGCTGTGGGATCGAGTCGCGGAGCGCTATAGCCGCGGCGTCGCAGCGATGTTCGACGCCAACTAGGCGCGCCTCCACCTACCGCTGGAGGTTTTCGGCGACGTGATCGAGGAGCTCTTGCCACGCGTCGGCAAACTTCTTGACCCCCTCTTCCTCAAGACGTTGCGTGACCGCCGCGATTGAGATCCCCGCCGCCTCCACGGCTTCGATCGCCGCACGAGCGTCCGCATACGCGCCACGCACCGTGTCGGTCTCGTCCGTCACGAGACTGTGATCGTCGACAGCCGCAAGGGTGGACGGCGGCATCGTGTTCACCACACCACGGGTGACGAGTTCGTCGACATACATCGTGTCGGGGTACTCCGGGTCCTTCACGGAGGTCGATGCCCACAGGGGGCGCTGCGGGTGCGCGGCGCGGTCGGCCAAGTCGGACCATTCGGGGCCATCGAATCGCTTCTCGAACAGCTCCATCGCGAGACGGGCATTCGCAATTGCCACCGCGCCACGCGCCACATGCCCCTGTGGCAACTGCTTGTCGACTGCTGCGTCCACCCGGCTCACAAAGAACGATGCGACCGACACGATCGTGCTGAGGTCGCGTCCAGCGTCGGCCGCGCGGCGCAATCCCGCCATGTATGCATCGATGACCTCGTTGTAGCGTTCAAGCGAAAAAATGAGGGTCACGTTGACGCTGATCCCGTCCGCGATCGCCTGCTCAATCGCCGGCAGACACTCCTGGGTGGCAGGAATCTTGATCATCGCGTTCGGCCTATCGACAAGCCACCACAACTGGCGCGCCTCCGCGATTGTCGCGGCACTGTCATACGCAAAACGAGGGTCAACTTCGATCGACACCCTGCCGTCGATGCCGCCGGTGCTGTCGTACACATCGCGCAACACGTCGCACGCGTCGCGGACATCCGCCGTCGTCAGCATCCGCACCGCCTCGTCCACGCTCACACCGCGGGCAGCGAGGTCACGCACCTGCTCGTCGTACGCGTCGGACTGGCTGACGGCTTTCGCAAAGATGCTCGGATTTGTCGTGACTCCCACCACGTGACGTTCATCCACGTCGCGGCGGAGTGCGCCATCACGGATAGCGGTACGGCTGAGCTCATCCAGCCAAATCGAGACTCCCGCCCGGCTGAGCGACTCAAGAGGAGATGTGGCGTGCGTTGAGGTGGACATTCGTCATTCCCTTTCCGCGGCCGGATATTGCCCGGCCCACACAGGGGCAACGATCACGGGCGCGCGGAAGATTCCGCAGCCGCATCACAGAGGCTCGGGCATAAGGGCGAAACACGCCGTGTTGCCGGTAATAGGCCGTGTAATCCACCCATTGGAGGTTTGGCCAATGTCGCAACCCCGTTCGGCACGCGAACTCTCTGCTCGCCGCGGGGACGCCGACGCGCTCGTCTTCTTTGGCGCCAGCGGCGATCTCGCACGGAAACAGATTTTCCCGGCTCTGCGCGCAATGGTTGAGGCCGGGGAATTGGCGGTGCCGGTGGTGGGCGTTGCTCACTCGGGTTGGGACACCGACGACTTGCGCCAGCGAGCTCGAGAGTCCGTAATCGAGCGAGGCGGCCCGGATGACGAGCACCTCGCGACGCTCCTTGAACTCCTCCATTACGTGGATGGTGACTACACCGAGCCGACGACGTTCGGTCTTCTGCGCGAGGAACTCGAGAGGGTCGGCTCGACCAGGCCCGCCCACTACCTCGCGATTCCACCGTCACTCTTCGATGACGTCATCAGGGGCCTTCGCGACTACCGCCTTCATGAGAATGCGCGCGTCATCGTGGAGAAGCCCTTCGGACGCGATCTCGCCTCTGCCTGCGAACTCGACGACGTCGTAAAAACGGCGTTCGCCGAGCCGTCGGTATTTCGTATCGATCACTATCTGGGCAAAGACGAGATCATGAACCTCCTCTACATGAGGTTCGCCAACTCGTTCCTTGAGCCAGTGTGGAACCGGCAATACATTGACCACGTTCAGGTCACCCTCGCCGAAGACTTCGGCGTCGAGGGCCGCGGCGCCTTCTACGAATCAGCAGGTGCGCTGCGCGACGTCATTCAGAACCATGTGTTCCAAATCGTCGCGCTCCTTGCAATGGAGCCGCCCGCCTACCAGGGGTACGACGCCGTGCAGATTGCCAAGGAAGCGGTGTTTCGGTCGATGCGCCCCCTCACTCGCGATGACGTGGTCCGCGGCCAGTTTCGCGGCTACCGCGAGGAGGCTGGGGTCGCGGCAGATTCGGACGTCGAAACCTTCGCGGCGGTCCGCCTTTACATCGACTCGTGGCGATGGGCAGGAGTTCCATGGCTCTTGCGCACGGGGAAAATGCTCGCGAACACGAGTGGTGAGGTGGTCGTGTACTTCAAGCGCCCGCCACAACAGCTCTTTGACGACGCCTATGCCGACGACAAGCCCAACTACCTCCGGTTTCGGTTGAGCCCCGTATCCCGAATCGCACTCGCGGCTCGCGTCAAGACGCCCGGTGAAGAGTTCCGGGGCTTACAGCGCGAGCTCGTGATGAACACGGAGAGCCCGCTGGAGCGCGCACCCTACGAGCGACTACTTGCCGGTGCGATGGCGGGCGACCGCGCGTTGTTCACCTCGCGCGGATCCGTCGAAGCCGCGTGGCGTGTTGTCGATCGCGTGCTCGTTGACCACCACCCTGCCGTGCCGTACGAGCCAGGTACGTGGGGACCATCCGACGCGGACCGGCTGGCAGCGTCCGTGGGCGGTTGGCATAACCCTGTCCCAGAGCCCGCTCTTGATGCGGACGCCCCAGTCAAGGAGAACTCATGATCACGACGCAACAGATCGGCATGGTTGGCCTCGGTCGCATGGGCGCCGGCCTGAGCCGCCGGCTCATGAAGGGCGGCCACGAGGTCGCCGTGTACGACCTCAACCCGGATTCCGTCGAGGCGCTTGCCTCAGAAGGTGCCATTCCGGTGGAGGATCTTGCGAGATTCGCCACTGTGCTCACGGCACCGCGCACCGTGTGGGTGATGGTGCCGGCGGGCACAGCGACAGACACCGTCATTGAGTCACTGACTGACGTCCTTGAGCCGGGCGACACCATCATCGATGGCGGGAACACGTACTACCGCGATGATCTTCGCCACGCTGCCGTGCTCGCTGAGAAGGGTGTGCACCTCGTCGACGTCGGCACCTCGGGCGGAGTGTGGGGAGCCGAACGCGGGTTCTCTCTCATGGTCGGTGGGGACGACGCAGTCGTCGAGCGTTTGACACCCCTATTCCGCACCCTCGCCCCCGGTATCGAGGCCGCCGTGCGCACGGCGGGCAAGACGGGCGAGCCGCTCCCCGGCGAGGAGGGGTGGTTGCACTGCGGACCGGTGGGGGCCGGACACTTCGTCAAGATGGTTCATAACGGCATCGAGTACGGCCTGATGGCGGCCTACGCAGAGGGATTCAACCTCTTGAAGGCGGCAAACGCGGGGGTGCCGGGTACCCCTGCCTTCGAGGCGCAGACCGCACCGATGTCGAACCCCGAGTATTACCAGTACCACCTCAAGGTCGATGAAATCGCCGAGGTGTGGCGCCGGGGCTCTGTCATCGGTTCGTGGCTCCTTGACCTCACGGCCGACGCCCTCCACACGTCGCCCGACCTTGGAGAATTCTCCGGTGTCGTCGCCGACTCTGGCGAGGGGCGCTGGACGTCCATCGCCGCAATCGACGAGGGTGTCCCAACGCCGGTGCTCACGACGGCGCTGTACTCGCGTTTTGCGTCGAGGGACCTCGACGCCTACGCGGAGAAGGTGCTGAGCGCGATGAGGAAGGGATTTGGTGGCCACGCGGAGTCAAAGCCGTCCGGCGAGTGAACGCCGCGCGCATGACTGCCTTCCCGGCGTTGGCGGCGCCCACCGTTCCGCCGCGCGGGAGCAACACGCTTAGTTCTTTGTCTCGCCCTTGCGCGCACGAGTCTTGTTGACCGTAGCGGCAGCAATTTCCTCGGCACGATCCCGTGATCGGCCGCGATCGAGTTCGGATTCCTTGATCTTTTTGTACTGGCGTTCTCTCTTGTCGCTCCACTGATTGGGCATGATGCGACTCCTTTCGGGTAACGGGCGAGCCCTTTGAATCTCGGACTCGCCTCTCTTGTCAACGCAAGAACGTGTCTGGAATATCCCGTTTTCGATAACAGCGGACCTAGGTCCCCATATGTAACGCCCTCGGGACGGCAAAATCCGGGTAAAGAATCGGGCGTCAAGGCTGGTGCCACGCCCCTCCCGAAGGAGCACGTCCGTGAACCCCATGTCGCCTGTCAGCCAAACACCCGCACCCGACACCCCCGCAGTACTCGCTTCGATGCTGGAAACCGTCGACCTCCCCGCCGCGGTGCGCGAGGCGCTGTCCGCAAGCCCGCGCGTCGTCGTCCCGTCGAGTCGTGAGGAGCTCTACCGCCTCACTCTCGGCCCTCAGGGTGGGCCTGTCTTCTCCGTCGACTACGAGGCGGGCGACCAGGTCATCACGGAAGCGACGGTGACGCGTTGCCGCAATGGCGCGGCAGTTAACTATCCCGAGGACTACATGCGCCGGCGCGACCCCGAGTGCATGGTGATCGCTGACCCGCGGCCTACCGACAAGACGCGCTATAGCGACCGATTTGGCGAGAGCTTCGATCGCGTCAAGGCGGAGACGTTCTCATGGCTGAGCACGCAGGACCTCGTCGTTGTCCCGTTCAAGGCTGGCGGGCTCACCTATGGATCGCCGTCGCTCGCGATCGTCCCGCTCAACGCGGCGTTCTTCGCACTTGCGCTCGTTGACCTCCAGGGGTGGACGACCTTTGCTGAGATCGGCCCGTTCAACCCGCGGTCGATCCTGTATGTCGCGCCACCGTTCCGTCACACCCACTTTGGCGGCAAGCAGGTGGTCGTGCACGACCGCACTGAGACTCTCCACGAGATCTTTGCGTACAACTTGTACCCCGGTCCGAGCGCGAAAAAGGGTGTGTTCTCGGTGTTGCTTGACATCGGCGAATCTGAAGGGTGGATCACTGCCCACGCGTCATCCGTGCGCGTCACCACGCCGTACGACAACGAGACGATCGTCATGCACGAAGGTGCATCAGGTGGCGGCAAATCCGAGATGTGCCAGGACTTGCGCCGCGAGGCCGACGGTCGCATCCTTCTCGGAGTCAACACCGTGACCGGGGAGCCCTATCACATCACGCTGTCCGAATCCTGCGAGCTCAGCCCGGTCACCGACGACATGACGTTGTGCCACCCCGCGGTACAGACTGGCGATGGCCGCATGGTGGTCGCGGACGCCGAAGACGGATGGTTCGTGCGGGTCGACAACCTCACTCAGTACGGCGAAGATGTCAACTTTGAGCGCGCGTGCATCCACCCGGAGCAGCCACTCGTGTTCTTCAACGTTCACGCAGTCCCAGACGCGACCGCGTTGCCCTGGGAGCACACCCTCGACACGACCGGCAAGCCGTGCCCGAACCCTCGCGTCGTGATCCCCCGCTCCCACATCCACGGCGTTGTCAGCACCCCCGAACCTGTAGATGTACGCACCTTTGGGGTGCGGATGCCCGCATGCACGGCCGACAACCCCTCGTACGGAATCATGGGAATGACCCACTTCGTGCCGCCTGCAATCGCATGGCTGTGGCGCCTTGTCGCACCGCGCGGCGACAAGAACCCGTCGATCGGCGAAGCCGCGGATGCGGTCCGCAAACTCGAGCACGGCGGCATGGTCTCCGAGGGCGTCGGCTCCTACTGGCCGTTCTCGACCGGCACTAAGGTGGCGGCAGCCAACCTCCTCCTCAACCAGATTCTCACCTTCAACCACACACGCTACGTGCTCACCCCGAACCAGCACATTGGCAGCTACAAGGTGGGATTCTCGGCCGAGTGGCTGACGCGCGAGTGGCTTGCCCGCAAGGGTGGCGGACGCGTGCGTGCGGACCAACTCGAACCTGCGCGATGCGCGTTGTTTGGCTACACGCCAAAGGAGATCTCGCTTGATGGCCAGCCGGTGCGCCGGTCGCTGCTGCGGCCCGAGTTGCAGTCCTCGATGGGTGTTGTCGCCTACGACGAGGGCTGCCGCATCCTCACGGGCTTTTTCCGTTCTGAACTGCAACAGTTCCTCACGCCGGAGCTCGATCCGTTAGGGCGCGAAATCATCGACCTGTGCATGAAGGGCGCCGCTGTGGAGGAGTACGAAAAGCTCACGCCGATGTACCTCTAACCCCTCCGCCCTCTCCCCCGCCGTTTGCGGTGAGTTGCGGGAGGTTATTGCGATTTTTCGAGGCGTTTGCGGTGAGTTGTCGGATGTCCTGCCACCCGTTGAAGGCATCTGCGGCGAGTTGCGGGAGGTCCCACCACCCCTGTCTCTGCCCGCGACCTTCTAGACTGCGGCCATGGCTGTTGCGAACCTCAGCCAGAGCACTCAGGACTACCTCAAGTGCATCTGGACTCTCCAAGAGTGGTCGCACGGACCCGTGGCAATGACCGCACTCGCCGAGCGTTTGGGCG
>JAEZXC010000122.1 GCA_023442845.1 Actinomycetes bacterium | reverse complement strand
GTGCTGACGAGCCGCAACATTCGGGGCGGTTGGTTCATGTCGATCGCCATGGGCGGCCTCAACTACCAGATCGAGCACCATTTGTTTCCCAACATGGCGCGGCCCTACCTTGCTCGTGCCAGGGAACTTGTGAAGGAGCACTGCGAGACGCTGGCGATTCCCTATACGGAGACAAGCCTGCTGCGCTCGTACGCCATCGTGATCGACTACCTCAACCGGGTGGGACTCGCCGCACGGGACCCATTCGACTGCCCGGAACGTGTCGCCCTCGGCCGCTAATACTTAGCCTTCTACCAGGCATTTAATCGCCTCATAGGTCACCCAAGGCGGCGCCTTACGGGACCTGAGTCGTGGGACCAACGGCGCACTTTTCTCGACAGTTCAGACCTAGCCTGAAAGCGTTCAACGCGGACGTGTGGAACGCAAAGAAGCACCCACGGATCGTGGTGACGGGGCGCCACATGACGCGACCCAACACCATATCCCGGCTCTCCGAGCGGTCTGCCATCGTTCGCATCGTGCTAGCGGATCGAACAGGCGTCGCAATGAGTGCTCACAAGCCCACCTACCCCGGCATTCCGACCGTTATCAACGGCAACGGAGCAGTTGCCCACGTCATGAGCCAAGTGTGCGGGGGCGTGATCGGCTATCCCATCACCCCTTCCACCGAGATCGCTGAGATCTTTGAGGCGTATCGCGCAGAAGGCGGCCTCAATGTGTGGGGCAAGCATCCCTTCTTCGTTGAGACCGAAGGCGAGCACTCCGCTCAAAGTGGTGCTCTCGGCGCCTCGTTGACCGGCGGCTCCTACGTCTCCAATGCGTCCTCGAGCCAAGGCATCCTGTATGCGATGGAATCCCACTACGTCACCGTGGGCAAGAAGATCGGCGGCTTTGTGCTGCAAGTCGCGGCTCGCGTCGTTTCCAAGCACTCACTCAACGTGATGGCGGGTCACGACGACGTCTACGCACTGCTTCCCGCCGGTTACACGATTCTGTTTGGCTCGAACCCCCAAGAGGCGGCCGACCTTGCGGCGATCGCGTACCGGACGTCGGCGCTGTCACTCATTCCTGTTGCCAACGCGATGGACGGCTTCGCGACAAGCCACGTGATGAGCGAGGCCGTGCTGCCGGAGGCAAACCTGCTGCGCGAATACCTGGGCGATCCTGCGAGCCGCATCCCTTGCCCCACGGTGGCGCAGGACATGCTCTACGGTGCAAAAGGCCGCGTCTTCCAACTCGGCGAGTACATCACGCGTCAGTCTGCGGCGTTCAGCGAGCAGGCAGCGACCGCGCTGCGGGCGCACCTTGAGGCCAACGCCGACGCTGTTGAGGCTGACAACGAAGGTTCCCTCATCGAGCAGACGCTTGCGTGGGTTCCCGCGCAATTGCACGCGCAATGGCGTCGCCAGTGGGTCAACGCCTGGCAGAAGGGCACTCGTCAGTTGGTGCCTGCCCTTGTCGACCCGCACAACCCGGGCGTTACCGGCACCGTTCAGAACCAGCCCGACTTCCAGGCCGGCGCGGTTGACCACCGCACGCACTTTGTCAGCGCAGTTCCGGCACTCATGCGCCAGGCGATGACCGAATACGCCGAGCTCACGGGCCGCGAGTACTCGCCCGTCATGGCCTACGACTGCGAGGACGCGGACTACATCATGGTGGGCCTCGGATCCATCACCGACGACGTTCGCGCGGTTCTCCCGTACCTGCGGGCGCAGGGCATCAAGGTGGGCGTCGTCTCCATCAAGGCACTGCAGCCGTTCCCCGAGGCCGAGCTCATCGCGGCCCTTGGCAATGCCAAGGCCGTCACCGTGCTCGAGCGCTCAGACGAGACGGCACTGACCCGCTTTGTCACGGGCGCACTTTTCAAGGCGCGCGCCAATGCCGACACCCCGCAGTACGACGGGATCCCCGCACTCGCCACCGCCCCCACGTTGACCACGGCAATCTTCGGCCTTGGCGGTCACGATGTGCAGCCGCGCCACATCATTGCCGCGTTCAAGCACATGGCGGCGGGCAAGACCACGCCCCTTGTCTACCTCGGCTCACAGTTCTTTGGAACCGACTCCGTGCCGTCGCTCGCAGCGCTCGAGGACAGGCTGCGTGCCGCATACCCGGAGACCGAGGCGATGGCGCTCGAGACCGAGCCCAACCCCGCAGGCCTCCTGCCCGAATCCGCGATGCGCATTCGCTTCCACTCGGTCGGCGGTTACGGCACGGTCGCCACCGGCAAGTTGCTCACCGACATCCTCGCCGGTGTCCTCGGCATGCACTCGAAGTCCGCACCAAAGTACGGCTCGGAAAAGAGCGGTGCGGCCACGAATTACTACATCACCTTGAGCCCCGAGCCCGTGCTCTTCACCAACGCGGAACTTGAGGACGTCGAGGTCGTCATTTCCCCCGACCACCAGGCGTTCGTTCACACGAACCCGCTCAAGGGCCTTGTTGACGGCGGCACGTTCATCCTCCAGTCAGACCTCGCATCCGAAGACGTGTGGCGTGCGCTGCCTACCTATGCGCGGCGCACAATCCGCGACAAGAAGATCCGCTTCCTCGTCGTCGACGCGTTCACCGTCGCGCGCAAGCACGCCCCCACGCCCGAACTTGAGACCCGCATGATGGGTATCGCGTTCATCGGAGCGGTGGCCGGTCACGTTGACCGTGTCGCCTCCGGCGCATCGCGCGACGTCATCCTCGAGAAGGTGCGCGCGCAAATCGTCAAGAAGTTTGGCGGTAAGGGCGAGGCCGTTGTCGAGGGCAACATGGCCGTGATCCGCGACGGCATCGAGGCGACAACGCCGGTTGACTACAACGCTCCTGCGTTTGTCGAAATCGACAAGGAGAAGTCGGCCCCCACGGCACATGTGTCCACGCTGTCCGCGTCGATGTGCCCCACCGCCGCAGAACCTCGCGCTACCAACCTTTTCGACCCCGGATACTACGAGGATCTCATTGCCCGCCCGTTCCGCGAGGGAACGATCGGCGAAACTCCCGTCCTGCCCGGCGTCGGCATGTTCATGCCAGTCGGTACCGGTGCCGCGAAAGACAAGGGCCTGTTCCGCCGTACGGCACCGATTTTCGATCCGGCTGCCTGCACCGGCTGCCTCGACTGCGCAATGGTGTGCCCCGACGTCGCCATTCCGAACACGGTGCACGAGATCCACGACCTCCTGCTCGCTGGCATCGCAGCCGCCGCCGGAACGGACGCTCAGCGTGACGCCCTCCGCTCCAAGGTCTACCCCTTGGCAGAGGCCGTGCGTGAGGCGTACCGCCAGGACAAGTCGCCGCGCGCCTTCGCAGACATCGTGGCCGACGCTGCAGGTGCGGTTGACGCCGACGCTGACGTGACGATGCGGGCGGCCTTCGACTCGATGGTCGCGCACCTTGCCACCTTCCCGGTGGCTCGCACCCGTCCGTTCTTCGACTCGATGGAGAAGGAGCAGCCCGGATCGGGCGGCCTGTTCTCGGCGGTCGTTGACCCGTGGAAGTGCACCGGCTGTCTCCAGTGCGTCGACGTATGTGGCGCTGGTGCGCTCACTGCCGTTGACCAAGACGCGGACGTGCTCGCCGAACTCGAACGGCGCTTTGAGACGATGACCACGTTGGAGGCAACGCCCAAGCGCTTCTTCGAGGGCTCCACCGAACTCGACGGTGACATCAAGCGCATGCTGCTTGACCGCACTGCGTACTACGCCACGACGGGTGGTCACGGTGCATGCCGCGGTTGTGGTGAGGTGACGGCGATTCGCCTTGTCACGTCAATGAGCCGCGCGGTTGGTGAGGAGCGTCGCCGCTCTCACATTGCGGAACTCGAAGACCTCATCGCGAAGCTGACCGCCAAGCGAGACTCGCTCGACGCGACCCAGGCAGACCGGGTGGCGCGCATCGACGGCGTGCTTGCCGATCTTGACCGCGCTCTTTACCTCACCGAGTCCGGCCCGACGGGTGGCGGACCTTCGCCGACCGTGGTCGCGAACGCCACCGGATGCTCGTCGGTGTACGCCTCGACGATGCCGTTCACGCCGTACCTCGACCCCTGGGTCAACAGCCTCTTCCAAGATGCTCAGCCGCTCGCGGCAGGCATTTACGAGGGACTTTCGGCTCAGCAGATTGTGGAGGTGAAGGCACTTCGCAAGGCGCGCCTCGAACTCGAGGACGCATACGAGCCCGCCGAGCACGACAAGCGGCTCAGCACCCTCACATGGCGCGACCTCACCGCGGATGAGCTCCGCCTCATGCCGAACGTGCTGACGATCGGTGGTGACGGCGCGAGCTACGACATCGGCTTTGGTGCGATGTCACGCGTACTCGCTTCCGGCACCCCCGTCACGATGCTCGTGCTCAACACCGGCGCATACTCGAACACCGGTGGACAAGCATCGACGGCGAGCTACATCGGCCAAGACGCCGACCTCGCCCGCTTCGGCAAGGCACACGACGGCAAGCAGGAGGGCCGCAAGGACCTCGTTCTCCTCGCGTCCTTCCACCCAGGTGTGTTCGCGAGCGCGACATCGACGGCCATGCAGGGCCACTTCCTCACCACGGCAATGAAGGCCCTCGCATACCAAGAGGGAGCATCCGTACTCGACATCTACACCCCGTGTGGAACCGAGAACGGCATTGCCGAGGACCTGTCGAACGCTCGGTCACGCCTCGCCGTCGAAAGCCGCATGAGCCCGCTGTTTGTGCACGACCCGCGCGGCGGCACCACGCTGCGCGAGCGCTTCAGCGTCGAGGGCAACCCCGACGTCGACAAGAAGTGGGCAACGTCCACTCTTGAGTTCATCAACGACGCTGGACAGCTCGAGTTGATGACGACGCCTCTCACGCCGGCCGAGTTTGCGCTCGGTGAGGTGCGTTTCAAGAAGCAGTTCCGCAAGCTCTCAGCCGAGAAGGCGGCAACCGCTCTGCCCATCGCGGAGTACGTGGAGCTGCCCGCCGCTGAGCGTGCAGATCGCGTGGCCTTCGTGTACGCGACAGATGCGGACAAGCGACTCATCAAGGTGGAGTGCTCGTCGGCGATCGTCGACCTTGTGGAAGAGCGTCAGCGCTTCTGGCAGACCCTCCAGTACCTCGCTGGCCAGACCGAGGATCGTCTGAGCGCCGCGCACCGCGCGGAGATCGATGACCTCACGGCGCGCTACGAAGAGGTCCTCCAGTTGCGCGAGACCTCAATCGACGAGATTGCACGCGCAATGTCCGCACTGGCGACGTCAAGCAAGGCCCCCGCCGCACCGCGGCCGGCCCTGGCACTTACCCCCACGTCGGCGTCGGCCCCCGCCACAGCGTCGGCGTCATGTGCTGACGTTGCGGCAGGATCAGCCGGACCGGTCTATTTGGACCCGGCGGACGAAGCGAAGTGCAACGACTGCGCCACGTGTTACAACGAATTGCCGCAGTTCTTCGAAAAGAAGACCGTCATCATCGACGGCGAGGCGCGGGTTGTGGCCGGCATGGTCCCAGGAGCTGCCGAGAAGGTCCAGATCACGCCGGAGATCCTCAAGCGGATCGACCGGGTCAAGGCCTCGTGCGATGCGGAGATCATCAAATGAGTACCGTCGATGAGACGCCGGTGAGCGCCCCCACCAGCGACGAGGTGCGCCGATATCTCGACGCGCAACAGGCGCTCGAGACGACGCTCAGCGAGGTCGAGGGCCTCGAAGCGTCGGCTGGTGTGGAGACCTTTAAGGCACAACTCGAACTGCTGAAGCGCCGCTTGGTGCAGGACCCCAACGCATTCCGCGACATGTTCATCGAGGAAGGCATCGCGGCGGCTGCCTGGGAGTTCCAGCAGCCGGAGCTGTCCGATGACTTCATGCGCCAGCTGTGGAGCATTCTCGAGCAAGATAATGACGCCTCAACGCTGATGATGCGCTTCATTTGGAACCTGCCCGTCGGCAAGAAGCGCTCCTTCATTCGCGGCGTCGACCGCGTGCTGTCGGACCGTTACCCGATGCTCAAGGGTTTCTCTGCAATCTGGCCCGCGCACGTGGCGATTCCGCCGTACGTGCGTGAGCCGGAGGATCGTGCAGAGGACTTCGAACTCGTCAACCAGGGTTACCTCGGGTACACCGCTCTCGGCTACACGCCACGTGAGGTCGACCTGCTCGTGTGGCTTGAGGTGCTGCGTGACAAGCAGTGCGAGGAACGTCCCTGCGAGGTTGGGTCGCACACCGGCAAGGTGGACGAGCGCGTGGGCGGCTGCCCGGTGCGTATCCACATCCCCGAGATGCTCGACTACATCGGTCGCGGCGACTTCCGTGGGGCGCTGGAACTGATCCAGAGCATGAACCCTCTGCCCGACGTGACGGGTCGCGTTTGCCCGCAGGAACTGCAGTGCCAGGGTTCGTGCCTCCTTAAGACGCCGATGTCCATTGGTCAGATCGAGTTCTTCCTGCCGCAGCGCGAGAAGCTCCGTTACCCGAATGCGAACCAGGAACGCTTTGCTGGCGTGGTTGACCCGTGGACGCAGGGCACGAAGCCGCCTGTTGCGATCGTCGGATCGGGTCCCGCGGGTCTCATCAACGCTTACTTGCTGGCCGCCGAGGGCTACCCCGTCACTGTGTTTGAGGCATTCCACGAGCTCGGCGGTGTGCTCCGCTACGGCATTCCCGAGTTCCGCCTTCCCAACAACCTCATCGACGACGTCGTTGAGAAGATCCGCCTCCTTGGCGGCAAGTTCGTTCTCAACTTTGTTGTCGGCAAGACGTCCACGTTGCAGGACCTGCGCGACGCTGGCTTCTGGAAGGTCTTCGTGGGCACCGGTGCAGGCCTGCCACGATTCATGAATGTGCCGGGCGAGCACCTCCTCAACGTGATGTCGGCGAACGAGTTCCTCACCCGCGTCAACCTCATGCAGGGCCTCCGGGAGGAGTTTGAGACCCCGCTTCCCGAGGTCAAAGGCAAGCGCGTCCTCATCATCGGCGGAGGTAACACCGCGATGGACGCGGCGCGCACCTCGCGTCGGCTTGGCGGCAACGTCACCATCGTGTACCGCCGCTCTCGCGAAGAGATGCCCGCCCGTGTCGAGGAACTCCACCACGCACTTGAGGAAGGTGTCGCTCTCAAGCAACTCGCCTCCCCCACCGAGTTCGTCGGAGGCGAGGACGGCTTCGTCAAGGCTGCGGTCGTAGATCTCATGGAGTTGGGCGAGCCCGACGCGTCGGGCCGCCGCAAGCCCATCAGCACGGGTCAGTCCGAGACCATCGAGGCGGACCTCGTCATCATGGCGCTCGGCAACGATTCCAACCCGATCATCAAGGATTCGGAGCCGCGTATCGCCACTTCCAAGTGGGGCACGCTCGTTCTCGAGAACGCGGGATCGCAAGAGAC
>JAEZXC010000118.1 GCA_023442845.1 Actinomycetes bacterium | reverse complement strand
TGTGCGGGTCAGAAAACTCGCTGCGCAACCACGTTTGCGACGCCTCGTCCCAGTCCCACTTCGGTTCGCCGTGACCGGATAGGCGCAGGCTGATGTGGGTTGACGGGGTGCCCTCAGCAACGGCAGTAGCGAGCTCCGAAGGATACGCATATGCAAACTGCGCGGGCGGCGCCACCGCATCCGGGGCCTGCTCAAGCACGTCAGCAAGCCGCACGTGAAGGTTGTAGGGGGCCTTGCGGTCCTTGGTGCGGAAGAAGCCCTTGGAGCCCACATCCTCGGCAATGAGCAACTGCCCGGAGTTGCGGGCCACCTTCATCACGTACGGGTTGGCGCCCGAGAACACGAGCGGGCCACCAAAGGAGCCGACGATGTTCGGGTCCATTTCGCGCATCGCGCGCACCGGGCCAACCTCTTCCGGCTGGTTCGAGTGGAACACCGCGACCAGGCGCGGCACGCCACCCTCCACGTACTGCTCGAACACGATGTCCGCATACTCGAGGTTCTTCTGCGGCCGAGAATGGGCGGTGTCGTTCGGAATCTTCACGGCGATCGAGGGGCGGGCAAGCGCCGCCGGGTCCGCCTCGGACGCATCCACGCCCGTCAGCGGCCAGGCCACGGACGGGATTGGGTCCGGTGGCGGCGACGCGGCAGCGGACCGCAACGGTGTGGGGTCGGGCGTCACCGTTACGGTCGCTGGCGTGATTTCTTGCGGCGCGCACGCGGCAATCACGATTGCTGTGACCGCTACCACTGCCCCCAAGCCTCTGCGCATATGTCGAGTCTAGGGGCCACATAGGCTGGATCCATGGACTACGCGCGGCTCACCGACGGCGCGGCTGACGCGATCACGGATGCACTTGCGGGCCGTGTCGTTGGCATAGCGGTGGACACGTCGGGTTCCACGGGCACCCCCACGGAGGTGTTGCTGCCTGGGCGGGCAATCCGCGCTTCGGTTGCCGCGACCTCCGCTCGGTTGGGTGGGGACGGCCATTGGGTGCTCGCGCTACCGACCGATCGGATCGCGGGGGCGATGGTGGTGGCACGGGCGGCGTTGGGCGGTACGGCGCTCGCGAGTGTCTCTCCCGGGTCGTTTACGGCCGACGCTTTTGTCGCCGCCGCGCAGCGCCTCCCGAGCGAGGGGCGCCGGTACACATCGCTTGTGCCTACCCAGTTGCGCCGGGTCATGGCCGACGCCGTCGCACGCGACACCCTCGCCTCCTTTGATGCGGTGTTGGTGGGAGGCGCGGCGTTGGCGTTGGAGGACGTTCCGGCGTCAGTTGTGCGCACGTACGGAATGACGGAGACCGCTGGCGGCTGTGTGTACGACGGCGAGCCCATTGGCGACACGACGGTGAGGATCCGGGAGGACGGCCGCATCCTCATCGCGACGTCGGCGTTGGCGGATGGCTACCGGCCCGAGCGCCCGGAGGCGTGGGAAGTATATGAGGAGCGGCGCTGGCTCGTGACGTCGGACGTGGGCGAATGGGACGACGCTGGCCACCTTCGCGTGTTGGGCCGGGCCGATCACGTCATCACGACCGGCGGTTTCAAGGTTCATCCTCGAATGGTCGAACAGGCAGTTGATCAACTCGATTGGGTCCATGAGTCCGCCGTTGTCGGTGCACCGAACGCGGAGTGGGGCGAAGCGGTCGTGTCGTTTGTGGTGCCGCGTGATCGCGAACGCACCGAGCGACTGTGGGATGTGCGTACCGCCCTGGAACCACACCTGCCCGCCTATGCATTGCCTCGCGAGATGGTGGTGGTGGCAGCGCTGCCGCGCTTGCCCTCTGGAAAAGTGAACTACCCGCTGCTGAAGAACTTGGCTGCCGACCTAGGACGGAATGCTTGATGACCACGGCCCGCGATTGGATTGATGGCGCGCGCCCGCGCACGTTGTGGACGGCTATCGCCGCGGTGGTGGTCGGTTCGGCGGCCGCTGCGCAAGAGGGGTCGTTCAGGCCGTTGCACGCCGTGCTCGCACTCATTGTGGGCCTCGCGTTGCAGATCGCCTCGAACTACGCCAATGACTACGCGGATGGGGTGCGCGGAACCGATGTGAACCGTGTCGGACCCACGCGTCTCGTGGCGTCGGGCCGGGCCCGCCCGAGCCTCGTCAAGAGGGCGGCCTGGATCGCAAGCACCCTGGGCGCGACTGCTGGTGTCGCCTTGTGCGTGATGACCGGGCAGTGGGTCCTGCTCGCCGTGGGCGCCCTCGCCGTGGGCGCCGCGTGGGCGTACACGGCAACTAAGAACCCCTACGGCTACCGCGGTTGGGGCGAGGTGGCCGTGCTCGTGTTCTTCGGTCCTGTTGCAGTGCTCGGGACGATGCTGACCCAGGCGGGTTCGGTCACATGGTGGGCCGCGGTCGCCTCAGTCGGTGTCGGTCTCAATGCGGTTGCGCTGCTCATGGTGAACAACGTGCGCGATGTCGATGGCGACACGGTCGCCGGCAAACGCACGCTCGCGGTGAAACTTGGCGAAGGTCGCACCCGCCGCCTGTTTGCCTTTGTAGTGCTCGCACCGGTCGCTTGCGCCGTGGTGGTCGGCTTCGCTTTGCCGTGGGCGTTGCTCGCCACGATGGTGGCCCTGCCTGCGCTGCTCGCCGCGGTCTCGGTGCTCGTGGGTGCGAGGGGTATCGCACTCAAGCCCATCTTCTTGGGGCTTGGGTGGATCGGGATGGCCTACGCGGCGCTACTCGCGTTCGGCATCCTTGTGTCCTGAACGGTCTGAGCCGTCAATAGTTGGTCACGCCGGCCTCGACTAAACAGTCGACCGGCGTAGTACCGGCCCCGGTCCCCGTTTCCCTAGCCAGTTCGGCTGCGGCTTGGACTACCTCGTCGCGCGATGCGTCGTCCTCAATTGCGACGCCATGACTCTCCAAGCATTGCCGGATAGCGGGGAGCGCACGCGTCAGGTTCTCATCACGGGCATTCTGCGTTGAGGGTTGCAGTTGGTACATCTTGGAGACCCATGCTTCCTCCGTGCGACTGCATGAATCCACGATCGCGCTGATCGCATCCTGGTTTCCACCAGCGAGGGACGCCACAAAAGTCGGAATCTTGACGCCCGATCCGTCGTCACGCTCCGAATATGTCGCGTCCACCCCGGATCTCGCCATGCAATCAATCGATGCAAGCGCGGCATCACGTGCAATATCGAAGGAGACGTACCCCTGTTCCTGTGCGGCTCTTAGCGCCTCGATCTGCTGCTCGCTCGCACCGTTCGACTGAGCATCCTCGATCGCGGCGGCGATGCGCTGATCGAACGTGTCCGTCGAATCAGACGAGGTGGTGAGTCCGCACGCTGCGATCGCAAGAATGCCGGCTAAGGACAGCGCTATCCGCACCTGCCCGACACTATGGAAAAGATGCTCTACGTCGCAAGCCCCTATTGATGGGGGCAACGGGCCGCGCTACTCGCGCTCGGCATCCTTATCTCCTGAGCCAGCCTGCGCGTCGGCCGCGATCTCCTCGTCCTCAACGTCAGCGTCGGCGTCAATGTGCCGGTGAGAGCGATTGATCCAGCCATCCATCTGACGGGCGGCGCGCTCGCGCATGCCGGGGAGGGCGATATAGCTGAGGGCCCACGCGACGATGAGCGCGAACAGCGCCGCCCAGCCGTCGTACCAGTGGAGCAGCCACAGCACGCCAAAGACGGCAAAGAACATTGCCGTTCGCATGAGCCAATACGCGAGTACCTGCATGGGCACCACGCTACCTGGGTCGAGGGGTGGTCAGGCTCCGCGGTAGAGGGACTCGAGGCGATCGGCGACGGCTGTGACATCGAAGTCGCGCACCCGGTCCTGCTGCTGCGCGTGGAGCGATTCGCACGCGAGTGGGTCCGTTGCCATCATTGTGAGCCGCTCCGCGAAAGCCTTCGTGTCGCGGGGGTCGACGATGGCGCGCGAGTCGCCAAGGGTCCACGTGTAGCCGGGGTTGTCCCCGCCAAGCACCACACCAGAGCCCGACGCCATTGCTTCGGTGAGCACGATGCCAAAGCTTTCGCCGCCGGTTGCGGGGAATACCGCGATGTCGGCAGCGGCGAGGAACCCGGGCTTGTCGGCGTCGGCGACAAAGCCTTCGAGGATGACGGAGTCCGCAAGCTGATGACGCTCGACGAGCGACTCGATGCGCTCCTTGAGCGGGCCCCGCCCACCGATGCG
>JAEZXC010000057.1 GCA_023442845.1 Actinomycetes bacterium | reverse complement strand
CGCTCAGTTTCGCCCACGTACTTGTTGAGGAGCTCGGGACCCTTGACGGAGAGGAAGTAACTCCGATTTGCGCCCGTCGCCTCGCCCAAAGAGTGCGCAACGGCCTTCGCGATGAGCGTCTTGCCACATCCGGGCGGGCCGTACAGCAGGAGTCCGCGAGGGGGCTGCAGCGCGTGCTCGACGTAGAGGTCAGGGTGGCGGATCGGTAGCTCGATCGCATCGCGAATGCGCTCAATCTGGCCCTGGAGCCCACCAATCGCGTCAAAGTCAACGTCCGGGATCTCTTCGAGCAGCAACGCCTCAACGCCTGAGCGATCGATGCGCTCCGATGCGAATCCCGTGCGCGGGTCGATGATGACAGTGTCGCCCTCGTGGACGCGTTCGTGCGCATTGCCGCCAATGAGGACCGCAACGCGCTCATCCTCGCCGCGCGCCACCACGAGGACGCGCTCATCGTCGATCACTTCGCGGACGATGGCCGCTTGGCCCGCACGCTCAGGCTCAGCGGTATCGACGACCACGCTCATCGCGTTGAGGAGGACTTCATCGCCAGGCTTGAGGTCCGCGCCGACGGACGGCAGCACCGCGACACGCATGCGGCGCCCGTTTGCGACGATGTCCGCGTGCTTCCCGGCCCACTGGACGAAGGTCGCGAAGGACTGGGGTGGGGCAGACGCTTCAGCCAGTTTGGTGCGCATCTCACCGAGGGAGTCGCGCGCCTGTTCAAGAAGCCGTGCGAGCTCCTGATTACGCTTTTCGAGCGCTGCGATCGTGTCGAGGGCTTCGGCCATCGTCACTCCTCTCCCACGGCGTGCATCGTTGCCACAACATCGCGCCGTACCTTGCGAACCTTTTTGTCGGACACGGGCCGCTCCCCCACGTCTTCAGGTGACCATTCTTGGTCGGTGGGATACGAGCCCTTCGCCGGGCGGCGGTGACGCAGCGGAGCGGCAACGCCCGGCGCCATTCGTCGCGTCGTCAGGAGGAAGCCGGTGTGCCCCACCATTCGGTGATTGGGGCGTACCGCCAGGCCTTCGAGATGCCACGTGCGCGCCATCGTTTCCCACGCGTTTGGTTCTGTAAAGTCACCCGTCGCTTTAATATCTTCCGCGAGACGTGACAGCTGCGTGGTTGTCGCCACGTAGGCAAGGAACACGCCGCCAGGAGCGAGCACGTGGGCCGCTGCTTCGAGGTTCTCCCATGGCGCGAGCATGTCGAGGACGACGCGATCAACCGAGCCGGGGGCCATGCGCCGGGCATGGTCATCGAAGTCGCCCACCTCAAGCGTCCACGCGGGGTGCGGCCCCGCAAAGAAGGATTCGACGTTTGCGCGCGCGATGTCGGCGAAATCTTCGCGCCGCTCGACCGAGGTGAGCGCACCGCCGTCGCCAATTGCCCGTAGCAGGCTCATGGTCAATGCTCCGGAGCCGACTCCGGCTTCAAGCACTCGAGCCCCGGGGTAAAGGTCGGCATATCCGACGATCTGAGCCGCATCCTTCGGGTACACGACGGCCGCACCGCGCGGCATCGACAACACATAGTCACTCAGCAAGGGGCGCAAGGCAACGTAGTCGACCCCGGCGGTATTGCGAATGACGGTTCCCTCGGCAGCGCCGATGAGGTCATCGTGGTGGAACTGCCCACGATGGGTGTGGAAGGTCTTGCCCGCCGTCAGCATGATCGTGTGATGACGGCCCTTCGGATCGGTGAGTTGCACCCTGTCGCCTGCTCGGAAGGGACCGCGGCGCGCGTCGGCGCCAGTGGGAACAGGGGAAGCCATGCGCCTCAGTCTACGGGCCTACTCCAACGCAGCCGTGACGTCTGCCAAGCGCACAATGCCAACGACAACATCGTCTCGTAACGCGATAAGAGCGTCCGTTTTTCCCCACCAGTGGCGCACCTGAGCAAGGAGAACATCTGAACCGCCGTCGGCGTCCACGTGGGCACCCCTCGGTAGCGGCGTCGTCACTGCTTGAAGCGGCGTGCTTGAGCGCAAAGGCTCCGGCACGACGTCGGTGGCGGCGATCTCAAAGCGCCCCGCGGGAGACCCATCAGCTCCAAGGACCACCACATCGGCGATGCCACCGGCCGCCGCGCGAGCATCGGCCACCATGGCGGTGTACGGCACCGCAATCGCGGGTCTCAACACTGTCGCGACGCTGAGTGCGTCTCGCTTCATCATGACCTTGGAAAAGCGCAACGCGGCAGACGCCGAGGGCCACAGAATCGAGAACACGAGAACGCCTGCGAACACATCGACAAATGTGGGGTTTTGGCCTCGCGCAATCGGTGCGCCGAGCGCATACACGAGAACGCCCACCGACACGACGCGCCCGCCCCATGCTGCGACCTTCATGCCGCGATTGCGATCGCCTGAGACGCGCCACACGATCGACTCAAGGATGCGCCCGCCATCCATCGGAATGCCAGGAAGCACATTGAACACGGCGAGGAGGACATTCGCCCAGGCGATGTAGGAAACAACCATTCCTGGCAGGCCGTTCGGGTCGATCACGAGGAGCACACCCCGCGCACCGAGCGCGATGAGGAGGTTCATGAGCGGGCCGGCCGCGGCCGTCACGCCATTGACCACCGGGGTGAGGTTCTTGCTCTCAAAGCTCGTGTGTCCACCCCAGAGTGTGAGCACAATTTCCGTCACCTTGCGGCCGAAACCGCGCGCAGCGATCGCGTGCGCCACCTCGTGCAAAAACACCGACGCCACGAGGGACACGGCGAGAACAAATCCGATCGACAAGGTCCGCTTGGTGGTCTCACCCGCGGCCGAGGCAAAGAGGTACGACAGCAAGGCGAGCATGAGCAGCGTGCTCGGTTGAACGATCACGGGCGCCCCGAGGAGTCGACCGACGACGAGACCCCGAGTGCGCTTTTCTGGCATGGGTTCACGGTAGTCGCAAAGGTCGTTGTCAGTGGACTCACCTAGGCTGGCGCCATGCCCGCACCGCCCGGCCTGTCCCCCTCGCGCGCGAATGACTTTGCGCAGTGCCCACTCATGTTCCGCTTGCGCGCCATCGACCGTCTTCCAGAGCCACCATCACGTGCCGCGACGCTGGGCACACTTGTGCATGCGGTGCTGGAAAGCCTCTTTGATCTCCCCCCTGCACAGCGCACTCCTGCTGCCTGTCGCGACATGCTGACGCCCGCATGGGAGGCATTAGTCAAGAAGCAACCGGAGCTTGCCGTCTTG
>JAEZXC010000053.1 GCA_023442845.1 Actinomycetes bacterium | reverse complement strand
GCTCAAGGCTGGATTGACCGCAAGGCCGCCCATCTCGAAGCGGTGACGTCGATTGTGCGTGCCGGTGCCGACATCGTCCTCACCTATGCCGCCCTCGACATCGCCCACTGGCTCAAGGAGTCCGCATGACCCCCGCTCATCGCCGCTTCAATGCGTTACTGACTGCTGTGGTCATGCGCACCGAACGTGGGCGCGCCGGGTGGACCGAACGGGCCGCTGCCGTGTTGCCCGGTGGTGTCAACAGCCCTGTGCGGGCATGGAATGGTGTGGGGGGTCACCCCGTGCCGATCGCGTCGGGATCGGGCCCGTACCTCACCGACGCTGCGGGCCAGCGCTACATCGACCTCGTCGGGTCATGGGGGGCGGGCATTGCAGGTCACGCCCACCCTCACGTCGTCAAAGCGGTGCGAAAGGCTGCCGCGAAGGGCTTGAGCTTCGGGGCGACCACTGATGGCGAAGTGCGACTCGCCGAGGAGATTCGTTCCCGCTACGCGCCCGCAGAGCGTGTGCGCCTCGTGTCGACGGGGACCGAGGCAACGATGACCGCCCTGCGACTCGCTCGGGCGGCAACGGGCCGTGATCTTGTCGTGAAGTTCGCCGGTTGCTACCACGGTCACGCGGACCCGTTCCTGGTCGCCGCAGGTTCCGGTCTCGCGACAGCTGGCGTTCCGGATTCGGCAGGCGTCACGCCCGCCACCGCGCGCGACACCCTCGTGTTGCCCTACGGTGACGACCACGCGCTCACCGCGGCCTTCGCTGAGCACGGCGAGCGCATTGCGGCCGTCATCGCCGAGGCTGCCCCCGCAAATATGGGTGTGGTGCGACCACCCCTGGGCTTCAACTCGCTCATTGCGTCACTCACGCGCAACGAAGGTGCCGTCTTCATACTCGATGAGGTGCTCACTGGCTTTCGCGCCGGGCCGAGCGGCTACTGGGGTATTGAGCGCGATGAGGCCATCGAGCGTGGCGATGAACCGTGGATGCCGGACCTTGTCACCTTTGGCAAGGTCATCGGCGGCGGCCTGCCCGTCGCGGCGATTGGCGGGCGTGCCGACCTCATGGAACAGCTGGCGCCGCTTGGGCCGGTCTATCAAGCAGGCACGCTGTCGGGAAATCCGGTGGCGGTTGCCGCTGGGATCGCCACTCTCGACGTGATGGACGCCGGTGCGTACGCGCGCGTGGAGGCCGCGGCGAACGAAGTCCGCGAGGGAGTAACGACAGCGTTTGAGGCTTCAGGAGTCCCGCACGCCGTGGGCCACGCAGGCAGTCTGTTCTCGTTCTTCCTTGGACTCGAGAGTGCGCCCGTCACCTTTGCCGACGCCGCGAAGCAGGACACAGAGGGCTACGCCAAACTCTTCCATCACATGAGATCACACGGCGTTTTCTTGCCTCCCAGTGCGTACGAAGCCTGGTTTGTTTCGCTCGCTCACGATGCGACGATCACGGCGCGCATCGTCGATGCCGTCGGGACATGGCGCCCTTAAGCCAGCGTCGTCCCTGGTAAATCCAACACCTCACAACCAGCGCCGCACTCGCGCGCGCCACCTCACACCGGTGCGCCATCTGTTGTGAGAGCGCCGTCGCGCACCTTTCACTTTGGGTGCCGCTTCTCGAAATCTGCCTTACCTAGCCTCGCACTGTCCGGTCCCCACCAGCGCACTGTCCTCCTCGACAAGCGCTGCACATTCGGATCCAGTCGAAAGGCATGCGATGGCACTTGTGAGCACAACGCCTCCCCCCGCACCGGTCGAGACTCCCGCCGGTGTCATTGGCCCTGGCCGTTGGATTGAGCGGTGGCTACCCGAAGACGAGGCGTTCTGGGAGTCGCGGGGCAAGTCAATCGCCCTGCGCAACCTCATCTTCTCCATCGTCGCCGAACACATTGGCTTCTCCATCTGGCTCTTGTGGTCAATCGTCGTCGTCAAGATGTACGGCACCTTCGACGACAACGGGGTGTTGATTGAGGCAGGCGCCGGCGGCTGGGCGCTCACGCCCGGGCAAGGCTTCACGCTTCTTGCCGTCGCGTCGGGCGTGGGCGCCGTGTTGCGCGTTCCCTACACCTTCGCAGTCCCGTGGCTTGGCGGGCGTAACTGGACTGTTGTCTCCGCGCTCTTGCTCCTCATCCCGACGCTCGGTCTGGCATGGGTGGTCGGCCGCCCTGACACCCCCTTTACGGTCCTTATCCTCATTGCGGCGACCGCTGGATTCGGCGGTGGCAACTTCGCGTCGTCGATGTCGAACATCTCGTTCTTTTACCCTGATCGGCGCAAGGGATGGGCGCTTGGGCTCAACGCCGCGGGAGGAAACATTGGCGTGGCTGTCGCCCAGAAACTCGTCCCCGTCGCTATCGGCATCGGTGGTCTGGGGCTTGCCGCGGCTGGGCTTATCTATGTGCCGCTCGCCGTTGCCGCCGCGATTCTCGCGTTCTTCTTTATGGACAACCTGCGTGAAGCGAAGGCGGATCCACGCCCCACCGCTGCGTCGCTGCGCCACGGCCATACGTGGCTCCTTGCGTTGCTCTACATCGGCACCTTTGGCTCGTTCATCGGCTATTCCGCGGCCTTCCCGACGCTGCTGAGGGTGGTGTTCGATCGCGGCGACATTGCGCTGAGCTGGGGCTTTGCGGGGGCGCTGCTTGGTTCCCTCGCCCGCCCCTACGGTGGCAAGCTCGCGGACCGACGCGGGGGCTCCGTAGTGACGCTCGCGGCGCTTGCCGTCATGGCGATCGCCGGAGTGGCGGCCGTTGTGGGAGTGCGCAGCGAATCCCTTCCGCTGTTCTTCGCGAGCTTCATGGTCCTGTTCATCGCCACCGGCGTGGGCAATGGTTCGACCTACCGGATGATCCCCGCAGTGTTCGGCCGGCTTCAGCGCAGCCGCGGCGCCGATTCGGATGAGTCCCGACTCGACTTCAAACGTCAAGCGGCCGGTGCGGTTGGCATCATTTCGGCAATTGGCGCCGGTGGCGGGTTCGCGATCCCGTTCGTCTACATGTGGGCGAACAACACGTACGGCACCATCGTGCCCGCTCTCCAGATATACGTCGCGGTGTTCATCGCGCTCGGAGTTCTCACGTGGGCCTGCTACCTGCGTCCGGCAGCGTCCATGAGGAACGTGTAATGGGCACCGCGACCCACTGTCCCTATTGCGCACTGCAGTGCGCGCAGCGTCTCACACCCACTCCGCAGGGCCGTGTCCCCGTCCGTGTCGAGGCCCGCGACTTTCCCACCAACCGCGGGGGAATGTGTGCCAAGGGGTGGACGTCGGCAGAGGTGTTGAGTGCTCCTGACCGACTCCTGCACCCGCAGGTGCGTCGCAATGGCGTCCTTGAGCGGGTGACGTGGGACGAAGCGCTCGACCTCGTGGCGGCCAATCTCCTTGCGCTACGGCGAAAATTCGGCCCCGATTCCGTCGCCGTCTTTGGCGGTGGAGGTCTTACCAATGAGAAGGCGTACTTGCTCGGCAAGTTTGCACGCGTCGCTCTTGGCACCCGCCTTATCGATTACAACGGCCGCTTTTGCATGTCGTCCGCCGCCGCCGCTGCCAATCGGGCCTTCGGGATGGACAGGGGCCTCGGCTTTCCGCTCAGCGATTTCGGGGGCGCCGACGCCGTACTCATCTTGGGCTCGAACGTCGCGGTAACGATGCCACCGCTCGTGCAGCATCTTGCGCGGGTGCGCGAGCGTGGCGGGCTCATCTACGTGGACCCCCGGGACACTGCGACGGCCCAGCTCACCCGCGACGGCGCTGGCATTCACCTCGCCAATGTCCCCGGCACCGATCTTGCGGTGTTACTTGCCCTGCTCCACATCTGCATCGAAGACAACCTCGTCGATGAGGCGTACCTTGCGGCTCGCACCACCGGGTGGACGCAGGTGAAGGTAGCCGTCAGCCGCTGGTGGCCCGAGCGTGCTGAAAGTTACTGCGGCATCGCGGCGACCGAGCTGCGCCGTGTGGCCCACGCACTCGCAGCGGCATCGCCGTCACGCGGTGGTGCCGGGGCGTACATCCTCACTGGTCGCGGCCTCGAACAATCGGCACATGGCACCGACGCTGTCACGGCCGCGATCAATCTTGCACTGGCTCTTGGTCTAGTGGGCCGCGTGGGCTCGGGTTATGGAGCCATCACGGGTCAGGGAAACGGACAGGGTGGTCGCGAGCACGGCCAAAAATGCGACCAGCTGCCTGGTTACTCGTCAATCACTGACCCGGCCCGCCGTGCCCATGTGGCAAAGGTGTGGCACGTGCGTCCTGAGTCGTTGCCGGGACCCGGTGTGCCCGCGATCGAGTTGCTCAAGTCTCTTGGCACGACGGGCGGCCCGCGCGCGCTACTCGTCCATGGCTCGAACCCCGTTGTCTCGGCGCCCGATGCTGATGCCGTCCGCGCGGGGTTGTCCCGACTCGATCTCCTCGTGGTGGCAGACATGGTGCCGTCCGAGACCGCCGCCATCGCGGACGTCGTGTTGCCCGTCACCCAATGGGCAGAAGAAGACGGCACGATGACAAACCTCGAAGGCCGCGTCATCCGTCGGCGGAAGGCTGTTGATGCGCCGGGCGAGGCGCGCTCCGAACTGTGGATCATGACCGAGCTTGCCCGCCGGCTCGGCCACGGGCACCGCTTCACCGACAACCCTGCCGACGTGTTCGCGGAACTTGCCCGGGCGTCGGCCGGGGGAGTGGCTGACTACTCAGGGATCTCCTACGAAAGGCTCGACGGCGGGGGCTCAGGTGGCGGGATCTCCGGCACTGAGGGGGACGTCATCGAGGGCGAAGGCATCCACTGGCCGTGCCCCTCGCCCCGCCATCCCGGCACGCCCCGCGTCTTTCTCGACCGCTTCGCGACGCCGGACGGGCGCGCCCGGATGGTGCCGGTCGATCACCGTGCCCCCGTTGACGATGTGCGCGACGACGCTCCCGTGTATCTCGTCACCGGCCGCGTGCTCACGCAGTACCAGTCCGGTGCGCAGACTCGAAGGGTCGCGGAACTTGTTGCGACAGAGCCGGAGCCGTTTGTGGAGGTGCATCCGCTGCTTGCTCTTCGGCACGGCATCAGGGCTGGCGACAACGTCGCGGTAACGAGCACCCGCGGCACCGCAGTTGGCGCTGCCCGCATTTCGACATCGATCCGGCCGGACACCGTGTTCATGCCATTTCACTGGCCCGGCGACGGCTCCGCAAATCTCGCCACAAACGACGCCACCGACCCGATCTCGGGCATGCCGGAGTTCAAGGCGTGCGCGGTCTCCGTGCGGCGCATGGACGGGGTCAGCGCATGAAGCACGTAGTGGTGATCGGTCACGGCATGGTGGGTGCGCGCTTCGCCGAGGAGTTGCTTGAGGCGGATCCGCACGTGCGAATCACGGTGCTCGGCAAAGAACCCACTCCTGCGTACAACCGCGTGCTTCTCAGCTCGGTGGTGGCGGGCTCAAAGAGCGCGGCAATGCTCTCGCTCGCGGGACAGGCGCATCCGCGCATGCGCGTGTTGACCGGCGTCGCGGCCACTCACATTCGCGTCGACGAGGCCGTTGTTATTGATGATCGCGGCGAGCCGCACGCGTATGACGAGCTCGTCCTCGCAACCGGCTCGGTGGCCCGCGTGCCCGCAATCCACGGGGTTGCGAACCCTGACGGCCTGGTGCCCGGCGCCTTCGTGCTCAAGGACATGGCCGACGCCGACGGCATCGTCGCCGCGAGTGCGCATGCTCGCCGCGCCGTCGTGTTGGGGGCCGGCGTGCTTGGCCTCGAGGTGGCCACTGGCCTTGTGGGGCGCGGAGTTGCAGTGCGCCTTGTTCACATGGCCGATCGCGTGATGGACCGCCAACTCGGATGGGAAGCATCCGCCGTCGCAACCCAGAACCTCAGCCGGCTCGGTATCGAGACACACGTCGGCGCGTCCGTATCGGCGTTGCGAAGTGCACGCGGCAAGGTCGCGGCGGTGCGGCTCGAAGATGGCACCGAGGTGCCTGCCGACATGCTCGTCATGTGTTGTGGAACGGTGCCCGAGACGAGCGTCGCCCGCACAGGAGGGCTTGCAATCGACCGCGGCGTCGTCGTTGACGAGCACCTGCGCACCTCTGTGCCGCACATCTACGCGATCGGTGACTGCGCCCAGCCCCCAGGAGGTGGCACTGGACTTGTTGCCCAGGGATGGGAGCAGGCGACCCGCCTTGTCGCCACGTTAAGCGGAGGCGGTGGGACAGCGTCGGCGATGTCCGCACGGGACGTGGTGCGCGTCAAAGCGACCGGAATCGACATGGTGGCAATGGGCGTGTGCGGCGACTTCGACCGTGACGACCCCCGCTACCGAGTGCTCTCCCTCAAGGACCCAGAGGGCGGCCGGTATGTGGAAGTCGTGGTGACGGGCGGCCGCCTTGCCGGTGCGACGTGCGTCGGTGACGCCGACGTTGCGGCAACCCTCAGCGCTCTCTACACCCGCCACCTGCCGGTGCCGGACGACCCGGCGCACCTCCTCATTCGCGCGATCGGCGGAGAAATGAAGGCGGTAGCAAGTGACCCCGCGGACCTCGCAGATGACGACCAGGTGTGCACGTGCAATGCGGTGACCGCAGGACGCATTCGGGCCGCGGTGAACGGCGGTTGTCGCTCGGTCGCCGAGGTCGCGGGGCAAACCCGTGCCACGACCGGCTGCGGCGGATGCGCCAGCGTCGTCTCTGCCTTGATCGCACATCACGACGAGGGCGGGGCGATGGCCGCGTCCGCAATGAACGGAGTACGCATATGAAGCACATCGTGGTGGTAGGCGGCGGCATGGTCGCCCATCGGTTCGTCGAAGCGTTGCGGGCGCGGGACAGCGAGGGGCTATACCGCGTTACCGTGTGCGCCGAAGAGCCCCGCAGGCCGTACGACCGGGTGGCCCTCACGTCGTACTTCACCGGCCGGGACCCCGACGAACTCGAACTCGGTGACCGTGCCCTGTGGGATGACCCGCTGGTGACACTGCGCCGTGACCACCGCATCGTTGGTATTGACCGTGAGGCGCGCACGGTCACGGCAGCCGACGGCTCGACACTCACCTACGACCACCTTGTGCTCGCAACGGGCACGTACGCGTGGATGCCGCCCATGAAGGGCACGGACCTGCCCGGAGTCTTTGTCTATCGCACGATCGACGACGTCGCGGCGATCCGCGGCTACGTCGACTCATTGCGAGCTGAGCGCGGCGGTCTCCTCCGTGGCAGCGTCATCGGCGGCGGTCTGCTTGGTCTTGAAGCGGCAGGAGCACTCCAAGAAATGGGCCTCACCTCGACGGTGATCCAGGCCGCGCCGCGCCTCATGAACATGCAAGTTGATGAGGCGGGTGGCATCGCACTCAAACGGCTCGTCGAAAAACTTGGTGTGTCGGTGATGGTCGACGCGTTCACCGATCGACTCGTTCCAAATAAGCAGGGCCGTGTGGGCTCGATCGCGTTCCAAGGTGGCGGGTCGACCCTCACCGACGTCGTCATTGTGGCCGCCGGGGTGCGCCCTCGCGATGAGTTGGCCAAGGAATGCGGACTCACCCTGGGTGAGCGCGGCGGGGTGGTGGTCGATGACACGTGCCTCACCGAGGACCCGGACGTCAGCGCCATCGGTGAGGTCGCGTCGATCCAAGGCGCGTGGGTGGGGCTCGTGGCACCCGGCAACACGATGGCGGAGATCGCCGTCGACCGGCTCCTTGGCGGCTCCTCGACGTATCCCGGCACGGACCTTTCGGCCAAGCTCAAACTGCTTGGAGTCGATGTCGCGAGCTTTGGTGACGCCTTCGCCACCACCCCCGGAGCGCTCGAACTTGTCTTCGCGGACCCGGTCGCAGGCGTGTACAAGAAACTCGTCATGACAGACGACGCTCGGACGCTGCTCGGCGGCATCCTCGTCGGCGATGCGTCGGCGTACGCAAGCCTGCGGCCGATGGTCGGTGCGGAGCTTCCTGGTGATCCCTCGGCATGGCTACTGCCCGAATCGGCCTCACCGCGGCCGCACATGGAACTGCCTGATGGTGCGACGGTGTGCTCGTGCAACAACGTCTCGGCAGGAGCGATCCGTACGGCAGTAAGTGATGAGGGCTGCCATGACCTGAGCGCGGTCAAGGCGTGCACGCGGGCCGGCACCACCTGTGGCTCATGTGTGCCGCTCGTGAAGAAGGTGATGAGTGCCCAACTGGCGAAAGAAGGCATCGCCGTCTCCAACGCGATGTGCGAGCACTTCGCGATGAGCCGCGCGGAACTGTTCCACGCCGTTCAGGTGGCCGAGCTCGACGCGTTCAGCGACATCATCGAGCGCTTTGGCGCTGGCGCGGGCTGCGATATCTGCAAACCCGCGGTTGCCTCAATTCTTGCCTCGCTGTACAACCGCCACGTGCTTGCTGAGGGGCGCGCGGCTTTGCAAGACACGAACGATCGCGTCATGGCGAACATGCAAAAGGACGGGACCTACTCGGTGGTGCCGCGGGTGCCGGGAGGCGAGATCACCCCCGACAAACTGATCGTCATCGGGGAGGTGGCGCGCGACTTTGGGCTCTACACGAAAATCACTGGCGGCCAACGCATTGACCTCTTCGGAGCCCGCCTCGAGCAGCTTCCTGCGATATGGCAGCGGCTCGTCGACGCGGGGATGGAGTCGGGCCACGCATACGGCAAGGCGCTGCGCACGGTGAAGTCATGCGTCGGCTCCACCTGGTGCCGTTTTGGGGTGCAGGACTCCGTTGGTATGGCCATCGCCCTTGAACTGCGATATCGAGGCCTTCGGAGTCCGCACAAGATCAAGCTCGGCGTGAGCGGTTGCGCACGTGAGTGTGCGGAGGCGCGGTCCAAGGACGTGGGTGTCATTGCCACCGAGAAGGGCTGGAACGTGTACGTCGGTGGCAATGGAGGCTTTGAGCCTCGGCATGCGCAACTGTTTGCAGAAGACCTGTCCGATGACGAGTTGTTCCGCGTCATTGATCGCTATCTCATGTTCTACGTGCGTACTGCCGATCGCCTGCAACGCACCGCCCCGTGGCAAGAGTCCTTCGAGGGCGGACTTGAGCGCCTCAAAGAAATCGTGCTCGACGACGCGCTCGGCATCGGCGCCGAACTCGATGCGCACATGGAGCGTCACATCGCCACTTACGAGGACGAGTGGGCGGCAGTGTTGCGCGACCCCGTGCGGTTGCGACAGTTCGCGTCGTTCGTCAATGCGCCCGACACCCCCGACCCGACCCTCGCTTATGTGCCCGAGAGGGGGCAGCGTCGGCCGGCGACACAAGCCGAGCGCGAGGCGGGGCCCGTCCTCATCGCGTCGGATCGATTGGAGGTGCGCTCATGAGCGCTGTTCTCGACAACTCGACGGGAGCAGGCGCTGCGGCAGGCGCCGTGGCGGTATGCCCGGTTGACGTCCTTACGCCCGACCTTGGCGCCGCAGCTCTCGTCGAAGGGGAACAAGTCGCCGTTTTCTTGCTGAGCGACGGACGCCTCTTTGCTGTGCAGAATCTGGACCCGTTCTCCGGAGCGCACGTAATGTCGCGCGGCATCACCGGCTCTCTCGGTGAGGAACCGACGATCGCATCTCCCATTTACAAGCAGGTGTTCTCGTTGGTAACGGGCGAGTGCCTCAACGCGCAAGACAGCTCGCCGCGCCCGGGATTCGGTCCTCATTTGGTGACGTACCCGGTCACTGTCGACAATGGTCAGGTGCATCTACACCTGGCCAGTCGCTCATGACCACGCTGATCGGACTTCATCTCACAGGACGGCGCGTGCTCATCGCCGGTGCTGGCGCCGTGGCAACACGGCGAGTACGACGCTTCATGACGGAGGGTGCGGACGTCGTCGTGGTCGCACCAGAAGCGTCAGCCGATCTGCAACGCCACGCGATCCACGGCGACATCACGTGGGAGGCCCGCCCGGTCGCTGAGTCAGACCTTGACGGCGCGTGGCTTGTTGTCGCCGCCACCAACGATGAGGCTCTCAACGACGAGATCGCTACGTGGGCGCACGCTCGCCAGATCTTCTGTATCGATGCGTCCGACGCTGCGAAGGGTTCCGCGCGGCAAGCGGCGATGTCAACGCATGGGGAGGTGACGGTGGGTGTCGTGTCGACGGACGCCCCCGACCCGCATCGCATTCGCGGCATTCGTGACGCCGTGGCCGCCCACATCGATGCAGGGCATGTGGATTTGCGCAGGAGGCGCACGGGCGTCGGTCGCGTCATTTTGGTCGGCTCGGGGCCAGGTGATCCAGGCCTCGTCACGGTGCGCGGGCGCCAAGCGCTTTCCGAGGCAGACGTCGTCGTTGCAGATCGTTTGGGGGCGGCAGAGTTGCTCGTCGCGCTCCCAGCCGACGTTGAGGTTATCAACGTGGGCAAGAGCCCCGATAACCACCCAGTTCCTCAGGACGAGATCAACCGCATGCTCGTTGAGCGTGCGGGCGAGGGCAAGACTGTGGTGCGGCTCAAGGGTGGCGATCCCTTTGTGCTTGGACGTGGGGGAGAAGAGGTCCATGCGTGCCTCGATGCGGGCATCCCCGTTGAGGTGGTCCCTGGAGTGACGAGTGCGCTGAGTGTGCCCGCCTTGGCAGGGATCCCGGTGACGCAACGCGGCATCAGTCACGGTGTGCTCATCACGTCGGGGCATGCAGGCCCGGATGACGCAGCCGTCGCCGCGATGGCGCACGGCACCACCGTGGTCGTCTTGATGGGCCGGGCCACCCTGCCACAGTTTGTCGAGGCAGGTCTCGCTGCCGGTGCACACCCCGATACGCCCGTGGCGATGATCGAGCGCGGCAGCACTCCTCACGAGCGGGTCACGCGAGCGGAGTTGGCGAACGCAACCCGTATTGCGAACGAAATGGACGTGAAACCTCCTGTCGTTATCGTCATCGGCGAGGTGGCGCGCGACGGACTGCTCGCCTCGGATGTGAGCGCGACGTAACGCGCCGGAGGGAGGTGACGTGTTCACGCCGGGTGAACCCCTTGCCGGTTGCGTCGTCGTCAACACGGCGGATCGACGCAAACGTGAACTCGCGGCGGCGCTTGAGCGGCGCGGTGCGACGGTTGCCAGTGCACCCGCGCTGTCGACGGTGCCCCATCTCGATGACCAGCGCCTCATTGAGGCGTCGCGCACACTCATCGCCAATCCCCCCGACATCGTTGTGGCCACCACCGGCATCGGTTTCCGGGGCTGGATTGAAGCGGCCGATGCGGCGGGAATTGCGGACGCACTCATCGACACCCTGCGTGGGGCGCGCCTCATTGCACGCGGACCCAAGGCGCGCGGCGCGATCCAAGCGGCGGGTCTTGAGGCGGACTGGGTTGCCGAGTCAGAAACTGCAGCCGAGCTCCGCGAATACGTGTTGAGCGAAGGTGTTGAGTCGCTGCGCATCGCCGTCCAACACCACGGCGCGGGCTCGGACGGCCTTGACGAGGCCTTTGCTGAGGCCGGCGCAACGGTCCACAGCGTGCTCGTCTATGGGTGGGGCCCGCCAGCTGACTCGACCATCCATGGGGAGTGGATTGAGGCGGCGAGCGCGGGCCGGGCCGACGCAGTGCTCTTTACCTCCGCTCCCGCGGCAGCGTCGTGGCTGGCAACCGTCAAGGAACGGGGTCTCCTGACGGACATCGCACGCCACGTCGCCTCGGGTCGGGTGTTACTGGCCGGTGTGGGACCAGTGACCGCCGCGCCCCTTGAAGGCGCGGGGCTTGATGTCGTGTATCCATCGCGCTGGCGTTTGGGTGCGCTCGTGCGCGAGATCGTCCAACATTTCGGCCCTGACGCACCTGCAGTTCCTACTATTGAGGGCCCTCTTGTCATGCGCGCGACGACAGCCGTTTTGGCTGGCAGAGTTCTCCCTATGACGCCCTCTGGACTTGAGATCCTGCGCGCGCTCGCGGCTGCTCGTGGAAACGTGGTGACCCGAGAGCAGCTAGCGGACATGCTGCCGGGGGCGACGGCGTCAGGCCATGCGGTGGACGCGGCGATTAACCGACTGCGCGAGAACTCGGGAAGCCGCCAATTGGTGCGAACTGTCGTCAAGCGCGGTTACGCGCTCGCCGTGACGGCGCCATGACCACTCGGCCCGTTCTCATCGGCTGCGCGCACGGTACGCGCTCGCGTGCGGGTCAAGAGACGATCCGCACGGTACTCGATCAGGTCCGCGCCGCTGCCCCGGACCTCGACGTCCGCGAGGCCTACGTTGACGTCCACGGCCCCTTCCTCACCGAAGTGGTAGATGGCCTCTCGCTTCGCGAGGGCCAAGGTGCCGTAGTGGTGCCTCTCCTCTTGGCAGGCGGGTATCACGTCTATCACGACATCGCTCAGGCGATCGCGGGTCATGACGGCGTGAAGGCCGCGCCCGCGCTTGGCCCCGATCAACGGCTCATCGACATCGTGATGGAACGTTTGCGCGAGGCTCACGTGCCGCGCGAGGCGACGTTGGTGCTTGCTGCCGCAGGATCGTCTGACCCGCGCTCGCAGGCCGACACGGCCGAGATGGCGGAAATGATGCGGGTGTCGTGGGGTGGGCCAGTGAGGTTGGGTTTCGCCGCCGGCCACGCGCCCTCGGTCTCGGACGCAGTGCGCGCAGCGCGCGACTTTGGTGAGGATGACACGGTGGCAATCGCCTCACTGCTGCTCGCCCCGGGCGTGTTCCAAGACCGACTCGCCGAAGCGGGCGCCGACATTGTGACGGCCCCGCTTGCTCCACATCCGGATATCGTGTCGATTGTGCTCGATCGATATGCGGACGTCCTCAATGAACGGTGACCCCTTTATTCGTCAACGAGCCCTGAGCGGGTTTGGAACTGAGGGTCAGGAGGCTCTCGAGCGAGCCCGCATCGCCATCGTCGGCGCCGGGGGCCTGGGTTGCCCGGCAGCTGCCTATCTCGCAGCCGCGGGCGTCGGCCACCTCACCCTCATCGACGCGGACGGCGTCTCGGTGTCGAACCTCCACCGCCAGATCTTGTTTAGCCCGGAGGACGTGGGGCGTCGCAAGGTGGAAGCGGCCGCCGACGCTCTCCGTAAACAAGCCCCGTGGACCACCATCGAACCCATCGATACGCGCGTGCGCGCCGACGACGGTGCGCACGTGCTCGCCGGTCACGACGTCGTGCTCGACTGCACGGACACCTGGCCCTCGCGGTACGACATCTCCGACCTGACGGAGCAACTCGGCATCCCGCTGGTGTGGGGCGCCGTGCATACGTGGTTTGGCCAGGTGACCGTCTTTGACCGTGATTACCGCTTACGCGATGTGTTTCCAGATGCCCCGCCCCTCGACCTCGCCGTGTGTGACGCAGGCGGAGTACTTGGCCCACTGTGCGGACAGGTCGCTACCGCGATGGCAAGCCAAGCAATCGTGCTCCTCACGGGGACCGGCAAAGGGTTACGCGGCAGACTTTCGGTGCTCGATGCGCGCGACGGTGAATGGCGCACCTTGCCTGTCGGAGGAGGGGCACGTGCGTAGCCTCGAGTCGCATCTGGACCTCGTGCGGGCACTCGTCGGCACCATGCCGCACGAGACCGTCGCGCTTAATGATGCGCTCGGTCGCGTCACGGTCCGTGATCACGGTGCGATAGTGCCAAGCCCGGCCTTCGACAACTCCGCGATGGACGGCTACGCGATCCGGGTCGCTGACCTCGCAGGCGCTTCCGCGGACAGCCCGGTGAGCCTCACCGTCGTTGACACTGCTCGCGCAGGTCACCCGGTCGACACGACCGTTGGCCAAGGCCAGGCGGCACGGGTCATGACGGGAGCTCCGGTGCCCGATGGGGCCGACGCTGTCGTCCCCCAAGAGATCGTCGTCCAAGACGGGGGTGCGGCGACATTCCACGCGACCCCCAGCGTCGGCGCCCATATCCGGCGCCGAGGAGAAGACGCGCACGTGGGCGACCTTGTCATTCCTGCGGGGCGCACCATCACCGCTCGGGACGTTGCCGCCGCCGCCGCGTCTGGACTGGGCTCGCTTGAGGTGGCGCGTCGCCCCCGCGTCGGCTTCTTAGTGACAGGGGACGAACTCGTTGCGCCGGGCGAGACGCTCGGGGATGGCCAGATTCATGACTCGAATGGTGCCTTTCTGAATGCGGCACTCACTGCCCTTGGCGCCCAGCCTGTCCCACTGTCGCGCGTGGGGGACGCCCCCGACGCGGTGTGGGAGGCGCTGACGGGTGCCCCAAGTGTCGACCTGCTCATTACTACTGGCGGCGCCAGTGTGGGTGACAGCGACCCCGTGAAGGCGGCGCTCACGGGCGCCGGAGTCGACTTCACGAACGTGGCGATGCAGCCGGGCAAGCCGCAAGGCATCGGGCGCGTGGGCGGCGTGCCCGTGCTGTGCTTTCCCGGCAACCCCGTGGCCGTGGTGGTGTCAACCGAACTCTTTGTCGTGGCCGCAGTTGCTCACATGGCCGGCCAAGCGGAGCCAGCGTGGCAACCAGCGGCCGCGCTGACCGGGTGGTCGTGCCCGCGGGGGCGCGAACAAGTGATGCCGATAGTCTTCGAAGCTGGGGGAGTCCGCCCCGCGACCGACGGCGGATCCGGCTCACACTTGGCGGCAAGAGTTGGGCGTTCAGCGGGCCTCGCGCGCGTGGCGGCTGATGTAGACGAAGTGCGCGCCGGAGACACGGTGCTGGTGAGGAGGTACGTCGCATGAGCGAGTTCACCCATCTCGATGCGCGCGGCTATGTGCGCATGGTGGATGTCACTGCGAAGCAGCCCACCGTGCGCTCTGCCACGGCGGAGGGCTTCGTCGAGTGTGCCCCGCATGTGGTCGCGGCACTGCGTGACGGCAGCGTCCCCAAGGGTGACGCGCTCGCGGTGGCGCGCATCGCGGGGATCGCCGCGGCCAAGCGCACTCCAGACCTGCTTCCGCTTGCCCATGTGATCGGCGTTCATGGCGCCGCCGTGGACGTGGAAGTTGAGGACGATGGCGTTCGCATTACCGCCACCATTTCCACCGCAGATCGGACAGGTGTCGAGATGGAGGCGCTCACCGCCGTGTCAGTGGCTGCCCTTAACGTGGTCGACATGGTGAAGGCGCTCGACAAGGCGACGTCGATACGTGAGGTCAAGCTCATCGCCAAGGACGGCGGCAAGTCGGGGTCCTGGCGCAGGCAATGATCGGGTGGGACGCCGTTATCGTCGCTGGGGGGCGGGGCTCACGGCTTGGCGGTGCATCCAAACCCGATCTCACCGTCGGCGGCATGACGTTGCTGGACCGCACCCTCGCTGCGGTGGTGAGCGCGCGTCGCGTGGCCCTCGTCGGCGGGCCCAGGCGAGAGGGGGTGCTGTGGGCTATTGAGGATCCGCCGGGTTCCGGCCCGGCCAAGGCGCTCGCGGCCGGCTTAGCCGCGCTGACCGAGCACGCACCGTGGACTGTGGTGCTCGCCGTCGACACGCCGCGCGCGGCCGACGCTGTGCCGCGCCTACTTGCGGCGATTGCCGACGCTGGCGAAGGGCGAAGCGCTGGGGCAGAGGGCAGCGCTGGGGCAGAAGGCAGCGCGGCGGGCGACGGGATCGATGGCGCTTGGTTTGTCGATGAGGAAGGTGAGGCGCAGCCATTGCTCGCGATGTACCGCACCGCGGCGCTCCTCAACCGGACCCGGGACCTTGAAAGCGGTACGTCGATGCGTAGGCTGGTGGCAGACCTCACGATGGTCGCAGTGCCCGATGTTGATGGCGTGGCACGCGACCTCGATACCTGGGGTGATGCTCAGTTCTGGAAGGAGCAACTCGGATGAGCGACAACACCTTGGAGCGCTGGGTCGCGGCGCTGTCCGCAGAACTCGGCGTGGAACTCGACGATCTCGATGTCCAGGCGCTACTCGATGTCGCTCGTGACGCCGCGCATTCGGTGGTGCGCCCCGCAGCGCCCCTATCGACGTTCCTCATTGGCTATGCCGCCGGGAGGCGAGCCGCCGCGGGCAACGACATCGCACGCGAGTGCGCCATAGCATCAGGCCTGGCAGATGCGTGGCCAGCGCCATGATCGCCGTGCGACTCTTCGCCGCTGCTGCAGAGGCTGTCGGTGCGGATCAACTCAACGTTGACGCAGTCACTGTGGGGGGCCTGCGTGAAAGTCTGGGCTCGCGTGGGGATGACGCCGCGCGTGTCGTTGCGCAATGCGCAGTGCTGAGGGGAGGCCAGCGCCTCGCCGACACGGATGCACTCGTCGGTGGCGACGCGGTAGACGTATTGCCCCCCTTCGCAGGGGGATGAGAACGCACTCGCAGGGCGTTATCAGAGACATGGTGGACACACGCGTGGAACAGCAGGACGTCGAGGAGGTCGTCAGCGACCCAACCGTTGCTCGCGACTACGACCCGCGCGAGGACATCGAGGTGGGTGTGCTCATGGCCAATGGGCGGCTCGTCGGTCGGACGTTCGCGTCGAGGGCAGAAGCCGAGGCGTGGGCGCGTCCCGACCTTGGCGACCAAGTGGTCGAGTTCAACATCATGTGTGAGTGTTCATTCACCTCGTGAACTGACGCTGAGTTGCCCTTACAAGGCAGCCTCGCCATGAGTGTCACTTGTCGGCCGGAAGCCCAACTCATCGCCGATCGCAAAGTAATGCCGGTAGCTGTAGATGATGGGCTGCCACGCTCGCGGATTCACATGGTGCGTGCCGGGCTTCACAATCTGGGGCGCCGCGTGCACACGCACCACTTCGGCCTCAACGATCGCATAAGCACCAATACCAGGGGTAATGCGCTTCACCTGGGCCTCAAGGCTGAGTGCGCATTCCGCAACGCGCGGCGGCTCCACCATTTCGGACGGCGCGGGCGTGAGCCCAGCCACTGCAAACTTGTCCGCCTCGTAGCGGTAACGCGCTGTCTTCGCATCGGGCACCGGGTTGCGGCCGGTCGTGTCGGCGAGCCGCTCGACGGACTGCCACAAATGTGGCGAGGGAAAGTTGACGGTCAGTTCGTGCCGTGCCGCAGTGTTGTCATACGTGCGGCTGTCAGTTTCGAGGCCGATGACAATGTGCTGGCCAAGCGCCCAAAACGACGACGCTGCGGACAGATTCGGGGAGCCATCGGGATTGATGGTGCCGAGAAGCATCACCGGCGTTCCCACGTAGTGAATGCTCGGGGAGATGACGAGACGATCAGTGTGCGGCACAGTCATAAGGAGGGCTCCTCTGAAATGGGCTAGTGGAGAGGGGAGTGAGGATCGAGATGACCCAGGTATGGAAACTGAAGCGAGCCTATGACCCCGCGGAGAAGACGGATGGCCTGCGGGTACTCGTTGATCGGCTGTGGCCCCGCGGGCTGACCCGGGAGCGAGCGGCCATTGACCTGTGGGCCAAGGACCTGGCGCCCAGCTCGCAATTGCGGGCGTGGTGGCACCACCAGCCCGATGAGTTCGAGGAATTTGCGCAGCGCTATCGGGCTGAACTTGACGCGTCCGACGCCGTGGCCGAGTTCGTGGCACGCACGGCGAGCGAGCCTCGGATCACCTTGGTTTACGCGGCGCGCAACATCGAACGCAATCACGCGGTGGTGCTGCTCGAGGTGCTGCAGGCGGCTCGACGTTAGTGGGCTGGAGTCACTCATCCGGTTCGGTCACCTCAAGCACTCCCGACGCGCCTTTCTCCGCAAGCGGCATCAGGTGATTGACAAAGGCGTACCGCCCTGGCTCAACGGTAACCAACTCAACGAACCCGCCTTGAGCGGCAAGGAGCGGGAGGGTTTGAGCCCCCGTGACGCCTGCGGTGATTCCATCCGTTGAGGTGCCTCGATAAACGGAGTACGCGCCTTCGGTCCACACCGTGTCGAACTGAGCGCCCACCACGTGGAACGACAGCGGCTGGGCGGGTCCCGCGTCCAGAATCCAGAACCGCACGCGCTCGCCCACGTGCGCGGTCAGCGGGTGCGCCGCGTACTGGAACGCGCGGCCGTTGAACGCCATCACATCAGCGTCCATCGCAGCGGCCTTGACGTCCGACGCCGGCCCGCCGTCCGCGCCTAGATACAGCTCGGATTGGATGAGGACGTATTCGCGGTCAACGGGATCGAGACCGTCCGGTTCGATAATGACCGCGCCAAACATGCCGTTGGCGATGTGCTGCGTCATCGGCATGGTGCTGCAGTGATACATCCACACACCTGAGCGATTCGCGGTGAACTCATACACGAGCGATTCGCCAGGCTCGATGGTGCGCATTGGCTGGTCGGGGGCGAGTTCGCCCGCATGGAAGTCAATGGAGTGGCCCATGGTTCCCGCGTTGACCAAGGTGATGGTGAACGTGTCACCAATGCGGCCGTGAAGGGTGGGGCCTGGTGAAGTGCCGTTGTACGTCCAGATGGCGCGTGTGAGGCCGTCGGCGACCTCCTCGGTCGACTCGGTGACGGTGAACGTGTACTCGTGGTGCGTCGCGTCGGTGAGCGGCGGGAGTTCGGCGGGGTGCGGGTCTGCCAGCTCGGCAGCGGCCATCAGTTCAACCATGCTCGGTGCCGCCACGTCCGGGCCGTTGCTGCTGTGTCCGTCGCCCGCGTGCCCATCTCCGCCGGTGCCTGTAACGTCCTGCGCACTGGCACCAGCGTCGGACCCTTCCCCCACGGCGACGATCGTCAGTTCCATTCCCATCGCGCGGTGGCCCGGCAACGAGCACCACCCCTCAAGGGTGTTCGCGATGACGCCAGCGTGGAGAACTGCTTCATTACCAGGGGCGATAGCGGAGGTCTCGGTGCCGTTGGCGAGCACAAGGTCGTGGCGCTGATCGCCCGTGTTGCGGAACGTGATGACGAGCTCGTTGCCCGCGGGGACCTCGATGGTGCTGGGCGTAAACGCCATGCCATCAACCTCGACCGTCACCTCGGTGGTCTCACCCGTCGGGTTGACGGCACCTGCCGCAGTAGTGGCGCCGGGTGTATTCGCGTGGTCTTCGGCGAGCACCATGGCGCCGAGCGTGAGGACGGCCACCGACAGCAGTCCGATGAGTGCCTGAATGCGGCGCGGGACGGTGGGGACGCCAGCGACGCCGGGGGCAGCGGGGGCGGTGGTGGCGGGCGGTGAATCGGTCACAGGAGACTCCTGGGGTCGGTCTCCGGACTCTGCGGAGCAGTGTCACCGCTCGCCACCACCAGGGGAGACGAGAGTGGGGTCGCGCCACCGGGTGCGCGTCTCGCTTTCGCTTGACGGGCCCCTGCGATGGCCATGAACGTCATATCGGCCGCAAAGGTGAGGGCGATGGCCGCCCACCAAGCCCAGCGCGCGTCGGCCCCGATGCCGGTGGTGACGGCAAGGAGGACGAGGGCCGTGGTCCGGGCGGTGAGGCGGGTGGCCGACGCGGTTTCAAGGGTCGCGATCCCGAGGCGCACGGTCGCAGGGCCGCCTCCAATCACGACGGGCAGTAGGTACGTCAGCGCGCCGACAAAGATCTGCCCGGGTCCCGCCACACCGATAAGCGGAATCCACCCCATGACCGCGTCGCGCGCGGCCGTGGGGTCGCTGGCGCGGGCAAGGATGACGGAAACAATGATGAGGCCGACGCCGGTCCACGCAACGCCGCCCACCATCGTCCAGCCCGCGTGTTCGCGAATTCCCTTGGCGACAGCAACGCGCGCAAATGGCAGGCCGATCCACACTGCGAGTCCGAGCGCATACGCACCGAGGAGTGCGCCCGCAACCGGCATCGA
>JAEZXC010000017.1 GCA_023442845.1 Actinomycetes bacterium | reverse complement strand
CCCTACACCGGCTCGGCGATCGGCCAGCACTGGATGTACGGCGGCAAGCACGTCCTCATCATCTTTGACGACTTGTCGAAGCAGGCCGAGGCGTACCGCGCTGTGTCCCTGCTCCTGCGGCGTCCCCCGGGCCGTGAGGCATACCCCGGCGACGTCTTCTACTTGCACAGCCGCCTTCTCGAGCGTTGTGCCAAGCTCTCCGACGAGATGGGCGCTGGCTCGATGACCGGTCTGCCCGTCATTGAGACCAAGGCCAACGACGTATCGGCGTACATCCCGACCAACGTCATCTCGATTACCGATGGCCAGATCTTCTTGCAGTCGGACCTCTTCAACGCCAACCAGCGCCCCGCGATTGACGTCGGTATCTCCGTGTCGCGTGTTGGTGGATCCGCGCAGGTCAAGGCAATGAAGCAGGTCTCGGGAACGTTGAAGATTGACCTCGCCCAGTACCGCTCGCTCGAGGCGTTCGCGATGTTCGCCTCCGACCTCGATGCAGCGTCGCGTCAGCAGTTGACGCGTGGTGCGCGCCTTATGGAGCTTCTCAAGCAGCCCCAGTACTCCCCGTACCCGGTGGAGGAGCAGGTTGTGTCGATCTGGGCAGGAACCAAGGGCAAGCTCGACAAGATCGCCTTGAGCGATGTGCTTCGCTTTGAGCGCGAGCTCATCGATCACCTGCGTCAGTCGACCCGCGTGCTCGAGCACATCGCTGGCACCGGCAAGCTCTCGGACGAGGACGAGGCGGAGCTTCACGAGGCTGTGGACTCATTCGTGACCACGTTCCTCGAGTCTGAGAATGCGGAACTCACAACCGACGCCACGATTGCGGGCGGCGGCGAGGCACAGGTCGAGCAAGAGCAGATCGTCGCAAAGAAGAAGAAGTAACCCATGGCTGGTCAGCAGCGCGTTTACAAGGCGCGAATCCGCTCAACTCAGTCGCTGAAGAAGATCTTCAGGGCGATGGAGTTGATCGCGGCGTCGCGCATTGGAAAGGCACGCGAGCGCGTCGCAGCGGCGGCGCCATATGCGCGCGCCATCACGCGGGCGATTTCGGCAGTGGCGGCGCACTCGGACGTTGAGCACCCGCTCACGAGCGAGCGCACCGATACCAACCGGGTTGCGGTTCTTGTCATCACCGCCGACCGCGGCATGGCGGGCGCCTACTCAGCTAACGCGATTCGTGAGTCCGAGCGCTTGCGCGAGCGACTCACACGCGAAGGCAAGGACGTCGTGCAGTATGCGAGTGGACGCCGAGGTGTGTCGTACTTCAACTTCCGTAAGCGCGAACTCGCTGGTTCGTGGGTAGGGGACTCGGACGCTCCGAGCCACGAAGTCGCAACGGAAATCGCCAAGGCTCTTCTCACGGCCTTCTTGGCTCCCGCCGACGAGGGTGGTGTGAGTGAGATCCACGTGGTCTACACGCACTTCAAGTCGATGGTGAGCCAGGAGCCACGTGTGGTGCGCATGCTGCCGCTCGAAATCGTCGAGGGAGTTGCGGAGCCAACAGAGGACGTCGAACCGCTCTACTACTTCGAGCCCAACGCGGAAGAAGTGCTCGATGCGCTCTTGCCGCGCTACATCCAGTCGCGTATTCACAGCTGCATGCTGCAGGCCGCGGCATCGGAACTTGCTAACCGTCAGTCGGCGATGAACACCGCGGTGTCCAACGCCGAAGACATCGTTCGTCAATACACCCGGCTCGCCAACTCGGCGCGCCAGGCCGAGATCACCCAGGAAATCAGCGAGATCGTCTCGGGCGCGGATGCGCTCGCGGCCTCGTAACGGGAAGAGAGAGACATGAGCCCCACCGCCAAGACCGCGAAGAAGACCGCCGCGGCCGAGAACGAGGCCGCATACGGCCGCGTGGCCCGCGTCATCGGCCCGGTCGTCGACATTGAGTTCCCGGCAGACGCGCTTCCTGACATCTACAACGCCCTCACCGTTGACATTGACCTCAGCGCTCAGGGTGAGTCCGAAGGCGTGCTTCACATGACGCTTGAGGTGGCGCAGCACCTCGGCGACAACATGGTGCGCGCCATTGCGTTGAAGCCCACCGACGGCCTCGTCCGTGGCACCAAGGTGACCGACACCGGCAACCCGATCTCCGTCCCCGTTGGTGACGTCACCAAGGGTCACGTCTTCAACGTGACCGGTGAGGTCCTCAACGCCAAGGAAGGCGAGAAGATCGAGGTCACCGAGACGTGGCCGATCCACCGCAAGCCCCCCGCCTTCGACCAACTCGAGTCGAAGACGCAGATGTTCGAGACGGGCATCAAGGTTATCGACCTCCTCACGCCGTACGTGCAAGGTGGCAAGATCGGCCTGTTCGGTGGCGCCGGCGTCGGCAAGACCGTGCTCATCCAGGAGATGATCTACCGCGTCGCTAACAACCACAACGGTGTGTCGGTGTTCGCGGGTGTCGGTGAGCGTACCCGTGAAGGTAATGACCTCATCGCTGAGATGACTGAGTCTGGCGTTATTAACCAGACTGCACTCGTCTTCGGTCAGATGGACGAGCCGCCGGGCACGCGTCTGCGCGTTGCGCTGTCGGCGCTCACGATGGCGGAGTACTTCCGCGACGTGCAGAAGCAGGACGTGCTGCTGTTCATCGACAACATCTTCCGCTTCACGCAGGCCGGTTCTGAGGTGTCGACGCTTCTCGGTCGCATGCCGTCTGCCGTGGGTTACCAGCCCAACCTGGCCGACGAAATGGGACAGCTTCAGGAGCGCATTACGTCGACGCGTGGTCACTCGATCACGTCCTTGCAGGCCATTTACGTGCCAGCGGACGACTACACCGACCCCGCCCCGGCAACGACGTTTGCGCACCTCGACGCGACGACCGAGCTGAGCCGTGAGATCGCCTCGCGTGGTCTGTACCCCGCTGTGGACCCGCTCGCGTCGACGTCGCGCATCCTCGACCCGCGCTACGTGGGCCAGGAGCACTACGACACCGCCAACTCGGTGAAGTCGATCTTGCAGCGCAACAAGGAACTCCAGGACATCATTGCGATTCTCGGTGTCGACGAGCTGTCCGAAGAGGACAAGATCATCGTCGCTCGTGCGCGCAAGATCCAGCAGTTCTTGTCGCAGAACACGTACATGGCGACGCAGTTCACCGGTGTTGCTGGCTCGACGGTTCCTCTCGAGGAGACCATCAAGGCCTTCCGCGGTATCACCGAGGGCGAGTTCGATCACATTGCCGAGCAGGCGTTCTTCAACATCGGCGGTCTTGAGGACCTCGAGAAGAACTGGGCGCGCATCCAGAAGGAGATTGGCTAAGCCATGGCGCTTACCGTCGACATCGTTGCCCCCGACCGGGTGTTGTGGGAGGGAGACGCTTCCTTCATCAGCGCGCCCGCCATCGAGGGCTCGATCGGTCTGCTCCCTGGGCACGAGCCGATTCTGTCGGTGCTCGGCCCAGGGACGGTGAAGGTCAAGCAGACCGACGGCGAGGAGAGGCTCGTAGCAATCTCCGGCGGCTTCATTTCGTTCGACCACGACGTGGTGACGATCGTGGCCGAGCCGGTGGCGGAGCCCGCCGCGGACGCGTAGGGCACGCCGTGCGCGTCGTCATAGCGCGATGTGCTGCTCGCTATACGGGGCGGCTCAACGCTCACTTGCCGATGGCGACGCGCGCGATCATGGTGAAGGCCGACGGCTCCGTGCTGCTGCACTCGGACGGCGGGTCCTACAAGCCGCTCAACTGGATGAGCCCACCGTGCACGCTACGGGTGATCGTGGATGTCGATGATGGTGCCGAACCTGTCGTGGAGCGGTGGGTTGTCCAGCATGACAAGTCAGACGACCGGCTCGAGATCGACCTTTTCGAGATCCACGCGGACACCGAACACGAGCTGGGTGTAGACCCCGGGCTTGTCAAGGATGGTGTCGAGGCGCACCTCCAAGAACTGCTTGCTGAGCAGATTGCGCTCATTGGCGCGGGGGCAACCCTTGTACGACGCGAGTTCCCGACCGCGATTGGGCCCGTCGACATCCTCGCGCGGACGGCCGCGGGCAAGGCCGTTGCCGTGGAGATCAAGCGGCGTGGCGATATCGACGGGGTTGAGCAGCTGACGCGCTACCTCGAACTTCTTAATCGGGATCCGCTCCTTGCCCCGGTCGAGGGAGTATTCGCGGCGCAAGAGATCAAACCTCAAGCGCGCGTTCTTGCTGAGGACCGCGGCATTCGTTGCCTCGTGCTCGACTACGACGCGATGAAAGGCGTCGATAACACCGGCTCCCGTCTCTTCTGACGACCGCCCCCACACCGCTTCCGCACACCTTTCACCCCACCCGCACTGCGCTCTCTTCACCCATCGCTACGCTCTCTTCATCCTGGAAGGGCGTACGGGTTGATTTTGTGTGGGTTTTCGACCATTACGCCCTGCTAGGAGGGGGAGGGGGAGGGGAGGCGCACAGGCGTAACCGCAGCCACAGCCGCTCTCTCCGAGCCCAGCGGGCTCAGCAAATCGAAACGTTTCGGCTACACTCGAATCATGTCCTCTGCAACGTTCCCCGAAGACTTCCTTTTTGGCGCCTCAACGGCGTCGTACCAGATCGAAGGCGCCGTCTCTGAGGGCGGTCGTCTGCCAAGCGTGTGGGACACGTTCGCCCACACCCCGGGCCGCACCGTCAACGGTGATACCGGCGACGTCGCATGTGATCACTACCACCGGTATGTCGATGACATTGCCGCCATGGCTGAGATTGGACTCACGGCGTACCGCTTCTCGCTCGCGTGGCCACGCCTACAACCCACCGGTGAGGGAGAGCTGAACCCGGAGGGCGTTGCCTTCTACGAGCGCATTTTTGACGAGCTTGAGCGCCACGGCATTACGCCCCTCGTTACGCTGTACCACTGGGACTTGCCGCAGACGTTGGAGGATCAGGGCGGATGGCCCGTTCGGGCCACAGTCGACCGCTTCGTTGACTACGCACGCCGCACTGTCGAGGCCTTCAAGGGCCGTGCGATTCACTGGACCACGTTTAATGAGCCGTGGTGCCCGGCGTTCCTCGGTTACTCCTCCGGCGCTCACGCACCAGGTCGATCCGAACCAGCCGCGTCACTTGCCGCCGCCCACCACCTCAACCTCGCGCATGGCCTTGCCTACGACGCGATCAAGGAGGTTCACCCCGACGCCCAGGTCAGCATCGTGCTGAACTCTCACCTGCCGCGGCCATGGAACATCGCGGACCCGCGTGACATCGAGGCCGCGAACAAGATCGACATCCTCGCGAACCGCATCTTCATCGACCCGCTGACGCAGGGCGAGTACCCGCCGGAGTTGCTCGCATTTACGTCGAGCCTCACTGACTGGTCCTTCATCCACGACGGTGACCTCGAGCAGATCAAGGGTCGCCTCGATGTGGTGGGCGTCAACTATTACTCGTCGCACATGGTGCGCTTTAACGATGGGCCGCGCTCGCTCACCGGCGAAGACGGTCACAAGTCAACGAAGTACAGCTGCTGGCCAGGTGCCGATGACGTTGAGTTCATGCCGCTCATCGGCAAGCGCACCACGATGGGCTGGAACGTCGACCCGAGCGGCTTCCACGCACACCTGCTACGCATCCACCGTGACTTTGGGTTGCCGATCATCGTGACGGAGAACGGCGCCTCGTGGCCCGACGAGTTGAGCGAAGACGGTCGTATCCGCGACGAGGACCGCTACACGTACCTTCATGACCACCTTGACGCTGTACGGCGCGCCATGGACGAGGGCGCAGATATTCGCGGCTACATGGCGTGGAGCCTTATGGACAACTTCGAGTGGGGCTACGGCTACACGAAGCGGTTTGGCATGATCCGGGTTGATTATGACTCGCAGCAACGGACGTGGAAGGACTCCGCTTACTGGTACCGCGAGATGATTTCTCGTCGCGCGCTCGTGCCGGTGACAGATGTAGAGTCCTTGGTGGAGACGCCTCCGCGCTCCTACTAATCGTCCGGCGCCGCGCCCTTCCCCCCCTCGGGCGCGGCGCCGGCACCTTTTTGTGCGGACGCCGGACGCGCCCAGGTCTCGCGAGCTCACCAGACTTCGTAGACTCGACACATGCCCTCAAAGCGCCGCTCGTCAAAGCGCCCATACGGGCAACCCCACCCCGAACTCGACGTTGAGCGTCTGCGCGGCTCCATGGGCGCGTGGCGAGAGCCAGGGCCGCGTGGCGAAGATTATTGGGTCGCCATTCCTCGCCCCACCGATAAGACGTACACGTGCCCGGGCTGCGGTGGTGTCATCGCTGGCGACGTCCAGCACATCGTCGCTTGGCCCGCAGAGTCAATCCTTGGCGAGCAGGTTGCGGCAGAGTCGCGCCGACATTGGCATCGGGGATGCTGGACCAACTATGGGAGGGTGCGTGGCTGAGGTCGAAATCGGCTCGATGACGGTGCTTCCGGCGCGTCGCGAAGACATCGAGCTTCGCACGGAGGACGGTCTCACTCTTGTCGGTGAACTCGCCACGCCCGCAGCCGGGCCCGTCGTCGCCACGCTCATCACCCTGCACCCGCTTCCCACCCACGGTGGGTTCATGGATTCCCATGTCCTTCGTAAGGCTTCCTGGCGTCTGCCTGCGCTCGCCGGGATCGCGGTGTTGCGTTTCAATACGCGCGGCACATCGTCGGCGCGGGGGACCTCCGATGGTGCATTTGATGAGGGTGTGGGAGAGGCGGCCGACGTTCGGGCTGCCGTGGATTTTGCCGTCGCCCGGGGACTGCCTGGCAGGTGGCTACTTGGGTGGAGTTTCGGGACGGAACTGGCGCTCATGTACGGCGCGGACCTCGACGTGGAAGGCGCGATCTTGCTGTCCCCACCGCTGCATCGGGCACTGCCGCAGGACCTTGAATCGTGGGAACGGTCGGGAAAACCCGTAACGGTCCTCATCCCTGAACTTGACGATTTCCTCCAACCTCCGCAGGCGGTCGAACGTTTCCGGCCCTTGCCAAGTGCTCGGCTCATCCCGGTCGAAGGCGCGAAGCATTTGTGGGTGGGGGAGAAGTACGTCCGGCTCGTGCTCGATGAAGTAGTGAACGTGGTGGCGCCGGGAACGGGACCGCTGCCCACGCACGTCAATGAGGCAATGGTGGCGCAGGGAGATAACCCATGACTCGATCGCATCGCGTACCGCTGGTCCTGCTCAACGCCTTTCCGCTCGACAAAGAGCAGTGGGAACCGCTGCTCGCCGCGCTTGACGAGGCCGACGTCCCGGTCGGTGACATCATCACGTTTGACCCGCCCGGCATCGGGGACATGCCCGCAACGGACGAGCCGCCATCACTCGAGCTCATTGCGGATGCGGCGGTCATGGCGATGCGCGACGTCACTGGGTGGTCAACGGCGTTGTGGGTGGGCTGCTCGATGGGAGGCTATGTCGCGATGGCGGTCCTCGATCGCCACCCCGACGCCGTTGCTGGGGTGGGTTTGCTCGGCACTCGGGCGAGTGCGGATACGGCGGAGGCGAGCGCGCGTCGCGAGCAAGCCGCACGCGATGCCGAGGCTGAGGACGGCATCGATGACGCCGACAGCCACGCGCGCGGTCTCATCAGTGAGGCAAGTGCCGCCAAGGCGGACCTGCTGGCGTCGGTGCGCGCGAATGTGGCGCGACAGAAGGGCGTCGGGATCGCGTGGGGCCAGCGAGCGATGGCCGCGCGTTTGCCACGGCTCAGCATTCTCGAGAACGCGAGTGCGCCGGCGTTCGTGATGCGCGGTGAGGATGATGCGATTACGAGTGCGGCCGACGCCGATGCGATGGCTCAGGCTCTCGAGACCGAGGTAGTGACGTTGCCGGGCATCGGCCACTTGGTTGGTCTCGAAGCTCCCGCCGCGGTGGCCGAGCAGGTTGCTGTGCTCGCGCGTGCCGCGCGCTAAGCGCTCGCGCTAGTACGCGTTTCCGGCCTCGAGGCGGATGGCGAGCGCCTCGGTGAGCGGGATTGACTCGCCGTCGCGTGCTCCGCGACCAAGTTCTAGCGGCGGATCGGCAGGCTCCAAGTCGACGCCCGTGAATCGCGCGGCGAGCGATCCAGGCGCATGGAGCAAGTAAAACAGCCCGTCCGTACTGACCCCGATGCTGCGATCACGCTTGATGTACCAGCCGACCACGTTGGTCTTGTAGCGCGCGGTCCCGGTGTAGCCGCGTGCATAAAGGCGTTCAGGCTCAATGCCGGTTGCTGTAGCGGTAGCGGCGAACTCGCGGATCAGCACCGCGGCTTGCGCGCTTTCACCTTGACGGCGTCGTTCAAGCCGTGCAGCGAGCTCGAAGGCGTCCTCCGCACGACGATCCATGGATGCTACTCGGCTTCGTCCGCGCGCTTGGCGTCCTTGTCCGCTTGCGCCTTGGCGAGCTTGGACGCCGCAGCAAGGTTCTGGACAGGGTCAGCGGCGAGCAACGTGCGCAGTTCGTCGAGGTATGCGGTGATCGACTCGCGTTGCTGGTTGAGTTCCGCCACTTCATTGTTCGCCAGTGCGCGCTCGCGCTCGGCGTCCGTAACGGCCTCGGAAATGATCGTTTCGGCGTGCTCGCGCGCTCCGGACACGATGTCGTCCGCATTGTGGCGCGCGTTGCTGAGCAGCGTGCGTGCGTGCTCTTCGGCATCGCGGCGCGCTTGCTCGGCGCGCTCGAGCGCCTCGGCCAGTTGAGCCTCGGCTTCGTTTGCACGGGCCTTCGCGTCCGCAACCATCGCCTCGGTCTCGGCCTTGACGGCCGCGTGGCGATCCGTGAGCTCACGTTCGGCGGCTTCACGCCGCTGCGCGATCTCGATCTGCAGGTCCTCGCGAGTGCGGCGCGCCTCTTCGCTCGCTGCCTCGGCCTCGGCGTGCGCCTCATGGCGCAGGCGTTCGGCCTCCGAATTTGCCTTGTCCAGCAGTGCTGTCGCCTCTGCCTGAGCGGTCGAGGTCGTGTTCTGTGCCTCGGCCTCGGATTGCTCGCGCAGTGCCTTAAGCTCGGCGGTCACCTGGGCACGCAGGGCTGCAACGTCGGTTTGGGCGCGCTTGCGCAAATCTGCCGTGTCGTTGTCGGCGCGTTGACGCGTCTGAGTCGCGTAGTGGTCGGCTGCGGCGCGCGTGTCACTGTCGTACTGATCAGCATCCGCAATGGTGGAGGCGTGGTACTGGTCTGCCTCAGTTGTACGCGCTGCGAGGTACTGGTCCGCTTCGGCAGTCTTGCCAGCGTGGTAACGGTCGGCTTCCTTGGCGGTCGTGTCCGCGTAGGCATCTGCCTCGGCGACCTTCGCCGCGTGGTACTGGTCGGCTTCCTTGGCCGTCGTGTCCGCGTACTCGTCCGCCTCCGCGACCTTCGCCGCCGCGTAACGGTCGGCCTCGGCGGTCCGCTCCGTCGCTGCGCGCTCGGTCTCGGCACGCAAAGCCTCGGCCTCGCGACGAGCCGCGGAGATCGTCGTGGCGGCCTGCTTGTCAGCGTCGGCTCGAATCGCCGCAGCCTCACGCTGCAGTGCGGTCGCCTGGTCCTGAGCCTTCTCAACGATCGCCTCAGCCTCAGACCGAGCAACCTCACGTTTCTCGGCAGCCTCACGCTCAAGTCGGTCAGCCTCGCCGCGGGCCGCCGCGAGCGCTTGCTCGGCTTCAGCCTGGAGACGCTGCGCCTCTACGTTGGCGGCAGCAACGGTGCGCTCCGCCTCACCGCGGGCGGTGTCGACAAGTTCGGTCGCTTCGCGCTGTGCGGAGACTCGCAGCTCGGTGACTTCACGCTCAACGGTGGCGCGCAGCGTGTGGGCCTCACGTTCAGCGCCTGTGCGCTTCTCCGCAACTTCCGCGTCGATTTGGGCGGAGATGCGCTCCGCCTCGCGAGTAGCCTTCGCGACGAGTTCCTGGGCCTGACGCTCGGACGCCTCGCGGGTGAGGAGCGCCGCAGCCTCAGCTGCAGTCTTAATTTCCTCTGCCTCGCGGCGGCTCTGCGTGAGGATCTCAGACACTTCGTTGTCTGCACGCGCTCGCAATTGCTGGGCGGCAACATTGGCGCGTGCGATTGTGTCCTGCGCGTGCGTGTTCGCACGGTTCACGACATCGGCGGACTGCTCCTCAGCGGAGCGCAGGAGGTGCTCAACGCGCGCGCCGAGACCCTTGTACGTGGGCTGGTCGGACTCGGCGGCGTTCTTCTGAAGTTCATCAAGGCGCTGATTCGCCTGTGCGGCCTCGGTACGCGCCTGCTCGGCTTCCTGTTGCGCGGCTGCGAGAGATTCCTCAAGCCTCATCAGATGAGCTGAGACCGCATCGCGGTCGTAGCCGCGCATCGCGACAGGGAAGGGCAGGTTCTCGTCGGCCATCGGTTCTCCTCATCGCTGGACCTCAGCCACACAACATTAGCCGTGCGCGCGCACGCATACAAAGCCACAACTGGGGGCTCTTGCGCGTTGTCTCCTAGACTGTACGCCGACGATTCGGAGGAAATGACGTGACATTGCGCACCACAGCGATCATCGCGGGTGTGTTGGGCCTGGTGATGTTTCTCACGGGTTTGATCGCAAATGCGGTTCGCGACGACCGTGAGGTGGTCACCCAGCAGAGCCTTGACACTCCCGTTGTGGTGCTTGGTCCTGAGGTCCTCGCACTGCCTGGAATCGAGAGGATTGCCATCAACGGTTCCGGCGCGCTCGACGCCAACACAGCGCGGCCCGTTGACGCCGACGCGTGGCTCAAGCGCCATTCTGCGACGTACGTACTCGGATATGTGGACTGGGACGAGCTGTCCACGCGCACCGGGACACGCATCACCACGCCTTCGGTTTCGCCGAGCCCGAGCCCGAGCTCCGATGCCACCGCGTCGGCCGACGCGCCAGCAGACGACGCCGCAACGGACGACGCTGCGGCAGCGGACGCTTCAACGGAAGAGGCGGCCGACGCGGCAGAGGAGTTGTACGACTACGGCTCGACGGACCTGTGGCGCCACTCGTGGCGGGGCGAGTCGCGCGTGGTCGTGACGGGGGCCACGGTGGCGGCAGGAGAGACGCTTGTCGTTTTCGATGAGACAGGCGACAACCTTGAGTCGGTTGAGTTCTATGCGATTCGCGATGTGAACGATGAGTGGATTAGCCCGATGATGTGGGTGGGCGGTGCGCTTGCGCTGCTCGGTGTCGTCGCGGCATTGTCCGCTCTCATCGATATCCGCCCGGTTCAGGCACGAGTTGAGACGTGGCAGCGATCACGCTCAGGTGTTGCGGCACACCCGCCGCGTCCGGGCTCGCGACGCGAACGGCGCCTTGCGGGGTCGACCCTGCCTGAGGTGCTACTTGACGAGACGGATACAGGGACGGTGCCGACCGTCGACTCCTCACGGCCCACGGGAGGTGAATCGTGAAGCGCGTCATGATTGCTGGCATCGCTGCTGCGTTGGCGCTCGCTGGTTGCGCTGCCGAACCGCCCGAGGTGGAGACCACCCCGACCGCAGCGGCCCGTGCCGCACTCGATGAGTCAATGGCGGAGGCGATTGTCGAGGAGACCTTTGCCACACTTGCCAAGGCAGACCGCGCCGGCGACGCAACGTTGCTCGCCCCGCGTATTGGTGGCGACGCGGCACTCGTGCGCACGGCCGAGTACAAGGTGTCGGCCGCCGTCGCAGAGGAAACCCCCTCATCCCTGCCAAGTTCGATGCAGCGCCTTTACGTATCGAACGCGACCACGTGGCCGCGCGTTCTTGCCGCAGTATCGGCGGCGCCGGAGGATAACCTCACTCCCGTCATCTACGTGTGGGTTCAGGAGGACGTGAGCACCCCGTACGAACTCCGCGGTTGGGCGCACATGATTCCGGGCGCCACGGTACCGGCGATGCCAGGTGACGTTGATGGTGCGACGCAGTTACCGCTGGGGGAGTCAGGTGTTGACCCGTCTCCGCGCGCAGCGCTCGAGGGTTACCTTGAGTACTTGCGTCAAGGCCCTGACAGCGAGGGTTCCGCAGAGTTTGCACCCGACACGTACGCCCAGCAGTTGTTTACTGCACGTGAGTCGCTCGCTTCGGCCGCCTCGCAAGCCGGCGGTGCGTACGTTGACACGGTGCAACCCGACCTCGCCAACACGTTTGTGTTGTCGACGGGCGATGGCGGTGCTCTCGTGATCGCGCCGGTGTTGATCACCTCCTCATTCTCGGTCAGCGGAGCGACACTGTCGCTTTCAGCTCATGACGCGCCACTGCTGGAAGGTTCGCTCAGCACCAAGGTGACGTACACGTACCGCGATCTTGTGGTGTTGTCAGTGCCGGCGCCTGGCAAGGGTCAACTGCCCGGTGTCGTTGCCGCCGAGCACCACTTGGTGTCGGTCAAGCCCGAATGAGCCAATCGCTAGGAGGTCACCCGCGATGACGAGCGTCCCATTCAGTGGAGCAGTGGATCTTGCAGCGCTATCGGCGGCGAAGGAGGCATCACAGCGTCGTGCGCAAGCGCCCGGCAACACGGTTGAACTCACTGAGGCGAACGCTAATGAGATCATCCAAAGCTCGGTGTCGAAGCCAGTATTTGTGTTGCTGTGTTCGGTGCGTGCCCCTCAGTGCGCGGAGCTGGAGACGCGCGTTGCGACGATTCTTGGCGAATACGGCGACGCGGTGACGTTTGCAACTGTCGATGTGGAAACGCAGCCGCAGCTTGCGCAGGCCTTCCAGGTGAACGCTGTCCCGGCCATGCTTGCGATTCTCGGTGGACGTCCTGCACCCCTCTTCCAGGGTGCGCCCGACGACGAGCAGCTGCGCGACGTCATCGGCCAAGTGGTTGACGTGGCCAGGCAAGCAGGGATGGCGATGCCGGTCGCTGCCGAGGCCGGGCCGGCTGACCCACCGGAAGCGCCGTTGCCGCCATTGCATCAGGAAGCCATTGACGCCATCGATCGGGATGACTTTGACGCCGCGATTGCGGCCTATGACAAGGCGCTCAAAGAGAACCCGCGGGATGCCGAGGCGAAAGCGGGACGTGCGCAGGTCGCCCTCTTGGCGCGTCAACGGGGCGCCGAGCCAGGAGTGATCCGCACCGCAGCGGCGGACCGCCCGGACGACGCGGCGGCGCAGATGGCCGTCGCGGACCTCGATGTGTTGGGTGGCGCGGTAGCGGACGCATTTGATCGGTTGCTTGACCTCATTGCGCGGCTCGCGTCGGACGAGCGCGAGCCGGTGCGCCAGCGCCTCATCGAGTTGTTCGAGGTCATCGGTCCCACTGACGCACGCGTCGTCAGTGCACGTCAGCGCCTCGCCAGCCTGCTGTATTAGGCAGGTTCGGCGGCGGGGCGGAAGAAGACGGCACCGAGCGGCGGGAGTCTCACCTGGGCCGACGCTTCAAATCCCTTTGCAGGATGTCGCGTCGCTTCGACACGGCCGAGGTTGCCAACGCCCGAGCCGCCGTAGACGGTTGCGTCAGTGTTGAGCACCTCGTCCCACGTGCCTGGATGCGGGAACGCGAGGCGATATCCCTCGTGCGGCACGCCTGCGAAGTTGACGGCAACAACAACTGGTTCGCCGTGCGAGTCGTAACGAACGAACGACAACGTGTTGTGAGCCGCGTCGTCGGCGTCAATCCAACGGAAAGCGTCGGCATCATTGTCGCGCTGCCACAGGGCGGGGCACTCGGTGTAAACGTGATTGAGATCGCGTACGAGCCGCCGTAGGCCGTCGTGAAGCGCGTCCTCGGTGTGCCACCAGTCAAGGGACCTGCCTTCGGACCATTCCGCGACCTGGCCAAACTCGCCGCCCATGAAGAGCAACTTCTTGCCCGGGTGCGCCCATTGATACGCGTAGAGCGCGCGCAAACCGGCGATGCGTTGCCAGTGGTCGCCCGGCATGCGGCCGTACAGCGAGCCCTTGCCATGGACAACCTCGTCGTGCGAAAGCGGGAGCATGAAGTGCTCGGAGAAGGCGTACATGAGAGAGAACGTCACGGTGTGGTGGTGGTAGGAGCGGTGGATCGGCTCTTCCGACACATATCGCAACGTGTCGTTCATCCAACCCATGTTCCACTTGAGGCCGAAGCCCAGCCCCCCAGCGTCGGTGGGTGCCGTGACACCCGGCCACGCAGTTGACTCTTCGGCGATCATGACGACGCCCGGGACATTTCGATACGCCACTGCGTTGGTTTCCTGAAGGAACGCAATCGCGTCGAGGTTCTCTCGTCCACCGTGAATGTTGGGCCGCCATTGGCCCGCCTCGCGCGAGTAGTCGAGGTAAAGCATCGAGGCGACGGCATCAACACGGAGACCATCCGCGTGATACTCCTGGAGCCAATACAGTGCGTTTGCGACCAAGAAGTTGCGCACTTCGGGGCGACCATAGTCAAAGATGAACGTGCCCCAATCGGGCTGTTCTCCACGCAACGGATCTGGGTGCTCGTATAGGGGCGTGCCGTCGAAGCGACCGAGCGCCCACTCGTCCTTCGGGAAGTGTCCGGGCACCCAGTCGAGAATGATGCCGAGACCCGCCTTGTGGGCGGCGTCGATGAAGTACTTCAGGTCATCGGGGTCGCCAAAACGGGCAGTCGGTGCGTAGTACGACGTGACCTGATAACCCCATGACCCACCAAAGGGATGCTCCATTACCGGCATCAACTCGAGATGTGTGAAGCCGAGTTCCTTCACGTATGGAATGAGGCGCTCCGCGAGTTCGCGGTAGCCGAGCCCTTGAGTCCATGACGCGAGGTGTACTTCGTATACCGACATTGCGGTGTCGTGCGCCGAACGCCTAGCTCGCGCCTCGAGCCAGGCGTCGTCGCCCCATTCATAGGTGGACTCGGTCACGATCGAGGCGGTGTGCGGCGGCACCTCGGTGCGCCGCGCCATGGGATCGGCCTGCTGCTTCCAGTGACCGTCCTTGCCCAAGATCTCGTACTTGTACGTGGCACCATCGCCGATGCCGGGAATGAAGAGCTCCCACACTCCGGACGAACCGAGCGAGCGCATCGCGTGCTCGCGTCCTTGCCAATGGTTGAAACTGCCGATGACCCGCACCGCCCGGGCGTTGGGTGCCCACACGGAAAAGGACGTTCCGTGGACCTCTCCCAAGACCGACGGGAAGGAGCGTACGTGCGCACCAAGTGCCTCCCACAGCCTCTCGTGGCGACCCTCACGGATGAGATGTAGATCGAGTTCGCCGAGCGTCGGCAAGAAGCGGTAGGGGTCGTCTGTGACGTAAGCGGCGTCGTCGTACGCGACATGGACGCGGTAGTCGGGCACCTCGTTGCCGGGGATGATGGCTTGCCACAGGCCGCCGTCGACGTGGGCCGCAGTGAACGTGCCGTCGAGAGTCTCGATCTCGACCGTCTTCGCCAAGGGCCGCAGCACCCGAATCACGACGGCGTCGTCTTCAATGTGGGGGCCGAGAATGGCGTGGGGTTCGTGGTGCGTGCCGCCGACGATATCGGCGATCACGGCAGCGCTCAGTTCACGCGCCATAGGACACCCCGATCGTCGTCATGACCGCACCACCGCCACGTGGACGAGTGTGCGCGCTGGATCCAACCTGACAAAGAACTCTCGTTCCCACGTGTAGTCCTCTCCCGAGATCGCGTCGTGCACACGGAGCCGCTCCCCGTCTTCTCGCTCTATTGCCAACATGTCGAGCGTGATGACCGCATCGTTAACGTAATGAGGATCGAAGGAAGCAACCACGATCACCGTATCGGTCTTCCCTGACGGGTTTTCTGTTGCTGGCACGTGCTTGGTAAAGCACAGCACATTGGGGTTCGTCGTGCGATGGACGGTCAGTCCACGCAGGCGACGCAGCGCGATGTGCTCGTTACGCAGGGCGTTGAGGGCGGTAAGTAGGGTCACCATGCCCTGGTCGTCAGCGCGAGCCCAGTCGCGCGGCTTGAACTCGTACTTCTCGTTGTCGATCTGCTCTTCGACTCCCGGCCGTGGCACCGACTCGATGAACTCGTAGCCGGTGTAAATGCCGTACGAAGGGGAGGCGGTTGCGGCGAGCGCGGCGCGCATCTTCCAGTACGGCGCGCCGCCACGTTGCATGTCCGGAGTGAGGATGTCATGCGTGGTGGGCCAGAAATTGGGTCGCATGTAGAAGGAGGAGTCGCCGGAGACTTCTTCGAGGTACTCGCCCATCTCTTCTGCGCTCTGACGCCACGTGAAGTACGTGTAGCTCTGGTGGAAGCCAATTTTGGCGAGCGTGTGCATCATCGCGGGACGCGTAAACGCTTCGGACAGGAAGATCACATCGGGGTGCTCCTCGGCGATCTCACCAAGCAGGCGTTCCCAAAAGGTGAGGGGCTTCGTGTGCGGGTTGTCCACACGGAAGAGAGTGACGCCTGCGCGAATCCACACCTCAAGGACATCGCGAATAGCCTTGTAAATACCCTCAGGGTCGTTATCGAAGTTGAGCGGGTAGATGTCCTGGTACTTCTTTGGCGGGTTCTCGGCGTATGCGATCGTGCCGTCAAGACGGGTCGAGAACCATTCAGGATGCTCGGCGACCCATGGGTGATCCGGGGAGCACTGGAGGGCGAGGTCGAGTGCCACCTCCATGCCGAGGCTGCGGGCCTTCGAGACAAATGAGGTGAAGGTGCGCCACGTGCCAAGGTCAGGGTGAATCGCGTCGTGGCCGCCTTCGGCCGCGCCAATTGCATAGGGGCTACCGGGGTCGCTCGGCTCGGCTGTGAGCGCGTTGTTGCGGCCCTTGCGGTGCGTAGCGCCGATCGGATGGATCGGCGTCAGATAGACGACGTCAAACCCCATCTCAGCAATGCCGGGTAGCCGCTTCGCCGCCGTCGTGAAGGTGCCGGACTTCCACTCGCCGGTCTTCTTCACCAGCTTTGCGCCCTCAGACCGGGGAAAGATCTCGTACCAGGCGCTGACGAGCGCCTTTTCGCGTTGGACAAGCAGGGGGTACTCGCGGGACGTGGTGACCCAGTCGCGCAGTGGCGCTTCGTGGAGCACGGCGCGAACCTCATCGGACATCGCGTCGTGAAAGCGAGCTTCGGGTTTACCGGTGGCCGACGCTAGCGTTGTGATTGCCGCGTCGAGCAGCTTCTTAGCGGCGGTGGGGCGGCGCACTTCCTTGAGTGCACGGCTGAGGACGGCCACGCCTTCGTCGAGCATCAATTGAACGTCGACCCCGGCGTGGATCTTCACTTCGGCCGCATGCGCCCACGTGCCCACCGGGTCTGACCACGCCTCGACCCGGAATGAGTGGAGGCCCTCTACCTGGGGGATAAAGACAGCGCGGTAGCGCGAGTTTCCCCAGTCGTCTTGCGGCATCGGGATGACGTGTTCGCGACCATCGGGCGCATTGACGACGACCGTCGCGCCTTCGGCGTCGTGGCCCTCACGAAAGATCGTCGCGGTGATCGGCACCGCTTCACCTACGACGGCTTTCGCCGGCCACCGACCTTCCTCAAGTGACGGAGATACACCCACGATGGGGATGCGGCCAACAGACGCGACACGGAGCTGGTCCATAGGACTGAACCTACCTGCCTTTGGTGGACCAACAAAGGTGGGCCGCGCGCGCCGGCCGTGCGATTGTCATCACCCGCGGCTAGTGCTGGGAGATATAGAGCCGCAACGACATCGCTGGCAGGTCGACCGTTGCGCCCGGCCGGGTGAGCTCGTCCGTAAGCCGCTGTGGCGTCGGCCATGTTGAATCCCACACGAGATGCCAGTACGCGCCGTCATCGTCCGGAATGGTGACTGGCACCGTGTCCGCAGCGCCATTGATGATAAGCAAAGCATCGGCCTCGTTGGGGTCGGACAACGACCGCATGAACTGCACCGCGCGGGTATGTGGGTCTTCCCACCAATCCTCGTTTTCGGGCTCTCCCTGCGCCGTGAACCACGCAGAGTCCGCGCGGAATTGTTCATCCCTGGGGTCGGTGTCGACGCCGTCATAGAAGCGAGTCGGCCGAAGGACGGCGTGGCGACGGCGCACGCCGATGAGGTACGCGACCGTGTCCCGGAGCTGCTCTTGCCACGGCGCAAGCTCCCAACTGATCCACGAGATCTCGTTGTCCTGGCAGTACGCGTTGTTGTTGCCGCCCTGGCTACGTCCGATCTCATCACCGCCGAGCAGCATCGGCGTCCCTGCGGATAGCAGCAGCGTGCCGAGGAGGTTGCGCACCGATTGCTCACGTGCCGCCTGAATCGCCGGATCCTCGGTTGGCCCTTCAACCCCATGGTTGAACGAGCGATTATTGTCGGTGCCGTCGCGGTTGTCCTCGCCGTTGGCCTCATTGTGTTTGTGCTGGTAAGCGGTCAAATCGTAAGCAGTGAAGCCATCGTGAGCGGTGACGAAGTTGATGGAAGCGACTGGTCCGCGGACGCCGTACGGCTCCGTGTGCGCGAAGAGGTCAGCGCTGCCCGCGAGGCGCGTGGCGAGTTCGGGAGCGGTGGCGTGTTCCCTGTGGCCGGGGTTCGCGGCACCCGACTCGAGCCAGAACGTCCGCACGTAATCGCGAAAGCGGTCATTCCATTCGGACATCGGGGTGGGGAAGTTGCCTACTTGCCATCCACCGAGACCGATATCCCACGGCTCTGCAATGAGCTTGGCGCCGCCCAGCACCGGATCGGTGGTGAGTGCAACGAGGAATGGGTGGTTGGTCGAAAAGCCAGTTGCGGTGCGGCCCAACGTCGCCGCGAGGTCAAAGCGGAAGCCATCGACGCCCATCACATCGACCCAGTACCGGAGCGAGTCGAGCGCCATCTTGATGACGGCCGGATGCCCAAAGTCAAGCGAGTTGCCCGTGCCTGTCACATCGTCGTAGTGCTGCGGGTTCATCGGCTGATGGCGGTAATACGTGAAGTGATCGAGGCCCTTCCAGCTGAGCACGCGGTCACCCCAGCCGCCTTCGCATGTGTGGTTGTACACCACGTCGAGAACGACCTCGAGGCCTGCCGCGTGGAGAAGGTCGACCATTCCTCGGAACTCGTCGCGTACTGCCTCGGGCCCGCGCTCCTGTGCGTCTTTCGTCGCGTAATCCGCATGCGGCGCAAAGAAGCCGAGTGTCGAGTAACCCCAATAGTTCGTGAGACCAAGGCCCTCAAGATGGGGCTCGGAGGTGAATGCATGGATTGGGAGCAGCTCGACCGTTGTGACGCCCAGGGAGGTGAGGTACTCGATGGCAGCGGGATGCGCGAGGCCTGCATAGGTGCCGCGCAACTCCTCCGGCACGCCAGGCATGAGCTTGGTGAAGCCCTTGACGTGAGTCTCGTAAATGACGGTGTCGCGCCACGGGACGGAGGGCTTCGCATGGTTGAAGGGCGCGGCGGGATCGGGGACAACGACGCCACGCGGAACAAATGGCGAGGAGTCAGTGCCATCGCGGTTGGAACGCAGGACCGACGCTCCCGGCGCTGTTGACGCACTCACTTGTCCCGTGATGCCGCGCGCGTACGGGTCGAGGAGCAGTTTTGCGGGGTTGTAGCGGTGTCCACGCTTTGGCTGCCACGGGCCTGCCGCGCGGAAACCATAGCGTTGGCCCGGGCCCACCCCCTGCACAAATGCGTGCCAGACGCCGTGAGTAGGGCCATTGAGGGCCACCCGGGTCTCGTCGCCTGATTCGTCAAAGAGACAGAGGTCGACGCTCGTGGCGTGCGAAGCGAATACAGCGGCGATGACGCCGCCGTCCACCACATGAACACCAAGGCGGTGAGGCGACGGGGAGGGCGGTGCGGGGACGGGCGGGTTAGCCATGGGCCCATTGTGCAGGAGACGGAGGTGGCGCGCCTTCGCTACTGTGCTCGCATGTCCCTCAGCACCCCCCCATGGATGAGCCGCGCGCGCGTCAAGGCACTCACCGAGTCGGCCCTGTTCCAGCGAGTGATCATCGCGCTCATCGTCATCAATGCCGTGATCCTCGGAGCGGAGACGTATCCGGGCGTCATGGAGACCTGGGGAACGTGGCTGCACGGCCTCAATTACGGCATTCTTGGGGTCTTCGTCGTGGAGATCGTCCTGCGGATGTACGCCAACGGTCTCGCATTCTTCAAGGACGGCTGGTCGCTGTTCGACCTCTTCGTTGTTGTCATCGCGCTCATCCCTTCAGGTTCGGGATCGGGCGTGTTGCGAGTCTTGCGTCTCCTTCGCGTCTTGCGACTGCTCAGTGCCGTGCGCTCCATGCGAATGGTCGTCAATGCACTGGGGGCGGCGATCCCAGGCATCCTCAGCATCGGCGCACTGCTCATCATGATCATCTACATGTTTGCAGTGAGCTCAACGATGCTTTTTGCGCCGGAACGCCCAGACGCTTTTGGGGATTTGTGGACATCGTCGATCTCCCTCTTTCGCGTCATGGTGTCTGACGGGTGGGCCGACGTTGTCACCCCGCTTGCGCGAGAGCATGCGTGGGTGGGTATGTACTTCGTGTGCTTCACCGTGGTGACCACCTTCATTGCGCTCAACCTTTTCGTCGCCGTCACGGTTGAGGCCATGAACCGACGCCATGAGATCGAGGCGAAGTTTCGAGGTGAAGAGGTGGAGCCAGAGCGTGATGAGAACGCTCAACTTCTCCATGAAGTACGGGCGTTGCGAGCGCAGCTCCAGCGGCTTGAGGAGCGCTCCCCAGAAGGTGAAACCCTCGTCGTTCACCCTCAGTGAATCGAGGGAAAGCCCACGTGTGGGCCCGTATACTTTGTGCACGGGGAGCCTCACTCCTCGCTCGTAAGCGCCTAGCCAGGGTGCTTGCGGCCGTCTCGGCGGCGAGCCACTCGCCCTGACCACCGTCCCGGCCCGCGAGGAGCGCTATGACAGTACTGCTGCTTGTCTTTACCGCTCTCGCGCTCGCCACCCCCACGTTGACCCGGCTCATGGGGCGCAAGGTCTTTCTTGTCTTGGCGGCAGCACCCGCGGCAGCGGCGGTATGGACTGCGCAGCAGGCGCAGCGTGTGCGCACCGGAGAGGCGATCACCGAATCGCATGAGTGGATTCCGCACCTCGGTATCGACTTGTCCTTCCGCCTCGACATGCTCTCGTGGGTCATGGCGATGGTCGTATCAGTGGTCGGCGCACTCGTGCTCATTTACTGCACGTGGTACTTCACCGACATGTCGAAGGGCCTTGCTCGCTTCGCCGCGTTTCTCTTGAGTTTCGCCGGCGTGATGTTTGGGCTCGTGGTCAGCGACGACATCATCGTCATGTTCATTTTCTGGGAAGCGACGTCCGTCCTTTCCTATCTCCTCATTGGTCATTTCACTGGGCGGCGCGAATCGCGCGGTGCCGCGCTGCAGGCCCTCTTGGTCACGACATTTGGTGGCTTGGCGATGTTCGTCGGCATTGTCATCGTCGTCGCCCAGGCCGGCACCACGTCGCTGTCCGCGATCGTGAGCGAACCTCCCCCTCTCGACCACGCGTTGACCATCACCGCGGTGTTGCTCATGCTCGTCGGTGCGATCTCCAAGAGCGCGCTCTTGCCGTTCCACTTCTGGCTCCCATCCGCCATGGCGGCGCCGACGCCGGTGAGCGCGTACCTGCACGCCGCAGCGATGGTGAAGGCCGGCATCTACCTCGTCGCTCGTCTTGCGCCCGGCTTTGCTGACATGCCTGGCTGGCGTGGATCTCTCGTTGTTATCGGCGTCCTGACGATGCTGATTGGGGGGTGGCGCTCGCTCCGTCAGACGGACCTCAAGCTGCTCCTCGCCTACGGCACCGTCAGCCAGCTCGGGTTCTTGACACTCGTGCTGGGGTTCGGAAATCCGAATGTCGCGCTCGCGGGCATGGCTCTTCTCGCCGGCCACGCGGCGTTCAAGGCCACGCTGTTCCTTGTCGTGGGAATCATTGACCACGACACCGGTACCCGCGACATTCGGGAACTCTCCGGCGTCGGCCGCTCCCGCCCGCTCCTCGGCGTCATCGCGATACTTGCCGCAGCATCGATGGCCGGTGTCCCGCCGCTCGTGGGCTTTGTCGCGAAAGAAGCGGTCATCAGCACGCTCATTGAGTCGATGGAGGCTCAGCCGATCTGGGCGTGGATCGCCCTCATCGGCACCATTGCGGGGTCGGTGCTCACGGTGGCGTACTCGGCACGCTTTGTATTTGGCGCACTCGGGACGCGCGCGCGGCTCGAGCCCACACCGATGCGGCCGTCGCATCCGGCAATCTTCATTGCGCCTGGCGCTTTGGCGCTCTTTGGCCTCGTCACCGGCATTGCCCCATGGCTCCTTGGTCCGGTCTTTGAGCCGTACGCCTCCGCTTTCGGTGAGGCGCCCACGTATCACCTTGCCTTGTGGCACGGCATTGGTCCTGCGCTCGGCGTGACGGCGCTGATCTTCGCTCTCGGTGCGGCGCTCTTTGCCTTCCGTACCCCTGTTCTGCGTGCACAAGCCCGGCTGCCGCGCTTGCCCGAGGCGTCGCGCGGCTATTGGGCCGTCGTGCGCCTTGTCGACGCGGTTGGTCTGAAGTCGACTCGAATCCTGCAACGGCGCGGTTTGCCTGGCTACCTCACGATGATCTTGCTCGTGTTTGTGTTCTCGGCCGCCGCGGTGGTGACCTTTGGTGGCCGGATTCCACGTAGCGTCGTCGCGTGGGACTACCCGCTCCAGATCGTCGTCGCTGTCGTTATGTGCGGTGCCGCGATTGCATCGGCGATGGTGGGTCAGCGCATCACGGCGGTGCTCCTCGTCGGCATGACGGGCTATGGATTGGTCGCCTTGTTCGGCTTCCATGGGGCTCCGGATCTCGCGCTGACCCAGGCGCTCGTCGAGACAGTGACGCTCGTCGTCTTCGTCCTCGTATTGCGGCGCCTGCCCCACAAGATCGCGGATCGCCACAAGCCCACGCATCGCCTCTCACGGGCTGCGCTCGGGATCTTGGTGGGGGCGGCGATGGCGGCCGTGGCGATCGTCGCGCTCAGTTCTCGCACGGCGGCGCCGATTTCTGAGCAACTGCCCGAACTGGCGTATGTCGAGGGCCACGGTAAGAACGTCGTCAACGTCATTCTTGTGGACATCCGTGCGTGGGACACGATGGGTGAGATTTCGGTGCTGGTCGCTGTCGCAACCGGCGTCGCGAGCTTGCTCTTTGTCACGGGCCGGGAGGGGCAAGCGCCGCGCCTTGCCCGAGCAGGCCGTCTGCGCAGCGAGCGCCGGCGGGTTCTCAGTGCGGACGCAGTCCTTGAGCCAGTGCAAACAGGCCCGGTCACAAAGCTTGGTGAGAAATCCTTCGCGGCAGAAGAGTCGTTCGATATGGACTTCTCAGCGGGTGAGGACCGGGCCCCCACGCGGCGCTCATGGCTCCTCGCCGGGAGGACGCTGTCCGCGGCAAACCGCTCCATCCTTCTCGAGGTGTTAGTGCGGTTGCTCTTTCACCCAGCCATTGTCGTGTCGGTGTACCTGCTCTTTGTGGGCCATAACGCGCCGGGCGGCGGCTTTGCTGGAGGCCTGCTCGCCGGGCTCGCAATTGTGGCCCGCTACCTTGCGGGCGGACGCTATGAACTGGGCGAGGCAGCGCCAATCGACGCGGGATGGCTCCTCGGCGGCGGCATCATCCTGGCCGCAGGTACCGGCGCCTCGTCGCTTCTGTTTGGGATGCAGGTGCTCGAGTCGACGTGGTTTGAAGCCTCATGGGGGATCTTCGACATCAGCATGGGAACGTCGACGCTGTTCGATGTCGGCGTGTACCTCGTGGTCCTCGGCGTTGTGCTCGACGTTCTGCGTAGCCTCGGCGCTCAAGTTGACCGACACCAGGACGAGTTGCGTGAAGCAAAGGTCGGGGGGGCATCGTGAGCGCATCCCTCAGTCTCATCGTCGTCATGGCGGTCATGTATGCAGCCGGCGTCTACGTGTTGCTTGAGCGTTCCCTCACGCGGGTGCTCATTGGCTTCATGCTGATGGGAAATGCGACGAACCTTCTCATCCTCATCATGAGTGGCCGCGCTGGCCAGGCGCCAATGATGTCCGATTCTGCCGATCCGTCGACCTTCGCTGACCCCCTGCCGCAGGCGCTCATTCTTACTGCGATTGTCATCAACTTCGGTGTCACGGCGTTCTTACTTGCCCTCATCTATCGCTCATGGTGGCTGGCCCGACTCGGTGACCAGGGCGACGTCGTCGTACTTGAGCACGAAGAGGACGCCGGGCTTGCGGAAGAAGTCTTCTCGGAGACGTCGGAGGACGACGACGCCCTTCACGAGGCCCTCGACGCGTCGGAAGAGTACGTGGAAGAAGCAGAGGCAGAGCAGCGAGCGATCGTCGCCGCCTCGTCGGACATGGACGAGCCTCAACTGGGTGAGCCCGAGCACCAGCGAGGGGAGTCATGATGCGCGCGCTTGTGCCATTGATGGTGCTCGTGCCCCTCCTGGGAGCAGCGCTCGCGCTCGTATCGAGTCGCTCGCCGCGATTGCAGATCGCAATTAGTTCGAGCGCGCTCAGCGCATCCACGATCATTGCCGCTCTCTTGGTGTGGCAAACCGACGCGAACGGCGCGACGGCAATTCAAGTGGGCAACTGGGCCGCGCCGTGGGGCATCACCCTGTGGGTCGATCGCTTCAGCGCCATGATGCTGCTCGTCTCATCCGTCGTCTTGCTCAGCGTGCTCGTGTACGCCGTTGGGCAGGGCATTGCCGATGGCAATCGAGAGACTCCCGTCACGATCTTCCACCCGACGTATCTCATGCTCGCGGCAGGACTATTTGTCGCGTTCACCACCGGAGACTTGTTCAACCTCTATGTGGGCTTCGAGATTCTCCTCGGGTCGAGCTACGTGTTACTCACGCTCGGCGGCACGGGCGCACGGATCCGTGCTGGCGTCACCTACATCGTCATCAGCCTTGTGTCGTCAATCTTCTTTCTTGCGGCGATCGCGATGGTGTACGGCGCGACAGGCACGGTCAACATGGCCCAGGTGGCCGAACGTATCGGGGACCTGCCGGACGACACCGCGCTCCTCCTCCACGTGATGTTGCTCCTCGGATTCGCGATCAAGGCCGCGCTGTTTCCCATGTCGTTCTGGTTGCCCGACTCATACCCAACGGCTCCTGCCCCCGTCACGGCTGTGTTTGCGGGCTTGCTGACCAAGGTGGGCGTGTACGCCATCGTCCGTACCGAGACTCTCTTGTTCCCCGACACTGGGCCCGGTGGCGACTTACGGACGCCCATGATGTGGGTCGCGCTCGCCACTCTCGTGGTCGGCATTCTCGGTGCTGCGGTGCAGGCTGACATCAAGCGTCTGCTGTCCTTCACCCTCGTGAGCCATATCGGCTACATGATCTTCGGCATTGCGCTCAGCACCCCGCTTGGACTGAATGCCACCGTGTATTACGTGGTCCACCACATCACCGTGCAAACGACACTGTTCCTCGCGGTTGGTCTCGTGGAACGCGTCGGCGGAACAACCTCGATATCCCGGCTGTCCGGCTTGCTGAGGCGAGCTCCGCTCGTTGCGGTGCTGTTCTTCATCCCAGCGCTCAACCTCGGTGGTATCCCGCCATTTTCCGGTTTCTTGGGCAAGGCGGGCCTGCTCTTGGCTGGGGCGGAGCAAGGCGGTTGGGTGGTGTGGGTCGTCATCGCCGGTGCCGTCGCCACCTCGTTGCTCACGCTTTACGCACTCATGCGCGTGTGGAACATGGCATTCTGGCGCTCCGATGCGGAGCTTGAAGAGGGTTACACCTCTCGGTACATCAACACCCTCGTCGAGAATCCAGAGGATGGCGGCGAAGTCCGCACCGAGGAGTCAACTCCGCGACTCATGGTGTCAGCGACAGCAGGGATGGTGGCGGTCACCCTCGCTCTCACCATCTTTGCCGGCAATCTCTTCGCCTTCGGCGATCGCACCGCCTCCGAGATCGCGGATCGGGACTCCACCATCTCGACGGTGCTGACGGGGGAGGTGGCCGATGACTAAAGCGCGGATCATGCGTCGTGGTCAACGCTTCGCCCTGCGTCGGCTCGTGCCGATGCAGGTGAGCTTGCTTGTCCTCTGGGTGTTCTTGTGGGGCAGCTACAGTGCATCGACGATTCTCACGGGTGCGATTGTCGCCACCGTCATCCCATTGATCTTCTATTTGCCGCCCATCGAGAACGTCAGCCGATTCCACCTCGGCTGGGCGTTGTGGTTTGTCATGCACCTCTTCATTGACATCACGCGCTCCTCGTTCATCGTGGCCGGGCAAGCGATCGGTATCGGCTACTCCGACAAGTCCGCTGTGATCCGCGTGCCCCTGCGCTCGCGGTCAGACTTGATTCTCACCGCCACAGCGGAGGCCTCAACGCTCATTCCCGGCACCGTCGTCATTGATGTCGACCGTGAGGCCCGCGACCTGTACCTTCACGTCTTCTCGGTGAGGTCCCAGGAAGACGTCGACCGGGCACGGGCCGATGCGCTCGCGATTGAGGCGCGTGCAATCAGGGCGATTGGTTCCGTGCGGGACATGAAGCGTCTCGCCGCAGAGGAGCGTCGGCGTGCGAAGAAGGGGACGAAATGAACCTTGTCCTCCTCATTACCGGCGTCTTTCTCGGCTTTGCCGCTCTCGCCGCAATTATCCGAATCGTTCGGGGTCCGACAACGCTCGATCGCGTCGTTGCGGCGGATGTGTTGACGGCCACCCTCATGAGCTGGTTGGGCGTGTGGATGGTGGTGCAACGCACCACGGTGCTGATGCCGGTATTGCTGGCGCTTGCCTTGTTCGCGATGGTGGGTTCAGTGAGTGTCGCGCGGTTCTTGCCGAGTGAGGAGGACGAGTAATGGACGCCATTGTTGGCTTCTTCGAGGGATTCAGCGAGGTCGCTGCGATCGCACTTGTCATTTTGGCGGGAGCGATGTCGGTGGTGGCAGGGATTGGCTTGCTGCGCTTCCCCGACTCCCTTCAGCGCCTTCACGCGGGCGCAAAGCCGCAGGTGCTTGGTGTCATCGCTTTGTGTGCCGCGCTCGTTTTGCGCCAGCCCGGCCTTTCGGTTATTGCATTTGCCACGCTCATCGTCATGTTCCAGATGCTGACTCAGCCGATTGCTGCTCAGATGGTTGGCCGTGCGGCGTACCGAACCGACATCTACGAGAAGAAACTTCTTGTCGTCGATGAACTCGGTGAGGAGATCGACGAGACAGAACGCGAAGCCCGTCGAAATCGCCCCTGAACCCGCGTGTCGGTGAGGCTCCGTGATGGGCCGCTCCGGCGTCGGCCGAATGGTCATGACTCGCTAGGCTTTGCCCATGCGCATTGTGGTCACCGTAAAGTTTGTCCCCGACCTGCAGTCGACCCGGTCATTCACTGAGGGCTATGTCACGCGTTCCGCTGACGACGGCACGATGAATGAACTGGATGAGAACGCCGTCGAAGCTGCCCTCCAGATTCGTGAGTCACTTCCGGACGGCGAGTGTGAAATCACGGCCGTCACGGTCGGTGGTCCCGACGCCGTTGCCGCCGTACGGAAGGCCCTTCAGTTGGGCGTGGATCACGCGGTTCATGTGAGCGACGAGTCCATCGCAGGTTCTGACGTGTTCGGCACGGCCACGGTGCTCGCGGCAGCGATCCGCAAGATTGGCGAAGAGGCTCCTGTCGACCTCGTCATCACGGGCATGGCGGCGCTTGATGGTCTGACCTCGATGCTGCCGACGGCTCTTGCCGAGTACCTCGACATCGCGCAGCTCACCCTCGCGTCGTCGCTCACGGTCGCCGAGGGCACGGCGACCATTGAGCGTCATCTCGACGATGCGCACGTGACCGTGTCCGCGCCGCTGCCCGCGCTCGTGGCGGTCACTGACGAGGCGAACAAGCCGCGCTACCCCAACTTCAAACTCATCATGGCGGCACGCTCCAAGCCGATCACCACGTACACGCTGTCCGACGTTGGTGTTGACCCGGCATCCGTGGGCGCGATGGCTGCGCGGACGTCGGTGGTTGACGCGAGCGTGCGCCCGCCGCGCGAGAACCGCGTTGTTATTACCGACACCGGGGAGGCGGGCCGCGCCCTCGCGGACTTCCTCATCGAAAGGGGGCTCGCATGAGCGACGCGATCGTTGCAGTTCTCGTTGAGCGCCGTGGCGCACACATTGCCCAGCCCACTCTCGAGGCGCTGACGCTGGCGCGGACGTTGGGCCGTCCGGTTGCAGTGTGGCTCGGTGACGAGCCCGCTGCGGAGGCAGTCGCTGAGCTTGCCGCTTACGGGGCCGACGAGGTCCGATTTGCCGATGGCGCCGATGAACTCCGTTTGCCAGCCGTTGCCGCGGCGGCGCTCGAGGCAGCAACGGCTGACGCAACGGTGCTCATCGTCGTGTCGACGTTCGCTAACAAGGAGATCGCGACGCGCCTCGCCATCGCGACCGGTGCGGGAATGGTCGTCGATGCGGCGGGTGCGGAGTGGGCGGAGGGTCGCCTTGAGACGATCCAGACCGTTTTCGCAGCGACATGGAACATCCGCACGCGTGTGAACGCAGAGCGGGCCATCGTGGGCGTGCGTCCCAACACGACGCAGGCGGTGGCAGCGGAGGCGCCTGGCGCCGGCGCGCTCGTTGCAGTCGAGTTCGAAGCGCCGGCTACGCGAGAGACGATCGTTGCGGTGGCCCCACAGGCTCCCGCCGACGGTGTACCGCTGTCCGAAGCGTCGGTGGTGGTGTCTGGCGGTCGCGGCACCCGCGGCGATTACACACTTGTACGCGAGCTCGCCGAGGTGTTGGGCGGTGCGGTTGGTGCGTCACGTGATGCGACTGACGAAGGCTGGATTGGCCACGAGCACATGGTGGGCCAGACCGGCACGACGGTGACCCCCGCGTTGTACGTCGCGTGTGGCATCTCAGGCGCGGTGCACCACCGTGGTGGCATGCAGGCGTCGGGCACCATCGTTGCGGTCAACATTGATCCTGAGGCGCCGATTTTCGAGATCGCTGACTTTGGTGTGGTGGGCGATCTCAACGACGTCCTGCCCCAGGCAATCGCACGTTTGCGAGAGCACCGCGCCTCCTAACCCGTAGTGGTAGGGCACCTCTTCATACCAGGCTGCGTCGGTGCCCTAGTGGTGACTCACCACTTCAGGGGCGGTCGATGGAGAGCGTGAGGTCTTCCCAGGCGTTGACATCCGCAACGAGCCGGTCCACTTTGTTTCGCGTTTGCGTGAGCGCATGCGCGCCAGCGACGAAGTGGAGAGGCGGCTCAGGCGCCTGAGCGAGTGTGAGGAGAGCTTCGGCAAGCGCCTCAGGGGAGCCGGGCTGGTTGCCGGGCAGGGAGTTGATCCGCTCCCAAAACGGCTGCATTACGGGCTCATAGTCAGGATGAATCACGTCCTTCTTCGCGCCCGACGGGATCCACTGCGATCGCACAGGACCGGGCTCCACGAGTGTGACGTGGATACCCAAGTGGGCCACCTCTGCGGCGAGAGCCTCCATCAATCCGGCGACAGCGAACTTGGAAGCGCAGTAGTAACCGAGCCCCGCCGAACCTCGCACTCCGGCAATCGAACTAATCGTCAGGATGCGCCCGGAGCGACGCGCACGAAACTGAGGGAGGAGAGCTGTGGTGACGTGGGCGACACCCCAGAAGTTCGCCTCCATCACTGCCCGCTGATCCGCAGGCTCAGACTCCTCGATCGTGGCGAAATAACCGATTCCGGCATTGTTGACGAGGACGTCCACGCCGCCCACCTTCTCCAGTGCCTGCGCAATCGCAGCCGCGACGCCGGCCTGGTCCGTTACGTCTAGTTGCACGGGAATCACTGTGGCGGGGTAGGCGTCGACCAACGCATCGAGGCTCGTCATTTGACGCGCCGTCGCCACCACGGTGTGACCGGCCGCGGCAGCCGCTTCTGCGGTAGCGCGGCCTATTCCGGTGGAGCAGCCGGTGATGAACCACGTGGCCATAGGGGAGTCCTTTCGTCGCGCCCGCTTGCCACGCTACCGCCGCTCCACGGCCAAACGGGTGCCGCCAGTCCCGCCTACGATGAGCACGTGCGGCACTATCTCGACCATGCAGCGACCTCGCCGCTGCGCCCCGCCGCGCGGGAGGCGTGGCTCGAGGCGTCCGAGCGCGTGGGGAATCCATCGAGCCTGCACACGTCCGGCCGGTCCGCTCGCGGCATCGTGGAGGATGCGCGAGAGCGAATCGCAGCGGCCGTGGGCGCTCATCCAACGGAAGTGGTGTTGACCTCCGGCGGAACAGAGGCGAGCAACATCGGTGTGACGGGCGCATTTTGGGCGCGACGTGACGCGGATCCGCGCCAGACCAGCGTCCTCACGAGCACGGTTGAGCACCACGCAGCGCTCGACTCCGCCCGCTGGCTCGCCCGCCACCACGGTGCCCACACTGTCGAAATCGGCGTCGATGAGCATGGGGCGATCTGCCTCGACAACGTGGCCGACGCGATGGCTGCCTGCCGTGGGACAGGTGCCATTGCCTCGTTCCAGTGGGTAAACAACGAGGTCGGAACGGTTCAGCCGTTACGCGACATCGTGGAATTGGCCGAGCGCTACGGGATTCCGGTCCACGCCGACGCCGTTCAGGGTGTGGGACACCTCCCGTTTCATTTCGCTTCATCGGGCCTGTCATCAGCCGCGATCAGTGCTCACAAAGTGGGCGGACCCGTCGGCATCGGCGCGCTCCTCGCGCGCAGGGATGCGCAATTGGCTCCCGTCATCCACGGTGGGGGACAAGAGCGTCGGCTACGTTCTGGAACCGTCGACGCGCCGTCCGCGTGGGCATTTGCGGCCGCCCTTGACGAGGCGATGCGCGGCCTTGAACGGGAGATGGCGCGCCTTGCCGCCTTGGGCGCGCGCATTGAACGGGCTGTTGTCGGGGCAGCGCCCGACGCTGTGCTGCACGGCCCCTCCCGCACGCACGCGGCTCCGCATATCGTCCACGCGATCATTCCCGGCGCACCGGGGGAGGCTCTTCTCACGGCATTGGACTTGGCCGGGGTTGATGTGTCGCCAGGCGCCGCATGCACGGCAGGGGTGATCGAGCCGAGTCACGTGGTCGAGGCGATGGGATATGGCGCGGTTGCCGCATCGCAAACGCTCCGCGTCTCGACGGGCTGGAACTCGACTGAGGACGATGTCGCGGCGCTTGAGAGGGTGCTTGGCCCGGCGGTCGAGGCTGCACGGGCGACCCGGGCATCCGCCTAGGACCTTTACCCTGGTTGGGTGAAAATTCTCGCAGCGCTATCGGGAGGAGTTGACTCCGCCGTGGCTGCCGCGCGCGCGGTGGAAGCGGGTCACGACGTCGTGGGCGTCCATATGGCGCTCAGCCGCAACCGCGATGAGTACCGCACAGGTTCTCGTGGTTGTTGCTCGATTGAGGATGCGAACGATGCTCGCCGTGCTGCGGACAAGCTGGGCATCCCGTACTACGTGTGGGACCTCTCCGACGAATTCCATGACCTCGTCGTGACCGATTTCATTGCTGAGTACGAGGCCGGACGCACGCCGAATCCGTGCGTGCGCTGCAACGAGCACATCAAGTTTGACACGTTGCTGGAGCGTGCTCAGGCGCTTGGCTTCGACGCTGTTGCCACTGGCCACTACGCGCGGATCGTGATCCGGGAGGATGGGACACGCGAACTCCACCGGGCGGTTGATCCGGACAAGGACCAGTCGTATGTGCTTGCCGTCATGGGACCGGAGAAGCTCGCGCGCGCAATGTTTCCGTTGGGGGAGATGCGTTCGAAGGAAGAGGTGCGAGCCGAGGCTGCCGTGCGCGGACTGGGTGTGAGCAACAAGCCCGACTCCTACGACATCTGCTTTGTTGCCGATGGGGACACAAAGGGCTTCCTTGAGCGGGCACTCGGCTCGAGGCCTGGCGACATCGTCGATGAGAGCGGTGCGGTGGTGGGGGCGCACGCTGGCGCCTATGGATTCACTGTGGGTCAGCGCAAGGGACTGCGTCTGCCGCGTCCAGCCGCCGACGGTGCACCGCGTTACGTGACAAGCGTCGACACTGCGCGGAATGTGGTGACGGTTGGGCCTGAGACCCTCCTCAGCGTCCGCACGTTGCGAGGGACAAAGACGGTGTGGCTTGCCGACGACGTTCCGGCCTTGACGCCGACGCCGTGCTTGGT
>JAEZXC010000156.1 GCA_023442845.1 Actinomycetes bacterium | reverse complement strand
GCGCATCGCAGATCGCTGCGAGCGTCGAGAAACGGATCGCTTTGGCGCGATCGTTCTTCAGGATCGACAGGTTGACCACCGTGATGCCCACCAGCTCGCTGAGCCGGGCAAGCGTCATGTCACGCTCTTCGAGCAACTCGTCCAGGCGACACGAGATGCCCGTATCTTCGGCGCTTGCCGCTGCTCCAGCGTCGGCCGCCCTATCGTGCGCGGGAGTCATACCAAGCCCTCCGTTTCGGCGCGAAGCCGGGTGCCTGCTTCGAGCGCGGCACCCACGCCGCCCAGCGCGAGGAAGACGAGGAATGGCGCGACGCCCACCTCAAAGACAATCGAGTCATAGTCGTAGCCGCTGATCGCGGACAGCGCGCCGTTCGTCGTCATGTTGGTGAGGATGGAACTGCCGACGAACCACACGGCGAGCACGGCACTTCCCACGTAGAAGAGGCGGATCGCTGCGCGCTCGAAGATTCGGCCGCGCGCGATGCGGAGCAACAGGATCGCACCGATCACAGCGAGGGCACAGACGCCGGCGGTGTCGTAGATCGGCTGAGCCCACAGCGCGAATGTGGTGGCGGGTGCGGGTTCGGCAACGCGAACCGACGCAGTGAGGGCCTCTGCGGGATACGCGCTGCCGTCCGGGCCGATGGGGAGGGTGATCGGCTCGCCGTCGATGGGGACGGTGACGGCGATGTCGCCGCCGTTGCCGAGGTCGACGAGGCGAGCGACCATGCCGATCACCGAGCCGAGTATCACCGCGGCCGCGACAACGACCGTGATGTAAAGGCCGATGCGGTCGGATCGCGACGGCCGCTGGATCTCGTCCATGGTGACTCCTTGTGGTCGGTGTGGCTCACGTTCTGGGTCTAGGGAATCCCGAGATCATCCGGTCCCGGCTCCACAGCGCGGCCATATCGTTTTTCGTTACTATCGATAATCGTTGCGCATCGATTATCGATATGTCAAGTGCTGCGTCGGCCACTTCCCGCCGCACCCAGCGTCGGCCGCTTCCCGTCCTCCTCGACTTTTCTCCTGGCAGGGCGTATGGGTCGATTCCGGGCAAGAAATCGACCGCTACGCCCTGCTAGGACGCCGACGCCGGGGTATGGGCCGAGGTTGGGGGGTGGGGCGGCAACGGGGGCAAACCCCGGCCGACGCTGTGTGGGGTGCTTCACGTTCGTCATGCCCTTAGTGAAATCGGGCATCCGGGACCTCGGCCCGTGGTTAGCCTGGTCACACGCCGCGGCGGCTGTCGTCCCCGTGGCCGAGGAGGTAGAGATGTTCGAACGGTTTACCGACCGCGCTCGTCGCGTTGTGGTGCTCGCGCAAGAAGAGGCGCGCATGCTCAATCACAACTACATCGGCACGGAGCACATTCTGCTCGGGCTGGTGCGCGAGGGCGAAGGTGTTGCCGCCAAGGCGCTTGAGGCCATGGACATTTCCCTCAATGGCGTCCGCGAACAGGTGCAGGAGATCATCGGTGAGGGCTCACACGCCCCATCGGGCCACATCCCCTTCACCCCGCGTGCCAAGAAGGTTCTCGAGCTGAGCCTGCGTGAGGCGCTGCAGCTGGGCCACAACTACATCGGCACCGAGCACATCCTCCTTGGCCTCATTCGTGAAGGCGAAGGCGTTGCCGCGCAGGTGCTGAACAAGCTGGGCGCTGACCTTGGCGGCGTTCGCCAGCAGGTCATCCAACTGCTGTCCGGCTACGAAGGCAAGGAGAGCGTCGGCTCCGGTGCGCAGGGTGGCCCGCAAGAGGGCTCGCCCGCTGGCTCGACGATCCTCGACCAGTTCGGTCGCAACTACACGCAGGCCGCACGCGAGGGCAAGCTTGACCCGGTCATCGGCCGCGAACTGATCCAAGAGCGCGTCATGCAGGTGTTGAGCCGCCGCACCAAGAACAACCCGGTGCTCATTGGCGAGCCCGGCGTCGGCAAGACCGCCGTGGTCGAGGGCCTCGCGCAAGCGATCGTGCGCGGAGACGTGCCCGAGACGCTCAAGGACAAGCACCTTTACACGCTTGACCTCGGCTCGCTCGTGGCTGGCTCGCGCTACCGCGGTGACTTCGAGGAGCGCCTCAAGAAGGTGCTGAAGGAGATCCGTACGCGCGGCGACATCATCCTCTTCATCGATGAGATCCACACGCTCGTGGGTGCCGGTGCAGCCGAGGGCGCGATCGACGCCGCGTCCATCCTTAAGCCGATGCTCGCGCGCGGTGAGCTCCAGACCATCGGTGCGACCACGCTTGATGAGTACCGCAAGCACGTGGAGAAGGACCCCGCGCTTGAGCGCCGTTTCCAGCCCATTCAGGTGCCGGAGCCGGAGCTCAGCCACGCCATCGAGATCCTCAAGGGTCTGCGCGACCGCTACGAGGCGTTCCACCGCGTCACCATTACGGACGACGCTATTGTCGCCGCCGCGCAGATGGCGGACCGGTACATCTCCGACCGGTTCCTGCCGGACAAGGCGATCGACCTCATCGACGAGGCGGGCGCGCGTTTGCGCATCCGTCGCATGACGTCGCCGCCCGAGTTGCGCGACCTCGACGAGAAGATCGCGAACGTGCGCCGGGACAAGGAATCGGCGATCGACGAGCAGGACTTCGAGAAGGCCGCCTCGCTGCGTGATGTGGAGCGACGCCTCACCGAGGAGCGGTCCGCCAAGGAGCAGGCGTGGAAGTCTGGCGACCTCGACGTTGCTGCGGTGGTCGACGAGGAGCTCATCGCCGAGGTGCTGTCGATGTCCACGGGCGTCCCGGTGGCGCGCGTGTCCTCCGACGAGTCGAGCCGCCTGCTCCAGATGGAGAAGGAGCTGCACAAGCGGATCATCGGTCAGGAAGCGGCAATCAAGGTGCTCGCTCAGGCCATTCGCCGCACACGCGCTGGCCTCAAGGACCCGAAGCGTCCTGGAGGTTCGTTCATCTTTGCCGGCCCCACCGGCGTCGGAAAGACCGAGCTTGCCAAGGCACTCGCCGAGTTCCTCTTCGGTGACGAGGACGCGCTCATCTCGCTCGACATGTCTGAGTACGGCGAGAAGCATACGGTGGCCCGCCTCTTTGGTGCGCCTCCCGGCTACGTCGGCTTCGAAGAGGGCGGCCAGCTCACCGAGAAGGTGCGCCGCAAGCCGTTCTCCGTGGTGTTGTTCGATGAGGTCGAAAAGGCACACCCCGACATCTTCAACTCGCTGTTGCAGATCCTCGAGGACGGCAAGCTCACCGACGCTCAAGGCCGTGAGGTGAACTTCAAGAACACCATCATCATCATGACGACGAACCTGGGCGCGGACGCGATCTCGAAGCGTCAGGCCACCGGCTTCTCCAAGGTGACCGAAGGCGGACAGACTTACGACGACATGGTGAAGCTGGTGAACACCAAGCTGAAGGAACACTTCAAGCCGGAGTTCCTCAACCGTGTCGACAACGTGGTGGTCTTCCCGCAGCTCACGCAGGACGAGATCATCCAGATCGTCGACCTCATGATCGCCCGCCTCGACGAGCGCATGCGGGACAAGAACATGGGTGTCGAACTCACGGCTGCCGCCAAGCAACTGCTGGC
>JAEZXC010000145.1 GCA_023442845.1 Actinomycetes bacterium | reverse complement strand
TCGCCCCCTCACCGCAAGTGGTTGTTGAAATCACCGACGACCCAACCGGCAACGGCACTGACACGCACCCCACCATCCACATGCATCCGGGAGGCCAGGGCGCGTGGGTGGCGACAATGGCCGCGGCGCTCGGAGCACGCGTCACGCTGTGTGCGCCGCTTGGTGGTGAACTAGGCGAGCCGTTGCGGCACCTGCTCAGCGCCGAGGGCATCACTGTCATGGCGGTTGGCATGGGCGCAGGCACGGGGGCGGCAGTGGTCGACCTGCGCAACGGCGGCTGGTCCACAGTTGCCGCGATGCATCCGCCGCCCCTCGACCGCCACGAGCTCGACGACCTCTACGGCATGGCGCTCGTTGACGCTCTTGAGTCCGACGCTGCGGTTGTGACAGGCGTCGATCCGCCGTCGCTCGTGCCGCCAGATTTCTTCGGCCGGCTCGTGGCCGACGTTCGAGCCGCCGGGGTGGCGGTGGTCGCCGATCTCTCGGGCGAGGCTGCACTTGCCGCGATCGAAGAGTCGCCCACCGTGCTCAAGATGAGTCACGAGGAAGTCCTCGCGGTGGGCCTGGCGAAGGCGGATGAGCTGGGCGAACTCCAGGCGGTCGCGGAGAAGCTTGTCGCGGGCGGCATCACCGCCGTCGTGTTCTCCCGCGCCGAGAAGCCCGCCCTGCTTGTCACCGCGGAGGGTGCGCGTCTTGTTTCGAGTCCCGCGATTCGGCCCGTGGTTCACCGTGGCGCGGGCGATTCGATGACGGCCGGGATCGCGGTTGGCTTGGCGCGGGACCTCGACATCGACGATGCGATTCGGCTCGGCGCCGCGGCCGGCACTCTCAACGTGGCCCGCCGCGGACTTGGCTCGGGCAGGCGCGAACAGATTGAACGTTTTGCTCACCAGATCGATATCGCGAGGTCACCGCACAGCACGTGAAAGGAGCCCCCATGCATGCACTCATCACCAATGACGACGGCATCGCCTCTCCCGGTCTCACGGTTCTGGCCGACGCTGCCCTCGCCGCGGGATATGAGGTGACGGTGGTGGCGCCTCACCACGAGTACTCGGGTTCGTCAGCAGCGCTGATGTCGCATGAGTCGGATGGCCAACTCGTCTTCGTTGATGCCCGCCCACCCGGTCTCGACCCGAGTATTCGCGCGCTGGGAGTGAAAGCCGCACCAGGCCTCATCGGCTTTGTGGCACGGGCGGGGGCCTTTGGCTTCACTCCGGACCTCGTCCTCTCTGGCATCAACATCGGCGCAAACACCGGGCGCGCCGTTCTCCACTCGGGCACCGTGGGTGCCGCGCTTTCCGCCGCCGCTCACGGAATCCCCGCGATGGCCGTGTCGATCGCCGCTGCAGAGCCACAACACTGGGCCACCGCTCGCGTTGTCGTCGATCACGCAATCACGTGGATGAAGGCGAACGACATCGGCGACCGTGTACTCAACGTCAACGTGCCCGACATTTCCCGCGAACGTCTCCGTGGCATCCGGCCCGCCACCCTTGCAAGCTTTGGAGCCGTTCAGGCGCGCGTCAAAGAAGAGGGCGTCGGCTTCGTCAACCTCACCTACTCAGCCGTGGTCCCTGGTGAGGAACCGGATACGGATCATCAGCTCCTCAGCCGGGGATGGGCAACGTGGACGGTGGTGCGCGCGCCGGTCGCCGATCACCGGGGCATCGAGTTGCCGCGCATGGACTGGGCGTTCACGGCCGACGCTGGGGTCGACGTGTCGGCAGGCACCGTCATGTCGTCGCAACAGAAAGACGACTAGCGCCGCCGTAGTGGCGGGCTCGCGGTACCAGCGCCCTCCGCGATACCGCGGACCACCTCGGCGACCGTCTCAAGCGCAGAGTGCTCGGGCCGCCAGTCAAGAACGTCCCGCGCACGGTCCGTTGCCATGAGCGGCACATGTGCGGCCATGTCGACCCAGCCGGGCGACACCGGCACAAGACGCGCGGCCCAAGCTGCTGACACAGCACCGCGCACGGCGCCGCGTGGCACCTCGCGCCATCTGCCGCCCGAGAGGATCGAAGCGATTTCCGCCCCGCCGAGCGAATCGTCGGCCGCGATGTTGATTGCCCCACCCGGACGGGTTCGCACCGCCGCGAGATATGCCCGCGCAACGTCGTCCGCGTGGACGGCTTGAACGCGCGTGTCACTCGGCCAGGGAACCAGCGGCAGGCGCCCATCAAGCAGTCGCGGCGGCACGAGCGAGCCGATGAAGTAGCGGCGAATCTCAGAGCCAGCGTCCCGCTGGAAGATGAGGGCGGGGCGCAGGCGCGTGATGATCATTTCCGGATGCTCGCGTTCGTGAGCGTCAAGAATGCGCTCGACTGCGGCCTTGTCGACGCTGTAATCGCTCGCCTCGATTCCGCCAGTGGGCCACGTCTCATCGTGGAGGGTGTCGTCAATTGCGGGAGAGTACGCACCCACGGATGAGGCGACCACCACGTGGGGCACCTGCGCGTCCCGGGCGGCAGCGAGAACACGCTTCATGCCGATCACATTGGTGCGTCGCAAACGCTCGCGATCGTGGTTTGGCTGGACCGCCCACGACAAGTGGATGACAGCGTCGGCGCCATCCATTGCTGCGGCAAGGACGGTGACCACGTTGGCCGCGCTCGGCCCGCCTACGTCAAGCGACAGCCAGGTGGCGGCGTTGTATGGCGGCGGTGGCGTGCGATGCGGGGCTCGACGTGCAATGCCGACAACGTGGTCGACGTCGTCAGCGTGCGAGAGCTGGCGCAACAGTGACGTACCGACATTGCCGCTCGCGCCCGTCACAACGATCTTCACGACGACAACCTCCTCCGATGCCGGCCACGGTGACCGAGTACGCACCCCCAAGCGGTGGGAACACGCCCCGATCGGCGGCCCTTACTGGGCGCCTGCGTGGAGTGATCGGCCCAGGAGTTCTCGCGCCTTGCCAGGTTCGACGGCGGGCATGAAGAGGAATCCCTGACCGGTCGCGCAACCAAGCTCACGGAGGAAGTCCAA
>JAEZXC010000127.1 GCA_023442845.1 Actinomycetes bacterium | reverse complement strand
CGTGCTCGAACTTGGAGCCAGGGTATGGCGTGTGGAAGCCGCCCACGCGGAGCACAGGCGCATTGAGGTGGAAGAACGCCTTCTCCGAGATGCGCGCGGCGAGCTCGCCGCCCACACCAAACGCGGTGGGTGCCTCGTGGACCACCACCACGCGACCGGTCTTGTTAACCGACGCCATCACCGTGTCCATGTCGAACGGCGAGATGGAGCGCAAGTCGACGACCTCGACGGACACGTCCTCCTCCTCGGCGATCTGCGCGGATTGCAGTGCGACGCGCACCGCGGGACCGTACGCGAGCACCGTCACATCGGTGCCGGGCTTCGCGATGCGGGCGCTCGACATCTCAGCGGTTGCGGCTGACGCTCCATTGGCGGCATCGAGTTGCGTCGCCACACGCGCAGTGTCCACCTCGCCCTTGTCCCAGTAGCGGGCCTTGGGCTCGAGGTAAAGGACGGGGTCGGGGCTGGCAATCGCCTGCTGAATGAGGTCAAAGGCGTCCTGCGGAGTGGCAGGGGAGACGATGCGTAGCCCAGCGGTGTGCGCGAACAATGCCTCGATCGACTCGGAGTGGTGTTCGACTGCGCCAATGCCGCCGGCGAACGGAACCCGGATGACGACCGGCACCGAGATACGACCCTGCGTGCGGTAGTGAAGCTTGGCAAGCTGAGTGGTGATCTGGTTGAAGGCCGGAAAGATAAAGCCATCGAACTGGATCTCCAGTACCGGGCGGTAACCGCGCATCGCCATGCCGATTGCGGTGCCAACGATGCCGGACTCCGCGAGCGGCGTGTCGATGACGCGATGGTCACCGAAGTCCTTCCACAAACCGTCGGTGACGCGGAAGACTCCGCCAAGCTGGCCGATGTCTTCACCCATCAAGACCACTTTCGGGTCGCGCTCAAGCGCGGCGCGAAGGCCAGCGTTGATGGCGCCTCCGAGGGTGAGGGTGCGGACCGTTTCAGGTGCCTGTGCGGTCATGACGTCACCTCCGCATCGGCAAAGGAGGACTCGTAGCGGGTGAACCAGGCGCGCTCTTCTTCGACAAGAGGGTGCGGCTCGGCGTAGACGTTGTCGAACATTGTCAGCACCGGTTTGCGCTGCCACCCCTTCACCGCTTCACGGGTGCGCCGCGCAAGTTCCTTGCCTTCCTCGCGCACCTGCTCTTCAAAGTCCGTAGGCAATTCGCCCGCGTTGCGGAGGAATGTCTCGAGGCGGGCAATGGGGTCGCGCTCCTGCCAGTACTGCTCGTCGGCTGCGGCGCGGTAGCGGGTTGGGTCGTCCGACGTCGTGTGTGCGCCCATGCGGTACGTGAGCGCCTCGACGACCACCGGGCCGTTGCCCGAGCGCGCGTGCTCAAGGGCCCAGCGCGACACCGCGTGGACCGCGACGACATCGTTGCCATCGACGCGAACACCCGGAATGCCGACTCCCTGGGCGCGCTGCGCGAGGGGCACCTTCGACTGGCGCGTCGTGGGCTCAGAGATGGCGAACTGGTTGTTCTGGATGAAGAAGACGACGGGGGCGTCGTTGACGGCAGAAAAGATGAGCGCCTCGTTGACGTCGCCCTGGCTCGTTGCGCCATCGCCGATGTAGCAGACCACCGCACCGTCACGGTCGGGGTCACCACTGCCAACGAGGCCGTCCCAGTTAAGTGCCTGTGCATAGCCGACAGCGTGAAGCGAATGTGCACCAATGACGAGCGTGTACGTGTGAACGCCGTGCGCGGTGGGGTCCCACGACGAGTGCTCCATGCCACGCCACATTCCCATCGTCTGTGGGAGGTCGACGCCCTTAACAAAAAGCACCCCGTGCTCGCGGTAGCTGGGGAAAATGTGGTCGGGGCTACGGGTGGCGCGAGCCGAACCGATCTGCGCGGCCTCTTGGCCAATCGCTGGCACCCACAGGCCCAACTCGCCCTGACGCTGCAGGCTCGTCGACTCCATGTCGAAGGCGCGCGTGAGCGTCATGTCGCGCCAGTACGAGCGCAAGTCCTCCATGGTGAGGTGCGCCACGTATGGGTCATACGTGGCATCCGGAACTCGATTGCCGTGATGATCGAGAAGACGGATGAGTCCTTCTTCGGACAGTGGCCCGATGCCGGCCATGCGACCCCCTAAGTGCGTGTCAGGGACGGGGTGGACGTGTGCCGTGCGCGGTCTTCGCGGACGAACCTACGCAAGCGTAGGCTACGGCACCGTAGGTTCGCAAGCCTTCCCCGCGGCGCACCCACCGCCCCCTGGTTCGGCACACCCACACCTCGCCCCGCGCGCACCATCCAGCCCCGCGGGACGCTCACACCCCACTCGCGCGATTGCGCGCGCCGCCTACTTCGCTGGCGCATCCTCCGCTGGCGAGCTCGCAGGCGCCTTGCGCGTCTTCGTCGTTCCCGACGCTGTCGTCGCCTTCGTGACAGGCTTCGTCGCCACCGACGACGACGTCGTCCCGCTGGACGTCACCCGAGCGTCGGCCGCGCCCGCATCATCCGCGGTGACCCGAGCGTCGGCAGGTGACGTGTCCGCTGGAACCGCGCTCTTCGCGGCTGCGTCCCGAGCGCGCTGGGCCTCACGAGCGGCCTGAGCGGCTTGAATCCGGGCGTGTTCAGCGTCGGCCTTTGCCCGATCCGCCTGCGCACGCTCCATCCGCAAGCGCGCCTCCTCCTCGTAGTGGCGCGCGCGCTCGGCCTCGCGCTGGGCACGAGCGGCGTGGCTCGGCAAGATGAGGTCGTTCTCGGTAATGAGCCCAAGCGCCTCATCGCGCTCCTTGTGCACCGGCCACTTCGCCAGCGCAAAAGCGATCAGCAACAGCAAGCCCAACGGGGGCAGCAGCACACCAAGCACAGCCCACCACGCTGAGTAGCCCGCCTTGTGCACCACCACCACGGCGAGCAACAGCACAAGTAGCCACACGCCAGCTGCGCTCCATACCGCAATGAGGCCTGCAGATTCGAGGAAGTCAGTCACGCCCTCGCCGGCAGCCTCCGGGTCAATTCCCACGACATCAGTACTCGTCACCACGGCGGGCTCCTTTCCTAGAACGGTCACCCTGGTCACTAGGGCAACGTCGCTCACCGCACGGATGATTCCGTTCTACACGCGCCAGGCGAGGTTCGCGAGGGCAGCGAGAACAGCGTCGTTCTCCTCCGGAGCGCCGATAGTGATGCGCACACCGTCGCCGGCGAACGGCCGCACAAG
>JAEZXC010000097.1 GCA_023442845.1 Actinomycetes bacterium | reverse complement strand
GTGAGATGAATCACTGTGAGGCGCGCCGCTAGCGCTCCCACACCCGTGCGCGCCGCGTGCTTACGATGCCAAAGACGCGGGTCCAACCCCCCGTGTCGAAGGCTGCCGTGATTCGACTCGACCATGTGTCCAAGGTGTATGCGCGAGGTGCTCGCCCCGCGCTCGACGATGTCTCCGTCGAGGTGGAGCGTGGCGACTTCGTGTTCTTGGTCGGTTCCTCGGGATCGGGCAAGTCGACCTTCCTCAAGTTGATCCTCCGTGAAGAGCGTCCCACCGCCGGGGACGTCCACGTCGCAGGCCGCCACCTCAACAAGCTGTCGAACTGGCGCGTGCCTCAGTTGCGCCGCGAGATCGGCGCCGTGTTTCAAGACTTCCGCCTCCTGCCCAATAAGACGGTGTTCGACAACGTCGCCTTTGCACTCCAGGTGATCGGTAAGAAGCGCCACCACGTCGCCTCGATGGTTCCAGAGACCCTCGAGCTTGTTGGCCTCGCGGGCAAGGAAAAGCGGTTCCCGCATGAACTGTCCGGTGGTGAGCAACAGCGCGTCGCCATCGCGCGCGCCGTGGTGAACCACCCGCCCATCCTCTTGTGCGACGAGCCGACCGGAAACCTTGACCCCGGCACCTCCATCGGCATCATGCGCCTTCTTGACCGCATCAACCGCACCGGCACCACCGTCCTCATGGCGACGCACGATGACGAGATTGTCGACCAGATGCGTAAGCGCGTCATCGAACTCAAGGGCGGCCTGCTCGTACGAGACCAAGATCGTGGCGTCTACGGAATGGAGCAGGCATGAGATTGCGCTTCATTCTTGGCGAGGTGTTCAACGGCCTGCGCCGCAACGGCACGATGGCGCTGTCGGTTGTGCTCGTCACCTTTGTCTCTCTCACCTTTGTGGGAGCTGCCGTCCTCACGCAGATGCAGGTCGACAACCTCAAGGCCGACTGGTATTCCAAGGTCGAGGTGTCGATCTTCCTGTGCCCTGAAAAGTCGCCCAGTCTCCAGTGCGCAAGCGGTCTCGCCACGCCCGACCAAGAAGACGCGATTGAAGACGTCCTCGTCAACGGCTCGGTGGCGCACCTGGTGCAAAGCGTCGAGTACGAATCCCGGGAAGAGGCCTTCAAGAAGTTCAAGGCCTACGACATCGACAACACGTACGCCACCCTTACCGCGAATCAGATGCAGGCCTCTTTCCGGGTCAAGCTCACCGACCCGGAACAGTTCGAAGTGGTGGCCGACGCGGTGAAGGGGATGAAGGGCGTCGAGACGATCCAGGATCAGCGAGACATCTTCAAGGGCCTCTTCAGCATCCTCAACGCCGCCACCTTTGTTGCCGCGGCGCTCGCAGCAGTGATGCTGCTTGCGGCGGTTCTGCTCATCACGACGACGATTCGCCTCAGCGCGATGAGCCGCAAACGTGAGACAAACATCATGCGGATGGTGGGCTCTTCGCGCGTGCTGATCCAACTGCCGTTCATGCTCGAAGGTGCCGTTGCCGCGACGCTGGGAGCCGTTCTAGCGTCGGCCGCATTGTGGTCCGCCATGAAGTTTGCCGTCACCGACTGGCTTCACCAATCGTCACTTGTTGTCGAATACATCAGTGCGGACGACGTACTTGTTGTCGCCCCGTGGCTCTTGGCAAGTGCCGTTGCACTCGCACTCGTGGCCTCGGTCGCGACGCTGGGGAGGTATACGCGAGCATGAACCGCGAGACGCGAGTACCCCGGGCTTTCCGGGTGGCAGCGGCGCTGACGCTTGCCGCGCTGCTTGGCGCGCTCGCCGGTGGCATGGCGCAAGCGGGTGGCAACACGACGCCGGGATGGTCCTCCTACGACGACGAGATCAATCAGGCGCGCAAGGAGCAACAGCGTCAAGAGCAGTACGCTGCCGATCTCGAGAACGCCGTCAACGCGACCGACCGCGCCATTGCCGACGCCACGTACAAGTTGCAGGAGCTCAACGACCGGTTGCCGGTTGTGCAGGCGGAGTACCAAACAGCGAAGGACACGTACGACGCTGCGGTGCTGCAACAGCAGATCGTCGCCGACAAACTTGCCGCGGCCGAGGCAGAAGACAAGAACCTCACCGAACAGATTGCGTCCGACGAAGAGCGCATTGAGGAACTCAACAACGTCCTCGCTCAGGTGGCGCGCACCGAGTATCAGGGCTCCCGGACGAACACGTCGCTGGTGGTCATCCTTGGCGGTCAGTCGTCATCCGAAGTCGTTGACGAGTACGCCTACGCCGAGACGACAGCGCGAGTGCAATCGACGACGCTCGCGGACATGGAAGAGCTCGCGGCGGTTAACCGCAACCGGCAGACCCGCCAGGAGGCGGTGCGGGAGTACATCGAGGAACTGAAAGCCCAGGCCGACGCGCTGGTTGAGGAGACGGAGGCCGCCAAGCAAGCGGCGGAGGCCAAGAAGGCCGAGGTTGAACAGCTTCTCAAGGAGACTGAGGACCTCAAGGCGTACCTCGACCAGCAAAAGGCGTACTACCTCGAGCAACAGGCCAAGCTCGAAGAGCAGCAAGCCGCGCTCAAGGCTGAGCTCGACACGTTGTGGCAGAAGAAGCTCGCTGAAGAGGCAGCCAATGGCACGGGCTCCTTGGGTAAGGGCTTCTTCAGTTTCCCCACGGCAGTTCCGTACATCACGTCCTCGTTCGGATACCGCATCCACCCGATCTTTGGTACGCGGATCCTTCACGAAGGCACCGACTTTCGCGCATACTGCGGCACCGCAATTAAGGCGGCCGCGGATGGCAAGGTGTTGTGGGCCAAGTGGCAGGGCGGCTACGGCAACCAGGTGCTCGTCGACCACGGCATCATGTCGAACAAGGTGGTCTACACGAACTACAACCACTTGACGAGCTTTGCTGTCAGCAGCGGCCAGAACGTCAAGCGAGGCGACATTGTTGGGTACTCCGGTAACACGGGTAACTCCACCGCGTGCCACCTCCACTTCGAGGTGCGACTCAACGGCGCCGCGGTGAACCCAATGGAGTACATGCCTGATCTGTAAGGGTCCAGCGGCACTGTTTCACCTCATCCAGCCGGGCGTACACTGGGGGGCCGCACCCTGCGTGGTGCCCTTACGTCAAGGAGGTGAGTCATGTCCGAGCCCATCAAAGTGGTCGCGACCAATCGTTCGGCGCGCCATGACTTCTTCATTGACGACGTCTTCGAGGCGGGCATCGCGCTGACGGGGACCGAGGTGAAAGCACTTCGCCAAGGCCGCGCCACGATTGGCGACGGCTACGTCTACATTGACGCGAACGAAGCGTGGGCCGAGAACCTGCACATTCCCGAATACAGTCAAGGCAACTGGACAAACCACGCCCCCCGACGCAAGCGGAAACTGCTGCTCCATCACGGGGAGATTAATGAGCTTCTCATTCGCACCCGCGAAAAGGGGCACACGATCGTGCCGCTGCGGCTTTACTTCAAGGGTGGTCGCGCCAAACTCGAAATTGGGCTTGCGCGCGGAAAGAAGCTGTACGACAAACGCCAAACGCTGCGAGAACGGCAAGATGCTCGCGAAGCGGAACGTGCGATGAGCCTCAAAGGGCGCGAAGAGCGCTAAGGGCTTGCGCGAGGAGGGGACTCAACGATGAGACGTGCACGGCTTGTGACGGCGATGCTTGGAGCGGCACTCATGAGTGCGCTGGTAGTGCTCCCAGCGTCGGCCGACTCGAATCCAGGTTTCCAGCATCGTCAGATCACCCGGTGGGATCAGACGTACACGTTGCACGAGGACGGCTCGGTGGACGTGTGGATCGACTTCGACTTTGACTTCGGTGACGAGCCAGGTCACGGCCCCTATTTCACATTCCCCACGGTGATGGGCTACAACGGCGAGTACAACCGTGTGTACGAGGTCGATCAGATATCCGCGGGATCGACCACCGGCGCGCCAGCGCAGCTTGATGTGAGGCGACAGGACACGGTTATCGAGATCCGTATTGGCGACCGCAACATCAGCGATGTGGACGGCGTTCAGACCTACCAATTTGGGTACCGCGTCAAGCGCGTGATGAACCATGTGGACGGGCGTGACGAGTTCTACTGGAACGTCATCGACGCAGGCCGAGCCGTGCCGATTCACAACGCGACCGTGACAGTGATCGCACCCGTTGAGGTTCTCGAGGTCGTCTGTTACGCCGGCAACCCCGGATCCAAGGCGCGGTGTGACGGTGCCGAGACGAACGGCAACAGGGCGGTGTTTACGCACGAGTCGCTCACGGGCTGGGACACGTTCACTGTTGCTGTTGCGTACCCGGGTGGTTCGTTTGTATCCGAGCCGAACCTCGAGTACTCCAACCCCATACGACGCGGTTTCGGCATTACGCCGCAAACCGTGGGCGGTGCCCTCGGCGTCCTCGCGGTGGGCCTCGGGATTCTTGTGCTGTTTGTTCGCACGGTGGGCAGGGACCGCCAGTATCGCGATCTCATCCCCGGGGTCACCCCGTATGACGGCGGGTCGCAGTCCGCCACTCGATTGGCACGTCGGCACGAGGTAGCTGTCCAGTTCAAGCCGCCCGCTGGGCTCAGCCCGGGTCTGCTCGGCACGCTGATCGATGACAAGGCCGACCCCCGGGATGTCGCGGCAACGCTTGTCGACCTTGCCGTGCGCGGGTACCTCCGCATCGAAGAGGCGTCACGCAAGGCGAACCAGCCAGTCAAGGACAAGCCGGACGACTATCGCTTCTACAAGGTCGAAAGCGCGGGCGGAGAACTGGCGCCCTTCGAAGCGACGCTGCTTGAGTCCCTGTTCTACAGCCGCTCCGAGGTGACGCTCCACGCACTCAAGCGCCAGTTCGCGAGCAAAATGGCTGCCGTCCAACGGCTCCTCTACGACGATGCCGTTGGGCGAGGCTGGTACCGGACCGACCCCCGCTACGCGCGCTCAAAATGGAGTACGGCGGGAACGGTCATCTTCATCGTGGGGTTTGTTCTCACGGCTTGCCTCGCTCAGGCAACGACGTGGGCGCTTGTGGCGCTGCCCGTCCCGATTCTCGGGATCATCGTCGGCTTGACCAAACGCGCGGCCCCCGCGAGAACAGCTGCTGGTACGGCGGTTCTCGAGCACGCACGTGGTTTCAAGTACTACTTAGAAACGGCGGAGGCACGCAAACTCGTCTTTGAAGAGGGCGAGGACGTGTTCTCGCGTTACCTACCGTTCGCGATTGCCTTTGGCATTGCCGACAAATGGGCCGACAAGTTCGCTGACCTTGCTCGCGAAGGCGTCTCGCTGGGGGAGCCCAGTTGGTACAGCGGCGCCACCCAGAGCGGGTTCTGGGAGGCTTCAGGGTCGCTCGGGGAGCGGATGAGCGGATTCACCCGGCTCGCGACCACGTCCATGAGTGCGCCGACGCCGGGCTCGTCAGGAGGTTCTGGCTTCAGCTCAGGCGGTGGTGGAGGCGGCGGCGGACGCGCTGGCGGTGGCGGCGGAGGAGGCAGTGTGGGTGGCTGGTGATCCGCTCTCCTGCCACCCACACCAGGGTTACTGAGACGCCGACGCGTGGGATGCAGGGCCCACCGGATGGGCGCGCTCGAGGCGGGCACCTTCCACGTCAACGTTAGGCAACAAACGGTCGAGCCAACGCGGCAACCACCACGCCTTCTCGCCAAAGAGGTCCATGAGCGACGGCACGAGCACCATGCGCACCACAAAGGCGTCGAGAAGCACGCCTATTGCGAGACCCAAGCCAATGGGGCGCACCATTCCGAGTTCCGAGAACACGAATCCGCCGAACACCGACGCCATGATGATGGCGGCGGCGGTCACCACGGCGCGACCGTGGCGCACACCGGCGACCACCGCTCGGCGTGCGCTGACTCCGTGAACGTAGGCCTCACGCATGCCCGTCGTGATGAACAACTGGTAGTCCATCGCGAGGCCAAAGAGGATTCCGGTGAGCAGGATCGGTAGGAACGCGAGCAGCGGCGCTGGGTCGTGGACGTCAAAGAAGCTACTCGCCCAGCCCCACTGGTAGACCGCGGTCACAACGCCGAGTGCGGCGAAGAGCGACAACACGAAGCCGAGTGTCGCGAGCGCGGGCACCACGAGCGAGCGGAACACGATGATGAGGATGATGAGCGAGAGGGCGACGACGACAATGAGGTAGAGCGGGAGTGCGTCGTTGAGTTTCTCGATGACATCAATGGAGCCCGACGCTTCTCCCGCGACACCAAGCACCGTTCCGTCGTGGAGCGGGCTGAGACCGCGCAGTTCGTGGACGAGGTCTTCGGTGGACACGCTGGACGGGCCCTCCGCGGGGATCACCTGGAAGGCCATAAAGGTGCGGTCAGCGGATACGCCGACCGGTGCGATGGCGGCGACATCCTCATTCGCGGCGAGCACGCGTTCGATGGCCACTTGCGTTGCCAGCACCTCAGACTCGTCAATCGCCTCGGGCAGCGTGGCGGTCACGAGCATCGTGCCGTTGAAGCCGGGACCAAAGGTGTCTGTCACCGCGTAGTACGCCTTGTACTGGGTGGACTCCTGGGGCTCCTGAGTGCCGTCGGGCAGGCCGAGCCGCATCGACAAGGACGGAATAGCGATGATGAGCAAGGCGAGCACGGAGCCGATGCCGGCGGCGACCGAGGTGATGCGACGCATCGGCCTAATGGGTGCTTCCGGCTTGGGGGCAGAGATTGCCGCATGGGCCTTGCGGCCAAGGACGCGCGGTCCAATAAGGCCGAGAAGTGCGGGCGTGAGCGTGATGGCGCTTGCCACTGCGACCGCGACGCAGAACGCGGCAACGGTGCCCATGATCCCAAGGAAGGGAACACCTGTGACATTGAGGGCGAGCAACGCAACCATGACGGTCGAGCCGGCAAACACGACCGCGTTGCCCGCGGTGCCGTTGGCGAGGCCAACAGACTCGTAGAGGTCCATGCCCTGCCGTACTTGCGTGCGGTGGCGGTTGAGGATGAAGAGTGAGTAGTCGATGCCGACGGCGAGCCCCAGCATGATGCCGAGCACTGGTGTCACGGACTGCATCTCAACCACGCCTGAGAACGCAAGCGCCGTCGCGACACCGACGCCCACGCCCATGACGGACGTGATGAGGGGCTGTACGGACGGGAGCACGGCGCGCATCATGACGGTGAGGACGAGGAAGGCGATGAGGACACCAACGACTTCACCGATGCCGAGAACCCCTGATACGTCTGTGGTGAGTTCTGCTGAGAAGTCGACGACAACGCCCTCGATGGGAGCGGACGAAATGGCGTCGATGACGGCCTGCTTGTCCTCGGGGGTCAGGGCGTACGCCTGCTCAACGAAGGTGATGGCGGCGAGCGCCGTTGACCCGTTCTGTGAGACGGTGCGGATCTCCTGGGCGTAGCCTGCAAGTTCGCTGCCGAGAGCGAGGGCCTGCTCCTGGGCAGCGAGTTCCTGCTTGCCAGCCTCGAGCTCCGCAACTCCCGCATCGATTGCCGCCTGCTGTTGCGCGAATTGCTCGGCGGCGGCGTCGTACATGCCGGCTGCCTGCGCCTGCGCGATCGCGGCGTCGAGCTGCTCCTGACCTGCGGCCAGTTCTGCCTCACCTGCGGCCAGTTGCTCCTTGGCGGCAGCGATCTGCTCGGGTGCTTGTGCGAGCTGAGCCGCCTGCTCGTCGCGTTGGGCCTGCAACGCAAAGGGATCGAGAGCGCCAGTCACGGGCTCGAGCTCCGCGGCCTTGGCGAGCGCGGCTCCGACCTGCTGCTTCTGAGCGTCAGTGAAGGGGCTGTCATCCTCGGTGCTGAAGACCACTCGTGCGTTGCCGCCGCTGAGTTCAGGAAGCTTGAGGGCGAGGTCCTCCGTCACTCGCTCCGTTTCAATGCCCGGGATTGAGAATGAGTCGGCGAGGGTGCCGCCAACGGTGAGATAGGCCCCCGCAGTGGCGCCAAGCGTGAGGAGCCAGGCAGCGATCACCAGGAAGGGGCGGCGCGCGCTTCCGCGCCCGAGTGCAAAGAGAAGGGGGGCCACGAGCGGCCTTTCATACGCAGGTACAGGGGGGCGGCGTCGTTGCCTGTGTCAGTGTACGCGCCACACGCGTAGATTTCCAACACTTGTTGGTTATCTCGAAGCGTGGCACCATACTCCGCGTGGACATCCGGGTTGAACGCACGCGCAAGCGCCTCCAAGAGGCGCTCTTTGAGCTTGCGCATGAGCGCGATTTCGACCTCATCGCCATCAGCGACATCGCGGAGCGGGCCGGCGTCAACCGCAGCACCTTCTACCAGCACTACTCGGATAAGGAGACGGTCCTAGCCGACGCTCTCGACGGCGTCGCGGCAGAGGCGGGGGCTACTCTCGACGCGCCGCTGCTGCTCACCGCGGGCCCGCCCGCCGCGCTCTACAAGTTCCTCGAACACATTGAGGAACACGCCGACATCTACCGCCGGATCTTTGTGGGCGCAGGTTCAGGTGCAGCGCTTGCGCGTTTACGCCAACACATTTACGCCGCAACCGAGGAAGTTGCCCGACAAACGCATCGTGAACACGAACTCATCGCGCCGATCGACGTTGTCGCGGCCGGGGTGGCGGGCTCAATGGTTGGCGTTATCGGTGCATGGCTGAGCCGAGACGACATGCCTCCGGCGGCGGACGCCGCGCAGTGGATATGGGCCGTTGTGTTGGGGCCGCC
>JAEZXC010000065.1 GCA_023442845.1 Actinomycetes bacterium | reverse complement strand
TCTCGGAGAACGCGCACCGTCACCCACGGCGCATCGGCCGGAGACCACACCGAGGCATAGGCGGACGACCTGCAGTCGATGACCACCTTGTCTTGGGCCAGAGGGTCGAGCGCCTCGCCAAGTCGTGACTTCCAGAACGCCCCGAGCGCACCCAACCGCGGCATCCGCGTCGACATTGACAACCGGTAGGCAGGAATGACGTCGGTGGGCGCCAGCGCTCCCCACAATGCGGAGATGATGCGAACGCGTTGGGCTGCGCGTACGAGCATGGGTTGCGGCCAGACGGCCATCCGCGCGGCGTCGTACAGCACTCCCGTGTAGACCGTGGCGGCCCGAGCTGCGGGGTTGACCCACAGTGTCGTATTCCGTTCCACCTCGGGGCGCAGCGAGACGCCGACTCCGAGCGTCGCAAGTGCGGAGCGAGTTCCGCTGACCCGCACCAGCGCATCACCCACTCGGCGGCGCCCGTCAGAAAGCTCGGGATGGGTGAGATCTGCGAGCGCAACGGGAGCGCCGGCGACTGGTGCCGCCTTCGACTCTGAAGGCGGAAGCAGAATCAGCATGTTTCCAGGGTAGTCACTGCCCGCGAGGCGGTCGAGGCGCGGCGTTCCGCGACCATTGCAGGTACCCTGAGCAAGCGGATGAGGTGGCCAGGCGGTCGCGTTGTCGGGTAACCGGCACCGAGGAACGTCCGGGCTCCACAGGGCAGGGTGGTGGCTAACGGCCACCCACGGCGACGTGCGGGAAAGTGCCACAGAAAGCAAACCGCCGCCAGCTTCGGCCAGCGGTAAGGGTGAAAGGGTGAGGTAAGAGCTCACCGCGTCGGTGGTGACATCGGCGGCACGGTAAACCCCACCCGGAGCAAGGCCAGACAGGATGCGTTCGAGGGTAGCCCGCCCGAGCATCCGGGTAGGCCGCTTGAGCCGTGAGGCAACTCACGGCCTAGATGGATGGCCGCCCCTCGTGCCTCGGCACGAGCGACAAAACCCGGCGTATCGGCCACCTCATCCGCCTCACATGTGCGCCCTTGTCACACGCCCGGTGGCGCGATCCGATACACAAGGCCTGCGGCGTCGTCCGTCACGTAGAGTGCCCCGTCAGGGCCGGGGATGCCGCTCACGGCGCGTCCCCATCGTGACCCGTCCTCAAGCTGGAAGCCGGTCACGAGCAACTCAAGCGAACCGAGCGTCCCCGTCTCCTCGTCCCACGCAGCAAACGCGATGTACGGCATGCGCGGCGGTGTCCGGTTCCAGGAGCCATGCGCGCCGACGAGAGTGCCACTGCCGAGCGTTTGTGCAAGGGGAGTGTCCGCGGTGAAGGCAAGACCGAGCGGCGCTGAATGAGCGGGTAATCCAAGTTGTACTGGTGGCAGAGCGGCACAGTCGAGTTGCGCCTCCGTGGGATTGAACTGAGGATCAGCCACATAGGGAAGGTTGCGAAGATCATCGTGACCACGCGTGTCAGGAATGCAGTAGGGCCAGCCCAGGTCAGTTCCTGGCGTAAGCCGCGTCACTTGATCCACCGGGTTTTCGTTGACGAACTCTTGCACGACTTGTCCGTAGAGCCCGCTGTCATCGTCAAATGGATACGGCTGGTTGTCCGACTGGTTGACTGCTGTGAACACCGTGTGATCCGGTGCGAACGCAAGGCCAAAGCCGTTGCGAACCCCGGTGGCGATGATGTGGTGATCCGAACCGTCGATCCTCACCTGAGCAACAACGGCCCGCTCCGGCTGCGCGGACCGGTCTGCGGGGTCGCGGTTGCTCGACGACCCAAGGCTGTACACAATCACGTCGCCATCCACAGCGATGCCCTTAGCGCCGTGGCCGCCACCGGGCAAGTCTGCGACGACGGTACGCGGGTCGCTCACTGAGCCGGCGTCGTATACCCACGTCTCGATCGAATGCTCTTGACCCACCACGAGCAACGTCTCGCCATTGATCTCGGTAAATGCGATGCCTTGCGGAGAATCGAGGCCGCTGAGCAAGGTGGCGACAGTAGACGCCTCGTCCGCCTCATGGGGTGAGATGAGGAGGACCTCTCCCTGCTTGCCGGTCGTGACAGCGAGTCGCCCGTCGGGCGCCCATGCCGCGAGCCGGGCACCGGGAATGTTCGCCCACACGCTCGCCGCCCAGCCAGCGGGCACATTGAGGTGCTGGCCTTCGGCGGCGCCTGGATCGACGCCGTCAGGCCACGTGAGGGCGACAGATTTCAATGGGCCGACGCCGTTTGGGTGCGGAGATGACGTCGCGCTGGCGACGTCCTCCGTGGGCGGTGACGGTGGGGTGGAGGCTTCCGTGGGCTGTGAGCACGCAGTCGCAGCGACCACAAGCGTTGTCGCGGCGATAAGCGCGCGACTACGACCCTGCGACGTACGGGGCTCCATAACCCGACCTTAGGACCAAGTGTCCTTGCGTGCGCGGTGTCTTGGGTCCACTGTCGAACCTTCACCAGAGGTAGGGCTCGAGGCGCATGAGTGAGCGGGACGTGGCGATTGATATCGCCATCATTGGCGGGGGATTAGCAGGAATGTCCCTCCTCGCCCACGTGGGCGCGTCGGGGTGGCGAGGTGACGTGATCGTCATCGACGATGGTGCCTACCCGTTGGAGGATCGAACGTGGTCCTGGTGGTCGCGCGGCGACTTACTTCTCGATGACGCGGCGACGGCGCAGTTTCCTTCAGCGCGCTGCGCGAGCGACACATGGGTGATAACCGGATCGCTTGAACCGTATGCGTATCGAACGATTACCGGTGCCGCATTGAGCCAGACGGTGAGCGCCCTCGCGTCCACCGGCGTGCGCGTCACGCACGTGCCCGGAACAGCGGTCGCGGTGTCGGAACGCGATGGTGCGCAGGCATGCATCGTAGAAACGGCTGACGGCCGCGTTGCCGTCCGAGCAGCGCGCATTTATGACAGCGTTGGCGTCGGCAGCGAGTGCGGAGCTCGCTCGGGCGTGCCGCGCCTCGACTTCACCGGGTGGCGGGTCCGCTCTGCTACCGCGGTCAAGCTCAGTACCGGTTATGCCTTTGCGCGAATCCAACGCCATTGTGAGGAGATTGCCGACGCTGTTGTTGCGGGACGGCCCGATCCGTTGCCGCCCGCGTCGCGGGGCCTTGCGCGCATCTTGGACCGCATCCTTATCGGCATTATCAACGTGCAGCCCAACGCTGCCCAGACAATGCTTGAGGCGTTGGTCCGGCGGCTCGATTGGGGCCATCTCCTTGCCTTTCTCGACGAGGAAGCGTCAGTACGCGATTACATTCGCGTCTGCCTACGCGTGCCCCCAACGGTGTTCGTGCGCGCGGGCGTAGGCGCGATGCGGCGCGCCACGAAGCGCGGCTATCAGGCTCGATACAACAGTGCGGCGCGCACGGCGGGGGAGCGTGTGTCGGGCGATGTGGAGAGTTAGTCTCGGCGCGTGACGTACCGATCGGGCTCCGAGGAGCAACCGCCCCGTGCACGTCGGCCGATGCCGCCATCGGTGCCGCCGCGAGGTCGCCCCAGCGTGCCGCCATCGGTACCGCCGCCTGCCCAGCCGCGAACCCCGCAACCCACGCGCATGTCGACCCGCCCTGCGCCACGCAAACAACCCGCTTCTGCGCCACGGCATCCATCAAGCACTGCGCCGCGCAAACCAACTGGTACTGCGCCGCGCAAACCGGCCCGGCGTCGGCGCCGTTGGCCGCGAGTTATCGGTCTACTTGCCGCAGTAGTCGGCGTCATTGTCCTCATGTCCGGGTGGTGGGTTGAATCCCGAATCCAGCACGTCAGCGCTCTTAGTGGGCGCCCAGGAACGCCAGGGCAGACGTACCTCATCGTCGGCTCGGACGCGCGGGACGGCTGGCGCGATGATGGCACGACCGGTGCGCGAACCGACACGATCATGGTCTTACACCAGCCAACGAGTGGGCCGACTGCCCTCATCTCGTTGCCCCGCGATTCTTACGTCAACATTCCGGGCTACGGCGGCAACAAGATCAACGCGGCCTATGCGTACGGTGGACCCCACCTCCTCGTCGAGACCGTCGAGGAACTGACGGGGCTCACTATTGACCGCTACGTCGAAGTGGGCTTCTTAGGTGTCGAGGACATGGTGGACGCGTTGGGCGGTGTCGAGCTCTGCTACGACCACGATGTCAACGACCCATATAGCGAAATGGTGTGGACGGCGGGCTGTCACGAGGTTGACGGCACGGGTGCGCTCGCGTTCTCGCGGATGCGTTACGCCGACCCAATTGGCGATATCGGTCGTGTGCAGCGTCAGCAACAAGTGGTCGCTGCGGTCGCGAACGGCGTGACGAGCCCGTCGACCGTCGCAAATCCCGTGAAGGCGCGACGAGTTGCGTCCGCCGGTCTCGACTCATTCCGTGTCAGTGAAGGCACACATGCATGGGACCTCGCCCGGATGGCGCGCGCTTTCAAGGCCGCACAAGGGGAGGGCGCGGTCAAAGGCACGCCCCCGATCGCAACAATTGACTATCGCGTCGACGGCGTCGGCTCAACCGTCTTGCTCGACCCTGATGAGGCGCCCGCGTTCTGGGCAGCAATCGCGGCGGGCACGTACGCCCCCGGCACGGTGGTGGGCGGGTACTAACGGTGTCCGTGCGTGGGAGAACTGCCGTTCTGAGCGATCGGTGTCGCCTTCCAAATGCGGTCAAGGTAATCCCTGATCGAGCGGTCCGAACTGAAGTATCCCGTCCGCGCAACATTGAGCACCGCTGAGCGACTCCACGCCTCCTGGTCCGCGTAGGCGGCATCGACCCGTTCTTGCGCTTCCACGTAGGAGCGGAAGTCGGCGAGCGCCATGAAACGGTCGCGTTCGGTCCAGGACGAGAACAGCGACGCGACGACGCCGTCCTTGTGGCCGTCGGTAAAGAATCCTGACGCGATGAGATCGAGGGCTGCCTTGAGTGCCGGATCCGACTCATAGAAGTCTCCTGGGCGGTATCCCTTGGCCTGGAGCGCCGCGGCCTCAGGTTCAGACATGCCAAAGAGGAAGAAGTTGTCGTCGCCCACAAGCTCGCGAATCTCAACGTTTGCGCCGTCATCGGTGCCGATGGTGAGCGCGCCGTTGAGGGCGAACTTCATGTTGCCGGTGCCCGACGCCTCCTTGCCGGCAAGCGAGATCTGTTCGGAGAGTTCCGCCGCGGGGATCAGGACCTCGGCAAGTGTGACGTTGTAGTTCGCTGGAAAGGCGACCTTGAGGCGGCCCTCGAGCGCAGCGTCGGCGTTGATGACGCGGCCCACTGCGTTGATGAGCTCGATCGTCTCCTTGGCCCGCACGTATCCAGGTGCGGCCTTGGCACCAAAGACAAAGGTGCGCGGTGTGACGGACTCAAGAGGAATGCGCCCGGAACGAATGCCGTCGTACAGCGACACGATGTGCAAGAGCTTGAGCGATTGGCGCTTGTACTCGTGGAGGCGCTTGACCATCGCGTCGACCATCGCGTCGTGAGAGATGTCGATGCCGTCCCGTGCTGCCAGGACCGTCGCAAGACGCGCCTTGTTCGCCTGCTTGATCTCGCGGAAGCGCCGGCGGAACTCGGCATCGTCCGCGAACGGCTCGAGGCGGCTCAGTTGCGAAAGGTCAGTGATCCACTCATCACCAATCGCTTCGGTAATGAGGCCCGACAGGCGGGGATTGGCGAGCCGCACAAAACGACGCGGGGTCACGCCGTTGGTCACATTTGTGAACTTGTCCGGCCACAACTGTGCAAAGTCAGAGAGCACCTTGTCGGCGAGCAGCTGTGAGTGAAGCTGCGCCACGCCATTGACCTTGAAGGCAGCGACGGTGGCGAGGTGAGCCATGCGAATGGAACGCACGGGTTGCTCGGCAACGATCGACATCCGCCGCACGCGCAGTTCGTCGCCAGGGAACTCCTTGCGCACGTCCTCAAGGAACTCCTCGTTAATGCGGTAGATGATCTCGAGGTGGCGCGGAAGCAACTTGCCGAGAAGGTCGACGGACCACACTTCCAGGGCTTCTGGCAACAACGTGTGACACGTGTAGGCAAACACCTGCTTGGTGATGCGCCATGCCTTGGCCCACGGCCACCCCCGCTCATCAACGAGCAAGCGCATGAGTTCGGGCACGGCAATGACAGGGTGCGTGTCATTGAGCTGCCACGTGATGCGGTCGGGGAGTTGCTCGAGCGGGTAATCCTCGGGCAACACGGTCTCGATGAAGTCGCGTAGCGATGCAGCGACAAAGAAGTATTGCTGCTGGAGTCGAAGTTCCTTGCCCTGCGGTGTCGAATCCTCCGGGTAGAGAACCTTCGAGATGTTCTCGGCAAAGGTCTGCGCGCGTACGGATTCTTCGTACTCACCCTTGTTGAAGGTGTGCAGATCGAATGCGCTCGCCGCGGCTGCACTCCATAGTCGCAACGTGTTGACGCGGCCGTTTCGGTAACCGGGAACCATGTAGTTGTACGGCACCGCGTTGACGTGCCACTCCGGCTTCCACACCATGGCGCCGTCGGGCGCACCGTGCGGGGGCCGTTCTGTGTAGCCGCCAAAATGGACCTCAACCGCGTTTTCGGGGTGCGGGATCTCCCAAGGCGAGCCGAGGCGTAGCCAGTCGTCGGGCGCCTCATACTGCTTGCCGTCGACGAACGACTGGCGGAAGATGCCGTACTCATAGCGAATTCCGTAGCCGACAGACGGGACGTTTAGGGTGGCGAGCGAGTCGATGAAGCAGGCGGCAAGGCGGCCGAGGCCACCATTGCCCAGACCGGGCTCGACTTCTGCCGCGCGCAACTCGTCGAGGTCCAGGCCGAGCTGACGCAGTGACTCTGCGGCAATCTGGTCAAGATCCGCTGCGAGCAACGCGTTCTCAAGTTGGGGGCCGAGCAAAAACTCCGCGGACAGGTACGCAACAGTCTTTGCCTGGTCGCGGTGTTGGTTGCGCAGCGTCTCGAGCCAGCGCGTCATGAGGTAATGGCGCACGGTCTTGGCAAGCGCCAAGTACGTGTCGTTAACGGAGGCGCGATCGAGATCGACCCCTTGGCTGAAGTTCAACTCCCGGAGGAACTCGCGAGTGAAACTCTCAACGGTGTGTTCGCGTGCGGCGATAGGCGGCGGATTGTGGCTCACAGAGACGAATGTAACCGCTTCCACTCGCCCTAACGGTCACGACTTGGATACAACTCGTTGACGAGATCGCTGAAGTGGTCGATGACGATGTGGCGGCGCACCTTCATCGAGGCAGAGAATTCCCCTTCGGCTTCCGTGAGGGCACGCGGCACTATCCGGAACTTACGGATCGCTTCGACTGACGAAACGCGTTCATTCGCGCGCTTGACAAGGGCCCCCACGTGAGCCACGACGTCCCGATGTTGAGCCGCTTCAGCAACGGTCATCTTCTCGAGTCCGTGTTGCTGGAGCCAGCCGGGAAGCATCTGCTCGTCCAGGGAGATGAGCGCGGCGATGTACGCCTTGCCATCACCGATAACCACCACCTCTTGAACGAGGGGATCGGGACGAATCGCGTCTTCAAGACCGGCGGGCTGGACGTTCTTTCCGGCGTCGAGAACGATGATTTCCTTCTTGCGCCCGGTAATGATGAGGTGACCAGCGTCGTCGATCGATCCCAAGTCGCCCGTAGCGAACCATCCGTCCGTCAACACCTCCGCGGTCAACTCGGGCGCGTGGCGGTAGCCCTTGAAGATGTTCGACCCCTTGAGCAACACCTCGCCGTCCGGCGCAATGCGAACGGAGCATCCGGGCAGCGGTGGCCCGACGGTCGCCAGCCGGTTGCCGCTCTGCGGATTACACGTGGACGGGGCGGCCGACTCCGTCAGGCCATACCCCTGGAGCACAGCGATGCCAAGTCCCGCGTAGAACGCTCCGAAGTCTGGGGACAGGCGCGCGCCGCCGCACACGATAAAGCGCATCTGCCCGCCCATCGCTTCGCGGATCTTGTGCAGAACCAGGGCGTCGGCGATCGCGATCTTGACCGAAAGTGCAAGGCCAACCCGGCCCTTCTCTTTCCGATACGCGACGCGCCGCGACACCCCTGCCGCCCATCGGAAAAGCTTTTGCTTGACGCCCCCACCCGTGCGAGCGTCGACCGTGTTGTAGAACGCCTCAAGGACGCGCGGCACCGCAATGATCCAGTTGGGCTGGAACGACTTGAGATCATTCGCGAGCGTCGCAGGGGACGGCGCGAAACCAATCGTCATACCGGACACGAGAGAGAGAATCTCGAGGTGCCTGGCGAGCACGTGCGCAAGCGGCAAGAAGAGGAGGAGACGACTGCCCGGGTGCGTCAACTCGTGAAGGTCCGGATAGGCCGCGGCGTTCATCGCGTGCTCGACGAGATTGCGATGGGTGAGCTCCACGCCCTTCGGATTTCCCGTGGTGCCAGAGGTGTAGACAATCGAGGCGGTGTCGTCGAGACGGGCGTGTGCGGTTCGTTTGTGAAGGTCCGCGTCGCTCATGTCGACGCCCGCAGCCACGAGCGTGGCAAGAGCACCAGGATCCCCGTCAATTGTCAGGACGCGGGGCAACCCGTCGACGCCATCGAGGTGTTGCGCCATGCGAGGTGTCTCGACAATGAGGAGGGCAAGCTGTGCGTCCTGAGCGATCCATTCGACCTGCGCACGGGACGACGAGGGGTACAGGGGAACCGTCATCGCACCCGCCGTCATGATCGCCATATCGAGGAGTGCCCACTCGTACCGAGTCGCAGCCATGAGACCAACGGTGTCTCCGGCCGCAACGCCTGATGCCGCGAGCCCCTTTGCGACGGACGCAACTCGTTCTGCAAAGTCCTTGAGCGTGATCGGGGTCCAGCCGCCTGCCCCATCCTTGTATTCGCAGTACGTGCGGTCGGGGAACTCGGCGGCACGGTCACGGAGCACAGACGCGACGGTGGCATCGGAGGCGAGGGTCACGAGAGCCGGTGCGCTCACCTCCGTCGGGGCGACATTGTCCACGCTTTGCAGTGTAAGCACGGGCTAGGCCGTGGGGTGGGCCGGGGGTCCCATACGGCCCGGGACCTCACCGTTCTACTCGAAGCGAGCAGCCTTCGCGGCCTTCTTAGCCTTGCGTGCAGCTGCCTTCGCCTTCGCCTCACGGCGGTCACGCTCATGCGCGGCAGCGGCCGCAGCGCCCACGATGCCAGCGCCGTTGAACAACTCGGCAGGGACGATTGGCGTGCGAAGTGTCAATTGCGGCAAGAACAGCTCGTGCCGCTTCGACACGCCACCGCCCACGATGATGAGATCGGGCCACAACAGGCGTTCAATCTCCGAGAAGTACGCCTGCAAGTGCTCGGCCCACTCATCCCACTCCAACCGGTGACGCTCGCGCGCCGAGTCGGCCGCAAACTCCTCGGCATCGTGGCCATTGACGATGAGATGCCCGAGCTCGACGTTGGGGACCACCTCACCGTTGACAATGATGGCGGTGCCGATGCCGGTGCCGAGCGTGCATAGGAACACGACGCCGTCTCGACCATTTGCCGCACCAAAGAGGTACTCGCCGTATCCGGCGGCATCAGCGTCGTTCAGGGTGTGGATCTCGCGACCAACGCAGTCGCGCATCACCTCGTCAACGTTGACGCCCACCCAGGATTGATCAACGTTCGGAGCGAACCTCACCACCCCGCCCTGGATGACGCCGGGGAAGGTGATACCAATGGGCAGATGCTTCGCCGGCTCGAAAGCAGAGACCACCTCTGCGACGGCCGCCCCAACGGCGTCGGGCGTTGCCGGTTGCGGTGTGGCAACGCGGTAACGCTCGGCCGCGAAGATGCCCTTCTTGAGATTGACAGGCGCAGCCTTGATGCCGGTTCCGCCAATGTCGACGCCGAGTGCGTGTGCTTTGGTCATGGCGTTGTCAGCACCTCTGGGCCCTCGGCAGTAATGAGGATCGTGTGCTCAAACTGTGCAACCCAGGAACCGTCGATCGTGACGACAGTCCAGCCGTCGTCCCACTCGACATTGTCTTGAACGCCCATCGCAAGCATCGGCTCCACCGTGAAGACCATGCCGGGCTCGATGACGTCGGCGTGATGGGGCGCGGCGTCATAGTGCGGGATGACGAGGCCGGTGTGGAAGGCGGGGCCGACGCCGTGGCCCGTGTAGTCGCGCACTGACTCGTAGCCGTGACGCGCCGCGTACTTCTCGATGACACGGCCGATGACGTTGACCTCGCGGCCGGGCTGGGCGGCCTTGATGCCTCGCATCATCGCCTCATGGGTCACCTCGACCAGCCGGCGGGCCGCCTCGCTGCCCTCGCCCGCGACGAACGAACCGCAATTGTCTCCGTGAACCCCGTTCATGTACGCGGTGATGTCCACTTTCACGATGTCGCCGTCTTCGATGACGGTGGAATCGGGGATGCCGTGGCAAATCACTTCATTGAGTGAGGTGCATAGCGATTTGGGGAACGGTGGGCGCCCCGCAGATCCCGGGTAGCCGAGCGTCGACGGGTAGGCGCCGTGATCGAGGAGAAACTCGTGACCGATGCGGTCGAGCTCATCCGTCGTGACACCGGGAGCGACATGTTTCCCAACCTCGGCGAGTGCCTGCGCCGCCAACCGCGCGCTGAGGCGAATCCGCTCAACTGTGTCGGCGTCGTGAACGTCCCCACCCTTCCACCGGGCTGCGGCCTTCTGCCCCACGTAGGGCGGACGTTCGATCGATGCGGGTACGGCGCGCACGGGGGACACCGAACCCTTCGAAATTCTCTCGCGCACAGGGCTCATAGTTGGCAGTCTAGGGGGAGGAGGCACAGAGGATGAATGACGCGGACAGCAAGGTCGAGTACTACTTCAACACCGCAACCCGCATGGTGGAGAAGGGTCGGCAAAGCTCATGGGAGCACTTGATGGGTCCCTACGACACCTACGAACAGGCCCTACAGGCGTTTGAAACCGCTCGCGAGAGGTCTGACGAATGGGATGAGGACGACGCCGCTTGGCGAGACAACAATTGATGGCGCCGACGCTCTGGCTGGCGATACGCCCCTACTCGTCGAACGTGTGCTCGACAGCAGGGAACGCGCCTGAGTTGACCTCAGCGACATAGGCTGCGGCGGCATCACGCATCGCCTGGCCGACGTTGCCAAAGTGCTTGGAGAAGCTGGGGCTCCAGTCCGTCATGCCGAGGGCGTCTAGCCACACGAGTACTTGGCCGTCCGTGTACGGGCCGGCACCAATACCGATTGTTGGGATGTCAAGCGCCGCCGTGATCTTCTCGGCAACCGGGGAAATCACCATCTCGAGCACCACCATGCACGCGCCTGCTTCTTGAAGCGCGACGGCGTCGGCCAGCATGTCGTCATAAGCGCCGTCGCCGCGGCCTTGAATGCGTCGTCCACCAAGCATGTTCTCTGACTGCGGCGTGAAGCCAAGGTGGCCGACGAACGGAATGCCCGCGTCGGTGAGGGCCTTTGCTTGGGCGGCGACGCGTCGGCCGCCTTCAAACTTGATGGCGTTTGGCTGGGCGAGCTTCATCATGCGGATTGCAGACTCGACCGCCTGCTGGGGTGAAGCCTCGTACGTCCCAAAAGGCAGGTCTGCCACGACAAAGGCGCGTTGCGCCGCCCGCGAGACCGCGCGCGCAAATGGGATCATCTCGTCAAGTGTCACCTCGGACGTGTTCGCATAGCCGAGGACGTTGTCGGCGAGCGAGTCGCCCACCAAGAGCACGTCGACGCCTGCCTCATCGAAGGCCTTGGCCGTCGGATAGTCATAGGCGGTCAGCATCGTGATCTTCTCGCCGCGAGCCTTCATGTCGCGGAAGTGATGAATACGCACCTTCTTGCGATCGGTCATGATCTCACTCTCTCACGCACGAGACGCTGCTAACTCAACTCTCGCCACCGGCTGGTGACGGGCAGGCGGCGGTCCCGTCCAAACGCGAGCGACGTCACCTTGGGACCGAGCGGATACTGCCGACGCTTCCATTCGGCTCGGTCGACGAGGCGCAGGACGGTGTCGACCACAGTCGCGTCGTACCCACGGCTGAGAAGTTCGTCGCGGCCTGCCGCGTGCTCGACGTAGGCATCCAGCACCTCGTCGAGAAGCTCATACGGCGGCAGAGAATCCTGATCCGTTTGGCCAGGGCTGAGTTCCGCGCTGGGGACCTTGTCAATCGAGTTGACGGGGATCGGGGGTGTCTCGCCTCGGCGGGCCGCCTCAGCGTTGCGCCACCGGGCAAGATCCCACACGCGCGTCTTGTCGAGGTCCTTGAGCGGCGCATAGCCGCCAATCGAACCCGCGTCATAGATCGTCGCATAGCCCGTTGCAAGTTCCGACTTGTTACCAGGGGCGATGACGAGGTGGCCTTCCTTGTTCGAGATCGCCATCAGGACGACACCGCGCACTCTGGCCTGGAGGTTTTCCTCCGCAACTCCCGTGAGAGCAAGCTCGCCCTGAAAGGCATCGACCATCGACGCGATGGGCTGGACGCGAAACTCAGCGCCGATGCGGGTGCAGAGGTCTGCGGCATCGTCGTGCGCGTGCTGCGACGAGTAGACGGACGGCATTGAGATACCCACGATGTTCTGTCCACCGATCGCGTCGGCGGCGATCGCTGCCGTCAGTGCCGAGTCGATCCCACCCGAAACACCGAGCACGATCGACGTAAATCCGTTCTTCACAACGTAGTCGCGCAGGCCGGTGACAACCGCGCGGTACGCCTGCTCATCGTCGGAGGCGAAGTCAACAACGGATGTCTGCGTCGGAGCCTCGCCGTGGCTTGGCAGCGTCCACAAGAGGAGATCGTTCTCGAAGCCGGGGGAGTTCGCGAGCCAGGCGCCGTCTGCGCCCACGATGAACGAGTGCCCGTCGAAGACGAGATCATCCTGGCCGCCCCACATATTGACGTAGGCGAGTGGTGCGCCCACTTGAGCGGAGCGTCGGCGGGCAAGGTCCGTGCGAACGCGGCCCTTGCCCTCCTCAAACGGCGAGCCATTGAGCACGAGAAGAAGATCGAGACCCGCATCCGCCATGGCTGCCACCGGACCGCCTTCTTGCCAGATGTCCTCGCAAATGACGATGCCAACGCGTGCGTCATCGACCTCGATGACGAGTGGCTCGTCACCCGACGCGAAGATGCGGCGCTCGTCAAAGACCCCGTAGTTCGGCAAGTGGTGCTTCGAATAGCGGTATTCGACGACTCCGCGGCGTACGACTGCCGCTTGGTTGAGCGGCGCACCTGTTTCGGATACCCCGAGCGTGCCGACGATGACGGTGAGCTCGCCCAGACCGTCGGCCGCGAGATCGGTCGCAAGCGTGGTGAGGGCGGCGTCGGAAGCGCGCTGGAAGCTCCCCCGGATTGCGAGGTCCTCGATGGGGTATCCCGTCAAGACCATCTCGGGAAAGGCGACGATGCTGGCGCCAGCGTCGGCGGCGCGCTTCGCGTACTCACGCACAAGGGCGGCGTTGCCTTTGAGATCACCAACACAAGCGTTGACCTGGGCGAGAGCGAGGGTAGGACCAGCCATGTCGTAAGCCTACGCAGGGGTGCCGCGCCCGTGTGCGACACACGATTGCAACATGAATGCGGCAGGATAGGGGCCATGGACAAGCAGCAGGAATATGTGCTTCGCAGTGTCGAGGAGCGCGATATCCGCTTTATCCGTCTGTGGTTCACGGACGTGCTCGGCATTCTCAAGTCAGTCGCGATCGCGCCGGCCGAATTAGAGAACGCCTTCAGTGAAGGCATCGGCTTTGACGGATCGGCTGTCGAGGGCCTCACGCGAGTGTCGGAATCCGACATGCTTGCGCGTCCCGATCCCACGACGTACCAGGTGCTTCCGTGGCGCGGGGATCGCCTGGGTGCTGCTCGAATGTTCTGCGACATCCACTTGCCGGATGGAGAACCCGCGCTGTCGGACCCGCGTCAGGTGCTCAAGCGCACCCTCGACAAGGCGTCGGAGCTTGGCTTCACGTTCTACACGCACCCCGAGATCGAGTTCTATCTCTTCAAGCCACTCGAAGATGGCCAGCCGCCGCGCCCCGTCGACCAGGCCGGATACTTCGACAATGTTCCGCGCGGTACGGCACATGAGTTCCGCCGTACGGCAATCACGACGCTCGAAGAGATGGGCATCTCGGTTGAGTTCTCGCACCACGAGGCCGGACCCGGCCAAAACGAGATCGACCTCCGTTACGCCGATGCGCTGACAACGGCGGACAACATCATGACCTTCCGGACGGCCATCAAGGAGGTCGCCCTCGAGCAGGGCGTGTTCGCCTCCTTCATGCCGAAGCCGCTCGCGGACGCGCCCGGTTCGGGCATGCACACGCACCTCAGCCTTTTTGAGGGCGACCGCAACGCGTTCTACGACCCCTCGGCGCCGCTTCAACTCTCGACGGTCGCGCGACAGTTCATGGCGGGCTTGCTCCGCTACGCGCCCGAGATCACGGCCGTCACAAACCAGTACGTCAACTCGTACAAGCGCCTGTGGGGCGGTGCGGAAGCGCCGAGCTACGTGTGCTGGGGTCTCAACAATCGTTCCGCTTTGGTTCGTGTGCCGATTCACAAGCCGTCCAAGGGCCAGTCGACCCGCGTGGAGTACCGCGCGATCGACGCCGCGACCAACCCTTATCTCGCATTCTCCGTCATCTTGGCTGCGGGACTCAAGGGAATCGAGGAAGGTCTTGTGCTTCCCGAGGGAGCGGAAGACGACGTGTGGGAGCTCACCGCCGCTGAGCGCAAAGCAATGGGCTACGAGCCGTTGCCGAGTTCGCTCGCTGAGGCCGTGGCCGCGATGGAGAACTCCGAGCTTGTTGCAGAGACGCTCGGAGAGAACGTCTTCGACTACTTCTTGCGCAACAAGCGCGAGGAGTGGACGGGCTACCGCGCACAAGTCACTCAGTTCGAACTCGACCGCCACCTGGGGGTCTTGTAGCCCGATGGGTGTGCGGCGAAGGCGCGGCATATGACAGCCCGTGAACTGTCACCCCGGGCGCTCATGCTGCGAGCAGGTGTGGCCGACCCCGACCGCGTGTTGAGCCTCGTCGCAGAGATCGAGGAGATCACCGGCACCCACATCGAGGATGTTCCGCGCGCTGCGTCGTACCTGGCGGATCCCGATAGCGGGGTGCTCAGCTTGCTCCGGATTGCGGAAGCTGCGCGCGAAGCCGGAACTCTCGATAGCGTGCGCGCCCTCGCAGGCACTCAGGCCGGTGCGACGTTTGGCATGTTGGTGGGCGCGTCGATTGCTCTCGGTGACTTCCTCGTGCGACACCCCGAGGTTGTGGCCGACGCCCCGTCATGGGATCCAGAGGCTCCTGTCGACGCCTCCCATGCCCGTGAGCGCCTCCTGAGCGCGGTGGGCGCGGATCCGAGCACACCAGTGCCCGTCGCCACCATTGTCGGGGAAGAGGGCATCAATGCGATGCGCGTGGCGTATCGGCGGGAACTCACCGCGATTGCCGCCGTCGACATCGCAGCGCGAAACCCGCTTGCCGTCGAGCCGGCCGTCAGTGCGGCACTTGCTGACCTCGCGGCGGCGGCACTTGACGCAGGCCTGGCCATTGCGCGGGCGGAGCAGGAGGATTATGCCGACGCTCGGCTCGCGATTATCGCGATGGGCAAGTGCGGTGCTCGTGAGTTGAACTACGTGTCCGACGTCGACGTCATCTACGTCGCTGAGCCGGCCGACGGTGCCGATGAGGCGGTGGCGATGGCGGTAGCTACGCGTCTGGCCACACGGGCTGCTGCCTGTTGTTCAGCGTCGGCTGGTGAGCCCCCACTGTGGCAGGTTGACCCGAACCTTCGTCCCGAAGGCAAGGACGGCGTCTTGGTGCGCCGGGTCGATGGGCACCGCGCCTACTACGAGCGCTGGGCCGAGTCCTGGGAGTTCCAGGCTCTCCTCAAGGCGCGCCCGGTAGCGGGCGATCCTGCGGTGGGTGAGGCGTATATCGACGCGGTGTGGCCGTTTGTGTGGACGGCTGTGGAACGTGAAGGCTTTGTCCAGTCAGCGCAAGCGATGCGCAAGCGCGTGGAGAAGCACATCCCACCCAAGGAGGCGGATCGAGAGATCAAACTCGGTCCCGGTGGATTGCGCGATGTCGAGTTCACGATCCAGCTTCTGCAACTTGTCCACGGGCGCTCAGATCCCTCATTGCGTGTGCGGGGCACGCTCGAGGCCCTGCGTGCGCTGCGCGATGGCGGCTATGTGGGACGTGCTCAGGCCGCCGCGCTCGATCGCTCGTACCGCCAACTCCGCGTGTGGGAGCACCGCCTCCAGTTGCGGAAGCTGTCGCGGACGCATCTCATGCCTGCCACGGACGAGGGCAAACGCTTCCTTGCACGTGCCTCTGGATTTGCGACCGCCGAGTACATGACGGAGGTGTGGAACGACGTCCGGCGGGATGTCCGGGCGATGCACCTTGAGATGTTTTATCGGCCGATCCTTGGCGAGGTCGCACGGCTAAGTGCCGATGAGGCGGCGCTCGATCAAGAGGCTGCTCGTGCGCGACTTGCTGCGATTGGCTTCACGGATCCCGAAGGGGCCCAGCGTCACATTGCCGCGCTGACGCAGGGCCTCAAGCGCTCGGCGGCGATTCAGCGCCAGCTCCTGCCGGCGATGATCGGGTGGTTTGCTGAGTGCCCCGACCCCGACGCTGGCCTTCTCGCTTTCCGTCAACTATCGGAGCAACTGGCTGACACCCACTGGTTCCTCAAACTGTTGAGAGACTCGGGCAATGCAGCCCAGCGCCTCGCTCAACTCCTCGCAACGTCCGGTTACGTGACCCGCGCGCTCCTAGCAAGCGCAAATGATGTGACGTGGCTTGATAGCGACGAGGACCTTGCTCGCGTACCCGTCGAACGGCTCGACAGGGAGGCCGACGCGATCATTGACCGCGCGGACGACGAGGAGCAGGTGATCACCGCGCTGCGAGGCATGCGCCGCCGCGAGGTGGCGCGTACGGCCGCCGCGAATGTCCTCGCAATTCAGGATTCGGTGGCGGCAGCGACGTCGGTCACGGAGGCAGCGGATGTGTTGATGCGCGGAGCACTCCGTGTGGCACAGGCAACCGCAATGCGCGAAAGAGGTCTCGAGGTCCCACCAGCGGATGTTGCGGTCATTGCGATGGGTCGGTTTGGCGGCGCGGAGATGGGCTATACGTCCGACGCCGACGTCCAGTTTGTTTTCGAGCCGCGAGCAGATGCGGAGGATCCGGCTGGTTTTGCGCACGTCGTCGCGGTGAAGTTGCGTGATCTCCTTCAACGACCCAACCCGCAACCGCCCTTGTCCGTCGACGCGGATCTTCGACCGGAAGGCAAGAACGGACCGTTGGTCCGTTCGCTTGAGTCGACAATCGAGTACTACCGGTCGTGGTCGGATCCGTGGGAAGCGCAAGCCCTGCTGAGGGCGCGCCCTGTCGCGGGTGATCGTGACCTGTGCCGGAAGTTTGACGAGGCGATTGCGCCCGTCCGTTACCCGACAGTGCTTGACGAGGCGGCGCTGCGCCATATGCGTACGCTCAAGGCACGGATGGAGAACGAGCGCTTACCCCGCGGGACTGATCCGCGCCGGCATCTCAAGTTGGGCCCAGGGGGGCTCTCCGACGTCGAGTGGTCGGTCCAACTCATTCAGTTGCGCCAGGGGCATCTGTACGCCGACCTGCGAACGACGCGCACGGTTGAGGCGATTGAGGCGGCACGGACGCTCGGATTCCTTGATGAGGCGGATGCGGCGACCCTTATCGAGGCGTGGCGACTGGCGACCGATCTGCGAGGGGCGATTGCTCTCCGTGGCAAGAACGTAGATGGTGACGTGCTGCCGCGTGACGTGCGCGAGTTGGGCGTGCTTGCATCCATTCTTGGGACCGACGAGACGGGCCAGGAGCTCGAGCAACGCTACGCCCGCACAGCACGGCGAGCGCGCGCCGTCACTGAGCGCGTGTTCTTTGGCTGGGAGCCGAGCGCGTGAGAGGCCTGCGCACCGCGATATCAGCCGTTGCGCTCATTGTCGGCTCCGCGCTCATCGTCGCGTGGCTCGTCTCATTCGCGCTTGTCACGTCGGTTGAAGACGGATCGGCGGCACGTGGTGTGGCTCGGGCCGCCGTCAAGAGTCCAGCCGTCATGGACCGCGTGAGCGGGGAGATTTTCGCCCGGACGTCTGAGTCCCTCGTGGGTCTCGGCATCGATGTTGAGTCACTCGGCGTTTCAGGAGCGGTCCGGTCAGCGGCGGACGCGGTTACGAGCAGCGATGAGTTCCAGCAGGTGCTTCTCGACAATGTCGACGCGGCGAGCGACCAACTCCACCGCGAGCTGACGGCTCACAACCGGCCCGTTGGGCCGTTCGTTATCGACGTCGATGTCTCCGACGCCGTCAGCGCGCAGTTGCGCACAGTACCTCTGGTGGGCGACAGCCTCGCGAATGTGCGGCCGAAGCCGGTGCCGGTCGAGGTGCTTTCGGCCGAACATTTCGAGACCGCACGCGATTCGTACGAGAAGCTGGAGTTCG
>JAEZXC010000135.1 GCA_023442845.1 Actinomycetes bacterium | reverse complement strand
TTGAGTTCGCCGTACGCGTCGGGATCGATGCGCTCGAAATCGGCGAGAGGGAGGGTGTTTCGGATGCCGGCGACCACATCTTCGCCCTGCGCATTCTCGAGGTAGTCACCGTAATCACCGGGCACTCCCGTCGCAGGATCCCGAGTGAAGCACACGCCGGTTCCAGAGCCGTCGCCCAGGTTGCCGAACACCATCGCCACTACGTTGACAGCCGTGCCGAGATCGTCTGAGATGCGTTCCCGGCGCCGGTACAAGCGGGCGCGTTCAGTGTTCCATGAGTTGAAGACGGCCTCGATCGCGAGGTCAAGCTGCTCGCGGGGGTGTTGCGGGAACTCGCGCCCGGACTGCTCGCGCACAATCGCCTTGAACTCGTCGACCAACTCGTGAAGCGCTGCCGCGCTGAGTTCGGTGTCACCTGTGACCCCGGCCGCTTTCTTCTTGGCGTCGAGGGCGTTTGCAAAGAGATCGGAGTCAATATCGAGCACCGTCTTGCCGAACATCTGAATGAGGCGGCGGTACGAGTCCCATGCAAAACGCTCGTCGCCTGCGAATTCTGCGAGACCGTGAACGGACGCGTCATTGAGGCCCACATTGAGGACGGTTTCCATCATTCCGGGCATCGAGAACTTTGCTCCGGACCTGACCGATACGAGGAGGGGGTCCTGGACATCGCCAAAGCCGCGTCCGAGGGAATCTTCGAGGGTTCTCACCGCCATCGTCACTTGGACGCGTAACTCTGGCGGCACATGCCCTGTCGTCATGTACCACCGACACGCCTCCGTGGTGATGGTGAATCCCGGAGGAACCGGAAGCCCAAGGTTCGTCATCTCTGCAAGGTTGGCGCCTTTGCCACCGAGCAAGTCCTTGAGGTCCTTGTTCCCTTCGCTGAAGTCGTAAACGTACTTAGCCATGTCACGCTCTTAACGTCACCGGACGGCCCCGTTGCCGTCCCCTCCAGGTTGCCTCAGCGGATCGATTTAGGTGGGGACCAAGGGCCCATGACGATGTCGGCACCAGCGGGCGCCCTGCTCGTGGGAGCACGACGCCCGCGGGCACACGAACGCACGTACGGGATTACATGTCCTCAGTACCGAACGTCCGCGGGGCGGAGCCGTCATGGATCTCGCCACGCCATGCGCCCTCTTCAAATCCTTGAGATTCGATGAGTTCCTTGAACTTGGACAGGGAATCATCGACAAGCGCGTCGTCTAGACGCATGGTGGCTCCGGCGTTCTCGACAAAGCCTTCGGGGTCCCACTCAAGTGAGAGTTCAACCCGGCAACGGTCGTCACCGGTCGCTTGGAACGAGACCCGCCCGTTCTGTGTGATCTCACCTTCGGACGCCCATGCGATGTGTGAGTCGGGCACCTGGTCGGTAATGCGTGCTGTGTATTCACGCGTCACTCCACCCACGTTGAGCTTCCACTGGGTACGTGCGTCGTCCAATTGTTGGACGGACTCAACACCGCTCATGAAGCGCGGGTATGACTCCATTTGCGTCCACTGGTTGTACGCCACGGACAGCGGGACATTGACGTCGATGGTCTGCGTTGCTGTAGTCATGACGGTCTCCTTTCGGTGGCGGGTTTGCCACGTGTCGACCGTAAGCACGAGAGTTTCGAAAATGCGCGGGAACGACACGCCCCCTTCGTGCGTTGTGGGCGGCTCAGGGGAATAGGCGGTTCGCTGTCGGCGGAGCGATTGAGGCCGATGCCGGCTTGTTTGCCGCCGCTGCGTCCGCCGACGCTGGGGTTCAGCCGCCGCCTCTGGATGGCGCGGATCGCTCTCGCGTTCGGGTAGCATTGAGCGGCGCCGTTCGCGGTGCAACGGGCTGTGGCGCAGCTTGGTAGCGCACTTGACTGGGGGTCAAGGGGTCGCAGGTTCAAATCCTGTCAGCCCGACGATTGTGTCGACATACGAAGCCCCGGTGAGAGGTCTCTCGCCGGGGCTTCGTCGTGTCCGGACCCCTGTCGCGCCGTTCGCGCGGCGGGCCGACTCTCCGATGACTCCTGGCAGGGCGTACGGGTCGATTTCTCGCCCTGAATCGACCATTGCGCCCTGCCAGAACGCTTTGAGCGGGGGAGCAGGGCGGGGAGGGCGCTTTGAGCGGGGGGGAAGGGCGGGGAGGGCGCTTTGAGCGGGGGAGCGTGCGGGTTTGTGGCGGTCAGCCGGTGGCGATCGCCTCGAGCGCGCGGCGGTCACGAATGGCCGTCCAGCGTCGGCCCGAGTCAATGGTGCCGCCAGTCCGCCACCCACTCATCACGCGTGAAACTGACTCAGGGGTAGAGCGCGCGAGGCCCGCGATGTCGGCACGGGACAAGGGCACCTCAATGAGGACAGAACCGTCGCGTTGCACTGTGCCCACCTTGTCGGCAAGGCGAAGCAACGCGGTGGCCACACGCGTCGCAACGGTGTCGCTCGATTGGCCGCCCACGTCCGCGTGGGCCTGCGCCAGCCGAGCGGCAACATCGTCAAGGACGCGGAGTGCGACGGTCGGGTGCTCGCTGAGCACATCGCGGAAGCTCGCCTGATCAATCCGTAGCGCACACGAGCCAACCATGGCGGTTGCCGTGTGCTGGTGGAGCGGGGAGCCGACAGTGCTCATGGCACCGAACAACTCTCCTGGGACGAGGATGTCGGCGATCGACTCATTGCCGTTGATTGACACTGCACTCAACTTGATGCGTCCCTCCGCCACGATGAAGAGCGCATTCGCAGGATCACCGGCATGGAAGAGCGGTGCGCCGCCCGCCCACGATGTCGCTTCCATTCGTGCATCGATGCGCTCAAGCTCGTTTTCGCTCAGACCGACGAAGTACGGCGCGCGTTCCAGCGCCCTCTTGCGGACGGGCCACGGGCACACGTGCGGGACGGTCACGTCGCGCAATGGAATACGCCGACGCTGGGGCCGCGAAGCCGCCGAGGAAGCCATGTGGTGAGGCTATCAAGAGCGGTGACGGCGTCGTCGGGATCAAAGTGCGGGTAATTGACGCGCGTCATGGTGCGCGTTTCCCGGTGTCCGTACGGTCAAGACATCACCGACTGAAAGGAATTGATCATGACGACCACCGTGAAGACCGTGCTCCGTGCTGAAGGGTTTGCGTGCCCCTCGTGCGTCACCAAGATCGAGAAGCAGGTAGGGCAACTCGATGGCGTCACCGACGTCACTGTCCACTTCGCTTCGTCTCGCATCGACATCGAGCACAACCCCGATGTGGCGCGAGTTGACGACCTCGTGGGAGCCGTGCGCAAGGCCGGCTACGCCGCGACGCCGTCAGCGTTCTAGGTATCCCGCAATCCCCCTTGTAATCGAAAGGTAGCCCCTCCCATGATCGCCCTCCTGGCTCTAACCCGCAGTCGCTGGTTTATCCCCCTCGTAGCTGGCGCGCTGATTGCCGCCTCCTTCGTGACAGGCCAGTTGTCAGGAGGGCCATGGGCCGACGCACTCATGGTGGCCGCCGCCGTCGTTGCCGGGCTGCCTATCGCGCGGGCTGCCGTGAGCGCGCTGATGATTCGGGTGATTGGCATTGACCTCCTTGTCACTGTCGCCGCCACTGGAGCGATCGTCATCGCCAATTACTGGGAGGCCGCCGCCGTCACCTTCTTGTTTGCAGTCGGCCACGCTCTTGAAGTCGCGACCCTCACTAAGACCCGTGCCGCGCTTGCGGAGCTGGTTGCGGTCGCGCCCGACGAAGCGACCGTGGTCCGGGACGGCGCCCAGGTGCGCATTCCAGCACATGCAGTCATCCCAGGCGAGATCGTCTTGGTGAAGCATGGCGCCAAGGTTCCCGTCGACGGCGTCGTCACCGATGGCGTCGGCAGCATTGACGAAGCCTCAATCACCGGCGAATCCATCCCCGTGGAGAAAGTGACCGGCGATCACGTGTTCGCTGGCACCGTCTCGACCGGAGGATTTCTCCACGTCGAAGCGCGCGGTGTAGGAGCGGACACGACGCTCGCCCGGATCATCCACCGAGTCGAAGAAGCCCAGGACGCGAAAGCAAAGACGCAAGCCTTCATCGACCGCTTCTCCCGTTGGTACACGCCCGGAATCATCGTGATGGCAATTGTCTTCGGTCTCGCCACGCGCGATGTGGTGCTCGCGCTCACCTTGCTTGTCATCGGCTGCCCGGGTGCCCTCGTCATCTCGATTCCCGGCGCGATCGTTGCCGGCATCGGCAGAGGAGCGCGCGACGGCATTCTGATCAAGGGCGGTGAGTACCTCGAAACGGCGGCGAAGATCGACGTCGTGGCGCTCGACAAGACGGGCACCCTCACGCAAGGGCGCCCGCGCGTGACCGACGTTCTCGCCCTCGATGCCGATGCAACCGCGGCCGACGTTCTGCGGTGGGCGGCGCTTGTCGAGAGCGGCTCGGACCACCCGCTCGCGCGTCCCATCCTGGCGGCGGCCGCTGAACGTGGTCTCGATATCGCCAGTGCCGCGATCGACATTTCGACGATTCCTGGCAAAGGAATGGTCGCGCTTATCGACGGTGTGACGGTGGCAGTCGGTAACCGGGCACTTGTCGCCGACCAGGTTGGTGACGTCGCGCCACATGTGGAAGAGGCGCTCGACATGCTTGCAGAAGCGGGTCGAACGCCAATGGCAGTTGTTGTTGGGGACCGCGCCCTTGGAGTCATCGGGGTTGCTGACGAGGTGCGTGGTGACGCCGCACGCATGGTTCGTGAACTGAGAGCGGCAGGCGTCCGCCGCGTGCTCATGCTGACCGGCGACACGGCCAAGGTGGCTGAGGCTGTAGCCCAGGAAGTGGGAATCGCTGAGGTGCACGCGGGCCTGCTTCCCGAGGGAAAACTGGATGTGGTGCGCCAGTTGCAGCGTGAGGGGCACATCGTCGCAATGGTGGGGGACGGAGTGAATGACGCCCCCGCGTTGGCAACCGCCAACATCGGTGTGGCAATGGGTGCGGCCGGCACAGGTGTCGCAATCGAGACAGCAGATATCGCCCTCATGAACGACGATCTGCTCAAGCTTCCCCGTGCGGTGGCCCTCGCTCGGCGCACAGTCGCCGTGATGCATCAGAACGTCGCAGTCGCCATGGTGACTGTTGGCGCCCTCTTGCTTGGAGTGATCGCAGGGGGTGTGACGATGGCGATTGGCATGCTCGTTCATGAGCTATCGGTGCTCGTCGTGATTGCGAACGCGATGCGGCTCCTCAGGCATCGGGGTGCCGTCACGCACGAGGCCGCGCGTGTGCGAGAACTTGCCTTTGCAGCGTCGCCGTGATTCCATAGCGATATATCGCGAGCACTCGCTAGCGATCGATGAGGGTGACCTGTGGAGGCAAAGATGAAGGACACTCAACGCGGCGCGTTTGACGCAAACCACGCGGCAGACGCCGTATGGAAGATGGTCGACCAACTCAAGAGCGAGTTCGACAAGAAGGTTGGCACGCGGATGGGCAGGGGAGACGTGCGCGCCTCCGTGTTGTTCTTGCTCAACGAGGATCCGATGCACGGGTACCAGATCATTCGCGAGATCGAGGAGCGCACCCGCGGGCGGTGGAAGCCTTCCGCGGGATCGGTGTATCCGACGCTGCAAATGCTCGCAGACGAAGGCCTAGTCACCGTCGAAGTGGTCGATGACCGCAAGGTCTACGCGTTAACTGCGGCGGGCCGCGACGCTGCGGAGCACGTCGCTGACAACGTGCCGTGGTCGGTCGTCGAGGACGAACCAGGCCCGCGCGTCGGCACTCTCGCCAAGGCGGCGTTTGAATTGGCCGACGCTGTCACGTCGATCGCTCGTAGCGGCAACTCCGAGCAACGTGAAGAGGCGGTGAGCGTGCTTCGGGAGGCGAAGCGCTCGATCTACACAATCCTGTCCCGGGACTGACGCGGGTGACGGCCTCTCGCGGGCATGATGGAGGCATGACGTCCGCGCAGCAATCAGGTCGGGCGCGCTATCGGCGAATACTACGGTTCGCCATGTGGCACCTCACGGTCACATGGTGGCACGAGATCGTCTTGCCCTCAGTGGGACTGAAGCGCATTGCGGCGCGGACTCGACCCGCGCGGATGCGGCGATTTGCCAAGAGCTTTCGGGTACTCGCCGTTTCTCTCGGTGGTCTCATGATCAAGCTGGGTCAATACTTGTCGTCCCGCCTCGATGTGCTTCCACCCGAGATCACGTCTGAGTTGCAGGGCCTGCAAGATGAAGTGCCGCCGGTTCATTTCGACGCGATCAAGCGTCTAGCCGAGGCCGAGTTGGGCGTTCCACTCGACCGCGTGTTCGCGGATTTCGCCGAGGATCCCGTTGCGGCCGCTTCGCTTGGGCAGGCGCACCGGGCGCGCCTCACTGAGGTTGATGCTGAGGCGGCAGGCTTCCGCGACGTTGTCGTCAAGGTGCAGCGGCCTGGGATCGCGGACATTGTTGCGGTTGACATCGCGGCGCTGCGCAAAGTGGCAGTGTGGGTGTCTCGGGTGCGGCTCGTGAGCCGCCGGGTCGACGCGCCCGCACTCATCGAAGAGTTTGCCGTCACGAGCCTCGAAGAGATCGATTATCTCCACGAGGGTGCGGCGTCCGAACGCTTTGCTGACCTCTTTGAGCACGACCCGCGCGTTCGCGTCCCCGCGGTCGCATGGGAGCGCACCACCCGGCGCGTCCTCACGCTCGAGGACGTGAGCGCGATCAAGATCACCGATCACGCAGGGATGCGAGCAGCGGGGATTGATCCAGCCGACGTCGCTCCGGTGTTCGCTGAGGTGATGTTCGATCAACTGTTCCGCCACGGGTACTTCCACGCCGACCCGCATCCGGGCAACCTATTTGTTACCCCCCTGAACGGCGACGGGCCACCCTGGGCGCTCACCGTTGTCGACTTCGGGATGATGGGGGAGGTAACGCCCGCGTTGCGTGCCGCACTGCGCAAACTCGTCATCGCCGCCGCCCTCCGCGATGGCAAGGCAATGGTCGAGGCAATGAACGAGGCCGGCGTCCTCCTGCCCACTGCGGATACACGTGAACTGGAACGGGTGATGAGTCACGCGTTTGCGCGCTTTGGCGGGATGGGTTTTGCCGAGCTGCGCGAAGTGGACCCCCGCGAATTCAAGGAGTTTGCCACCGAGTTCGGTGACATCATGCTGAGCTTGCCGTTCCAATTGCCCGCAGACTACTTGCTCGTCATGCGTGCCACCTCGCTCACCTCCGGCGTGTGTAGTGGCCTGGATCCCCGCTTCAACCTCTGGGATAGCGTCGAACCATACGCTCAAGGCCTGCTCCGTGACGAAAGTGCAGGTGCGGTGGGAGATGCGCTGAGCGCACTCACTGACGCCGTCCGCATTGGGTTGCGCCTGCCCAGCCGAATCGATGCCTTTCTCACGCGCGCCGAAAACGAGGGCGTGCCGATCGATGCGCTCCCGCTCGAGAAAGCGATCACTCGCCACGAGCGGGTTTCGCGTCGCACGACGTCCGCCGTGATCTTTGCTGCGCTCTTTGTTGGCGGCGCCGTATTACGCCCGGACGACGCTGGGTGGGGTACCGCGGCAATGGTCGCGTCCGCGGTACCCTTCCTTCACAGCGTGTTCTCCGGGCGGCGCCACTAAAAGGCGCGGGCGGCGTCGGCTACCCGTCGCAAGGCGTCGGCCATGATGTCGTCGGCCCGGGCGGGGTCATGGTCCATGCCCTCGGCAGCGAGGTACTGCACATCCTCAACCCCAAGGAACGTGAACATGCCCTTGATGTACTGGCTTGCCGGGTCATTGCCGCCATAGACCGCACCCGCCGTTTGAATGTGGAGCAACTTCTTGCCGCGCACGAGCCCCTCAGCCTCACCGGCTTCGGTGTAGCGGAACGTGCGGCCCGCAACACAGACGCAGTCGATCCATGCCTTGAGGCGCGTGGGCACCTGCAGGTTCCACAACGGATTCGCGATGACGATTTTGTCCATGGCGAGGAACTGATCGGTGTAGCCAGAAAAGAGCGTCACCTTGTTCTGCTCGACCTCATCGAGACGGACAAACGGCACACCGTCTTCCAACTTCTTCCAGGCGTTGAGCAGATCGAGGTCGATCTCGGGCACCGCGAGGTTGTAGAGCTGTTGCTCCAACACATCGTCGTCGGGGTGCGTGTCTTTGTAGACCCGCACAAACTCGTCGGTGAGTCGCATTGACTGCGAGGATTCGCTTGAGAGCGGGTGGGCGCGAATTACGAGCAACTTTGCCATGGCTGGTGTCCCTTTCTTCCGGAGCGCGATCATGATTCGAAATCCGGCACGTTCATCCAGTCAGTTCGAGCATACGCGTGCCGCGCGGCGTCCGCGTGGGTCTTATCTCCGGGACCGTCCCAGATCGTGTCCTAGGACGTCCACATCCGGGTAGGGTGCCTCCAGAAACCGCTGCACACACCCGCAAGGAATCGTGATGGCCAAGTTGTACTTCCGCTACGGCGCGATGAACTCCTCCAAATCAGCACTGCTGCTGACCGCCGCGTACAACTACGAAGAGCGAGATCAGCACCCCGTGATCGTGAAGCCCGGGATCGACACGAAGGCGGGGGAGGCAGTGCAATCGCGGATCGGCATCGAGCGTCCGGTCGACATTCTGTTGGACCAATCTGCGTCGTTTCGCGACGCGCTCATCGAACACCGGCCGCTGACCGAGATCGACGCCGTCTTTGTCGATGAGGCGCAGTTCCTCGCGCCTGCCCAAGTCGACGAGGCCTTCGCCGTTGCGGTTGAGGACGGCATTCCCGTCCTGTGCTACGGCCTTCGTGCGGACTTCCTCACCCGTTCCTTCCCCGGATCGATGCGTCTGTTGGAAATCGCGCACTCGATTGAGGAGCTGAAGACCATTTGTCGATGCGGTTCCAAGGCCATTTTCAACGCTCGAATCGTCAACGGCGAGTTCGTGCGTCATGGTGATCAAGTGGCGATCGATGGCCAAGATGCCAGGTACGAATCACTGTGTGGACGGTGCTACCTCCACAAGGTCGGCCCGTTTCCTGTGACGGCGCAGAAGTGACAATCAGGACAGCACGGATGGGACCGTCCCAACTAGGTCCGCGGACCTGTACGAGCATCCGGAAAAGTGCGTAACAATGGAGACCGTGACAGAGCCCGTGCTGCTGGTGATCGTGGTCGCGACCGCACTCGCATTTGACTTCACCAATGGGTTTCACGACACCGGCAATGCAATGGCGACGTCGATCGCTACGCGCGCGCTAAGCCCGCGCCGCGCTGTACTTCTCTCGGCAAGCCTCAACCTCGTCGGTGCATTCTTGTCGCTCGCCGTTGCGGCAACGATCGCCAAGGGGATTGTCGACGCAGGCGTCGTCACTCTTGACGTCGTTCTTGGCGGACTCGTCGGCGGCATCGTGTGGAACCTCATCACCTGGCTCTTTGGGATACCGTCGAGTTCTTCCCATGCGCTAGTCGGTGGTGTTGTGGGTGCGGTGCTTGCCGCAGTAGGCGGTGGCGGTGTGCTCTGGGGCGGACTCACCGCCAAGGTGCTGATCCCCGCGTTGCTCGCGCCCATCGTCGCGATCCTCGTCGCATCGATCGCGACGCGCCTTGTCATGCGGGTGACACGGGATGTCCCTCAGAAAGACAACGACCGCATGTTCCGATGGGGCCAAATCGGCTCGGCGTCACTCGTCTCGCTGGCGCACGGCACGAACGATGCGCAGAAATCGATGGGCATCATTCTCCTGGCGCTCATCGCCGCAGGTGCTGTTCCCGCCGACTCAAATGTGCCGTGGTGGGTCATCATCTCGTGTGCCGTCGCCATGGCGCTCGGTACGTACACCGGCGGCTGGCGGGTTATCCGCACGCTCGGCAAGGGCCTCGTGGAACTTGAGTCTCGCCAAGGAATGGCGGCCGAGACCTCGTCAGCTGCTGTCATCTTGTTGTCGAGCCACTTCGGCTACTCGCTGTCGACAACGCACGTGGCAACAGGTTCGATCATGGGATCGGGCGTTGGTGCGAAGGGTAGTTCGGTGCGGTGGAAGGTCGCTGGCCGCATGGCGATCGCGTGGCTCATCACCGTGCCGGCCGCTGGCATTGTCGGCGCCGCCTGCTACTGGCTTGATACGGCGACGAGTTCGTATGCGGTGATTGCACTGCTCATTGTCGTGTCGGGCGCGATCGTCGCGTGGTCTCGCCTGCGCCCTGTGAACCCATCGAACGTCAATGACGCCTGGACCGAGGACGACCCACAGGCTGTTATCGCCGAGTCTCTCGTTGACCACGACCCAAGCCTTTTGGCCGCCGCACCCATCGGTGCTGACGAGGCTTCCGCCAAGGCGTAGCACCGTGTCTGATTTCATCGAGTGGGATTCGCTTGCCCAAGTTGTGATCATCGGCGTTGTTGTAGGCGCCGGCTTGCCGTTCGCATTCGCGATCGGAGTGAGGGCGATCGCGAGCAAGGATGCGCGTGACGATGCGGGGCACGTCCCTCTGCGCCGCAAGGTGGTCGCAGCGTGTGCGTTTGGTGTCGTGGTGCTTGCGACGGTGGGTGCGGTTGCCTACATCGCGGGCGGCGGTCACTAGCGGGCGAGTCGCCTCTTCGCAGCCCCGGAAACCTCTGAGTGGGGGTACTCGAGGAAGATCTCTGCGGCTTCATCCGGCACGTGTGGGTTGACGAGCAGTGCGGCGAGCACGGTGGGGTGACGCTCTTGCTCGATCGCAGCCATCAACGCAGGGGCGGGGGTCGACTCGTTCTGAGCGGCCCACCAGCGCACGTCGGGATCCGGATCAAGCGTCAATTCGGTGAGTGTGTCGGGATCCGTGTTGACATTTGACGCCTGTCGAAGGCGGCTCACGCCGTCAGATCCCTTTGCAATGTCGCCCGCGACGTTATCGAGTGCAGCCGCTAGGTCATGAGAATTGGAGCTGCGGTACTGCTTCGACAGCTCACGCACGTAGTCCGAAAGTTCATTGGCCTCGTTTTGGCGGGCGACGATCTCTAGCACCGTGCGGCCGTCTGGCTCTGCGATCTCGTGCTTGATGACCATGCCGAGCCGCCGCAACGTCTCGGCAACGTTGAGGGCAGGGTGGCGAGGATCACCGTCTGCTTCGGCACGCGCCTCGCCTTCAGCTTTGCCGATAACGGCGAGTGCTTGGGCCATTGCCTCGAGGCGCCCGCTTTGGAAAGCCTCATCACTTGAGTACGTGTCAATTGGGTGGGGATCCGTGTTGTCGAGCATCTGGTCGAAGGCAATGACTTTTCGGGCCGCAGCCATCGTCTCGCACTCACCGCCGGCATCGCAGACGGCGCACGCGTGGTGACGCGTCGTGTGGATCGCCTCCGCGACAATTGCGGCGCGACGTGCCGTCGGCGATGCGGATGCTTGCGCGTTCTGCGTGTGCGGTGACACGGCCACGTCACTCCTCGGGTCTCAGGAACAGGCTCGAACCGCCGCCGGGTAGGCGGTCACCTCACCTATCGGCGCAAACCTGCGTGCGGGTAGTGCTCCGGCCGTCAAAAGTGACGACAGTGAGAATGTCCACACGGCACCCGCAGCCGGCAGTGAGGCTGGCCACGAGGGCAAGCGCGACACGCCGGTCGCTGGGATATTCGGCGCACTCTCGACCGGGCTGGCAGGGCGCGCTAAGACATGGAAAGTAGCCCGGAATCGCTCAAGCAAGGGACCTTGGGCCCAGAGTCTCGTAACCGCTAGATCTAGTGTAGTAGGGCCGCACGCACCCCCATATGTAGTGGTAAGCGGCCGCAGGACTCAGTCACACGGCGTGGTGTGATCACCGGAGGGAAAGAGCGATCATTATGAGCACGACGGACATTTCACCAAGCGCGGCGACAAGGACCCAGGACACGCGCGCCCAGTTGGAGGTCGTGAAGCGAGACGGGCGCACGTTGCGCTTTGACGACATCCGGATTCGTCAAGCCCTCACCAAGGCTTTCGAGGCCGTTCATGGCTCGCTCGAACCCACCCACGAGCGCACCATCAAGCGCCTTGTTGAGGACATCGTTGGCGAGATCAACTCGAGCTATGGCTCTCGAGTCAAGATCTACGAGATCCAGGCCGCCGTGGAGCACGTGCTGCTCGAGGAGCGCGAGTACGACGTGGCCCGCGCGTATATCGACTACCGCGTTCAGCGTGATTTCGCGCGGAGTAAGGCGACGGACCTCAACCATTCCATCACGAAGCTTCTCGACAAGGATCAAACGGTCGTGAACGAGAACGCGAATAAGGACGCCGAGGTCTTCAATACTCAACGTGACCTCACCGCTGGAATGGTGGGCAAGGCGATCGGCCTCAAGATGTTGCCGGCGCACGTAGCAAACGCGCACCAGAAGGGTGACATTCACTTCCACGACCTTGACTACCACCCGTATGCACCGATGACGAACTGCTGTCTTATCGACTTCAAGAACATGTTGTCCCGCGGTTTCCGCATCGGCAACGCGCAGGTCGAGCCGCCCAAGTCCATCCAGACGGCAACGGCGCAGATCTCCCAAATCATCGCGAACGTGTCGTCGAGCCAGTACGGCGGATGCACGGTCAACCGCATCGATGAATTGCTCGCTCCGTACGCCGCGCTCAACTACGACAAGCACATGGCCGACGCTGCCGAGTGGATTGAGGACGAGAACAAGCGTGGTGAGTTCGCTCGCTCCAAGAC
>JAEZXC010000086.1 GCA_023442845.1 Actinomycetes bacterium | reverse complement strand
TCGCGTTCGAGACGGGCATCGCGGCGAGTGAGTGCGATCGCGATGGGTGCTGCGGCAACGGCGAGCAGCCACCACTGGAATGCGTAACTCATATGGGGACCAAGGGAAAGGCTCGGCTCCGGCACGGGCGCCACGCCTTCAACGCAACCAGCCTCTCCGCAAGCCGTGCGAGCCATGAGGTACGCGGGCAGAATCGGCATTCCGGGGTCGGCCATGTGGGCTGGCGTAATACGCGTCCCAGGACGGTCGTTGACGGGTTCAAGCGAACGGACAATTCCTGTCACTGTCACGGGACCGTCCGGCACCGTCACTCCGGTCGCGTCTGCGCGAGGTTGCCATCCGAGATTGACGAGCACGGCGCTGCCGTCGTCCAAGACCAGCCATGTCACGTACTGAATCGAGGCCGTGCGATCGATGCTTCGTCCGCGAATCTCGAGCACCGCATCGGCGTCCAGAGTGCCTGTGGCGCTGACCTCCCGCCATTGGGCATCACCCGCTTCGCCGTCATCGACCGACACGAGCTCACGCACATCGACCGCCGGCACGCCTTCGGCCCGCTGCTGTGCCTCAGCGGCGTCATGGCGGACCTCATACCGGTCCCATTGCCACCGCCCCGCCACAATGCCAAGTGCAATCACGGCAAGGACGGCCAACGTTGTCCCCACGAGCCGAAGCGGCCGGTACGCGGCGGGCCGGGGAGGCGAAGCGGGGGTGGTCACGTGACGATCGTACGGGCGTGGCGCGGCGTGCTCGCCGCCCTACGAATCGACTAGGTTGGGGCGCATGAGTCGACACGTAGTGGTGACAGGAGCAAATCGCGGCATCGGTCGCGCGATCGCGGAGGCATTCGTCGCCAACGGAGACACGGTCTCGACGATTTACCGCAGCGGCAACCTCCCGGATGGCGTCACCGGAGCCGTCGCCGACATCACGGACACCGACGCCGTCAACGCTGCCTTTGATGCGCTCGAGGAACAGCACGGTCGCGTTCGCGTGCTCATCGCCAACGCCGGAATCACCCGCGATGGCCTCCTCATGCGAATGAGCGATGAGGATTTCGAGTCCGTCATCGACACGAACCTCACGGGCACCTTCCGCACGGTGCGCCGCGCCGTCACGTCAATGATTCGCGAAAAGTACGGGCGCATCGTCCTCGTCGGTTCGGTGGTCGGCTTGCTCGGAAACCCTGGCCAGGTCAACTACTCCGCGTCGAAGTCCGCCCTGGTCGGAATGGCGCGTTCCATCACCCGTGAGGTGGGCTCGCGCGGGATCACCGCGAACGTCATCGCCCCTGGCTTCATCACCACCGACATGACTGCCGAGCTCGGTGATGACGTGGTCAAGCAATACGAACAGTCGATCCCGGCGAAGCGATTTGGTAGCACGGCCGACGTTGCGGCAGCTGCCGTGTACCTGGCCTCGGATGCGGCGGGCTACATCTCGGGTGCGGTACTGCCCGTCGATGGCGGCCTCGGCATGGGCCACTGACTTCACCACTTTGAACGGAGACATGATGGGAATCCTCGACGGTAAGAACATCCTCGTAACGGGAGTCCTCACGGAAGGCTCGATTGCGTTTGATGTGGCGCGACTGGCGCAAGAGCAGGGCGCCACTGTGGTGCTGACGGGCGTTGGTCGCACGCTCAAAATCACGCAGACCATTGCGAAGCGTCTGCCGCAGACCCCGGCGGTGGTCGAGCTTGACGTGACGAACGCCGAGCACCTTTCGAGCTTGGCCGGCGCCGTGCGCGAGCACGTGCCGCACCTCGATGGCGTGGTCCACTCGATCGGCTTCGCACCGCAGACGGTGATGGGCGGCAACTTCATGGCTGGCCAGTGGGAGGACGTCGCGACGGCCATCCACATCTCGTCATACTCCCTCAAGGCGTTGGCCGAGGCCGCCGTGCCGCTCTTGCCCAATGGCGGATCGATTGTTGGCCTCACGTTTGACGCACGCTTCGCATGGCCGGTTTACGACTGGATGGGTGTGGCAAAGGCCGCCTTCGAGTCAGTAAACCGCTACCTCGCTCGCGACCTTGGCCCGCAGGGGATTCGCTGCAACGTGGTCTCGGCCGGCCCGCTGAAGACCACCGCCGCCAAGCACATTCCGGGCTTCGACCAAATGGAAGGCCAGTGGTCGACTCGTGCGCCGCTTGGTTGGGATTCGGAGGACACGGAGCCCGCGGCGCGTGCAGTTGTTGCGTTGATGAGTGACTGGTTCCCGGCCACAACCGGTGAGATGGTTCACGTGGACGGTGGCGTTCACGCGATGGGGCAGTAGTCATGCCTATTCTCATTCTTGCGAGGCACGCGAAGGCGGAGGCGCCACGCTCCGGCCTCGACGATCACGCGCGCGCGCTCACGATGGAAGGTCGTGACGCTGCGGGACGGCTCGGCGAGCGGCTGAAGGACCTCGGGCTCGTACCCGACCTCGCGCTTGTGTCCTCAGCCAATCGCACCGTGCAGACGTTCAAGCGCATGGCAAGTCAACTCGGCGATGTTGACAGTCGCATCGAGGAGGACCTGTACGAGTCCGCCCGCGAGCGTTACCTGTCAGTCGTGGCGACCGCAGGCAATCCGGACACGCTCCTCGTTGTGGGACACGAGCCCACCACATCTCACGTCACCGCGTTCCTCGCGGGACCGGGATCCCTCAAGCACCCGCTTCAACGCATGGCCCACGGCATGCCAACCGCCGGTGCCGCGATCCTCGAACTCGATCTGCCGTGGGATCAGCTCGACGCTCGCTGCGCACGTCTTGTCGATGTGATCGAAGGCAAGCCGCTCTAGCCGTGGACACCGCCCGGCTTATTGACCTTTTGTGGGCGGCAGCGATGCCGATGCAACGCTTGGCATGGGAGCAAGGCGTGTGCGCGCAGGCCGCGATTGATGCGGGTCACGCCGAGGACGCGCTCGCGATCGCACGCGATGCCGTCGTCCATGCCGACGCCGATGGACGGCTTGGTGCTACCGGCGACTCAGGTCTCGTCAACGGTGGCGCCATCGGTGAGGCGGTCGCGTTGCTTGCACGTGGTGGCGACTCGGAGGCGGCGGAGGCGCTTGATCGTCAGCGTTGGTGGCTGCTGCGGTGGTCGCCACGCGACGACGAGGGCGTCGTGTGGCACCTCACAGGGCGCACTGAGGTGTGGGTTGACTCGATCTACATGGTGGTGCCGCTACTCGTTCTCACCGGCGACGTCGCTCCTGCAGACATGCAGTACCGGATGCACCGCGAACATTTGTGGAACGCGGCGTCGGGCCTCTACTCGCATCGCGCAGACACCGTGACCAAGACCCGTACGCGACCAGAGCCCTGGGCAAGCGGAAATGGGTGGGCAGCCGCGGGTATTGCGCGCGCCCTGCACAT
>JAEZXC010000005.1 GCA_023442845.1 Actinomycetes bacterium | reverse complement strand
CTGACCACCCTCGACGACGTGGCGTTCTTCCACGAGGTCGACGAGGCCGGACACGAAGGCAGGGTCCACGCCCACTGAGGGCACGCGCACTGCGGGGAGTCCGCGCTCTGCGCACGTCTCGAGCGCCTCGTTGTCGAGGTCCCACGCGACTTCCATGTGATCGGAGACAAAGCCGAGAGGTGAGATCACCAAACCGGACACATCAGTGTCGAGGGCGTTGATCGCGTCGTTCACATCGGGCTCGAGCCACGGCACGCTCGGGTCACCCGAACGCGATTGATAGACAAGCGAGTACGCAACGCCGGGGAACTCGTCAGAAAGGCGGTCCATGATGAGCGCCGCGACGGCCCGCTGCTGCTCGGCATACCAGCCTCCACCGGCGTACCACTCCTCACCGCCGCCAGTCGGCACGGGAGTGCCGTCAGGGCGCGCTTCGCGCGGGCCGGAGACATCGGCGGCTGCAGAGGGAATCGAGTGGGTGGCGAACATGACGTGCGGGTTCGCGCCGTTGCCCTGGGAGCCGAGGGTGCGCAGCCCCTCACGCACGGCAGCAACGTTTGGCTCGACAAAGCCGGGGTGGTCGAAATACTGGCGCACCTTGTCGAGCACGATCTTGCCGTCGAGACCCGTCTCCGCGAGCGCGGTTGCGAGGTCCTCGCGATAGGCGCGGCATCCCGAGTAACTCGAGAACGCCGTCGTCACGATGACAAGCACGCGACGGTGACCGTCGGCGTGAAGCTCGCGCAACGCGTCGGCGAAGTACGGCGCCCAGAAGCGGTTCCCCCAGTACACGGGGAGACCTAGGCCGCGAGAGGCGATCTCCGCCTCGAGCGCCGCCTTGAGCTCACGGTTCTGCTGGTTGATCGGGCTGATGCCGCCAAAGTGGCGGTAGTGGTGAGAGACCTCTTCGAGGCGCTCATCCGGCACTCCCCGGCCCCGCGTCACGTTGCGCAAGTACGGGATGACGTCGTCTTGACCCTCCGGGCCGCCAAAGCCGGCGAGCAGGATCGCGTCATAGCGGGCGGGCGCAGCAATACGCGTCGCGGCGGCAAGAGGGGGCAGTGTCTCGGTCATGAGGACAACACATCCACGGCCTCGGCGGTGTCAATGCGGCGGCCGGTGTAGAACGGCAACTCGTGGCGGACGTGGCGGCGTGCTTCGGTGTAGCGCAGGTCGCGCATCATGTCGACGAGTTCCGTCACCTCATCGGCTTCCATCGGCAGAAGCCACTCATAGTCACCCAGAGCAAAGGCGGCGACGGTGTTGGCGACGACGCCCGTGAACGCCGCACCCTTCATGCCATGCTCGCGCAGCATCTGCGAGCGCTCGTCCTCGGGCAACAGGTACCACTCGTGCGAGCGGACAAACGGGTACACGGTGAGCCAATTGCGCGGGCGTTCGCCACGCAGGAATCCAGGCACATGCGCACGGTTGAACTCAGCCGCACGATGGACTCCAGCCGCAGACCACGTGAGGTCCGTGTCCTCAAGGAGGTGGGTGGAGCGCAACTCCCGCAGCGCGAGCTGCAAGTGCTCGAGGCGCGGGCCATGCAGCCACAGCATCACCGAGCCGTCGGCGCGAAGTCCCGACACGTCGTAGATGCCGCGCAGCACCACCTGCTGCTCGCCGATGTGAGCGACGGCCGCGTCGAATTCCTCGACAACCTCGTCGATGTGGTCGTCGTCAACGTCAAGGAAGCCATCAAGAACCGAAAACAGGGTGAAGCCCTCGGGCTGGTCAGTCATGTGCCCAGTCTCACCCCTGAACAGGTCCTACACGAAATCGGCGCTGCTCACTTGGTGAGTGATCGCGGCAAGGCCCGTGAGGCCCGCGCCCGCACCCAACACGTGGAGCCCGCGGGGAAGGCGGGCAGGCGGGGTGCTTGGTGCCGCGTCGAGCCACACATGGGTGCTGCGAGCGACCACGTCCGCCGGCTCAAGATTGACGCCCAAGAGGGCCGACGCGTCACTCACTGCGTAACTGGCAACCTCCTCCCCCGCGTGGCTAAGGGTGTAGGAGAGGCGAATGACGTGGCGGCCTGGGGGAAGGACTTGTGCGAGCCACTCCCACTTCGCGCTCGCGTGCGTGAGCGCCTTTGCCCGGGTGAGGCCCGGCTGCGCGAGCACCCCAGTGCCGCGCGGCGCGGCATCAAGCGCGGGCGCATCAAGGACGAGCGACTCGATCGCAACGTAGCGTGCCGGACCGGGCACTGGCCCCGCGAACCTGTTGGCGCGACCAACCAACTCATCGAGGTGATGCGGAGGAATCGCAAGCACCACCCGCTCCGCCTCAATGCGCTGGGTGGGAGTGGTGATCACCCACCCATCACTCGTCGGGGCGAGAGCCGTTACGGCCTCGCCGGTCTCAATCCGCGCACCCTGTGCCACAGCGTCGGCCGCAACCGCGTCGACCAAGCGGTGCAAACCACCCTGCAAGGAGCGAACGGCGGCACCTGGAGGGCTGGCCGCCCGACGCGCACGGGCCGTGCGAATGAGGCCGGCCTTGCCCACGTCCGTGGTGAGCCCTGGCGCAAGGGAATCAAGGGGCAGCGCATCGAGTTCGCGGGTGTAGACGCCCGTGACGACCGGCGCGACCAGGCGCGTCGTGGCACGCGTGCCCAAGCGGTCGCGGGATACGGAGCCGACGGTCGCATCGGCGGCGGCGGGACGCGCCGGGCGAATGAGGTCGGTTGCTGCGCGCAGCGCGCCAGTCCAACCGAGCACCCGCCGCACATCACGCGCTAAGGGATGTGACGGAATGCCAAGCCACGATGTCGCGGGCAAGGGGTAGGCAGCTCGGGGCCCGACCACCCAAGCCGGAGCTCGACGCGGCTCGACCACGTCGGTGCCCAGTCCGAGCTCTTCACACAGGCGCTGGACGTGGCCGCCGCGCGTCGCGAACGACTCCGCGCCCGCGTCGAGAGATATCCCCTCGAGCACGACCGATGCGAGCCGCCCGCCAAGCCGCTCTGCCGCTTCGATCAGGACGACGCCGTGGCCTGCCTGCGCTGCACGGCGCGCTGCGAGTAGCCCCGAGATTCCGCCGCCGATCACCACCACATCCGTGGAGGTGTGAGCGAGCGGTTCAGAGGCCATGAATCAACTCGACCACGCGCGTGAGCACGCGTGGGTCAGTGTCCGGTGGCACGCCATGCCCCAAGTTGACCACGTGTGCCGGCGCAGCGCGTCCCGCGTCGATGACGTCCCGCACATGGGCCTCGATGACGCTCCATGGAGCGGTCAGCACGGCGGGGTCGATGTTGCCCTGTAGCGGCATCCCCGGTAGGCGTCGCGTAGCGACGTCAAGTGACGTCTCGGTGTCGATGCCCATCACGGTGGCACCAATCGCGGCGAGCTCTTCGAGTAAGTGGCCGGTGTGAGTTCCAAAGTGGATGCGTGGCACGTCGAGGTCGGCAACATGCGCCAAAGCAGCGGCCGACGCTGGGGCGCAGTGTCGCTTGTAGAGCTCCGCCGAGAGCGACCCCACCCAAGAGTCAAACAATTGCACTGCCACCGCGCCGGCGAGCACCTGGGTGCGGAGGAATCGGCCACTGGCGGCTGCCGTCCACGTCATCAGACGATTCCATGTCTCGGGGTCAGAGCGCATGAGCCTGCGCGCGGCGAGGTGATCGCGAGACGGTCGCCCCTCGACCATGTACGCGGCGAGCGTGTACGGCGCACCCGCGAAGCCAATGAGGGGGGTGGAGCCCAAGGCCGTGACCGCCGCCGCCGCGGACTCTGCGACCACGGTGAGGGCAGCGTCGTACGCTCCCCCGTCACCGGCGGCGCCGAGGTTCGGAAGGGCGGCGACGTCCTCCGGCGTCCTGATCGGCTCACCAAACACTGGTCCGACGCCCGGCTCGATCGTCACATCGAGACCGGCGAGGAGGAGCGGCACCACGATGTCGGAGAAGAAGATGCCGCCGTCAACACCATGGCGGCGCACAGGCTGCGCGGTGATCTCCGCGACGAGCGCCGGGGTGGTGCACGCCTCGAGCATCGTTGTGTCGCCGCGCGCTTCCCGATACTCCGGCAAAGAGCGGCCCGCCTGGCGCATGAACCAGACGGGTGTCGTGTCGGGGCGGTCACCACGCAACGCGCGCACCAAGGGTGAGGCCGCGGCGTCGCCAGCAACGAGCGGATGATCTGAGGGCAGTGCCATGCCTTGATTCTCACCTACTCCGCGCCCGTGTCAGAATCGTGCAATGCCGCTCTTGTCGTTTGCTGCGAGCCATCTCAACAGAGATCTCGCTACCGTCGAGCAGTTGAGCGTCGGGGCAGACCGTCTTGGCGCCGCTCTCGTAGGCCCCTCAATTAAGGGCGCCGTGGTGTTGCCCACCTGTAACCGCTTCGAGGTTTACCTCGATGTGCAGGACCCGGAGGAGGCGCGATCGAGCGTCGTTTCCGCGTTGTCCCGCTTCACTGCGCTCGACGACGACGCCATTCAGGACGCCCTCATTTCCTATGAAGGGGACGACGCCGTCCACCACCTCATGGCGGTGACGTCCGGCCTTGAGTCGATGGTGGTGGGCGAACGCGAGATTTCCGGTCAGGTTCGCCGGGCGCACCTGGAGGCGCGCGAGTCGGGCCACTTGTCACCCTCGCTTGACCGCCTGTTCCAGTCCGCACTCCGCACGGCCCGCGTCGTGGGCGCCTCGACCGGTATTGGCACCTCCGGCCGTTCGGTGTTGTCTGTCGCTTTCGATCTTGCCGATGAACTCGTCGCGTGGCCCAAGGCGACTGCGCTCGTTGTCGGTACCGGCGGCCTCGCTGAAAGTGGCGTCGCTGTGCTCCGAGGCAAGGGCGCCCACATCGTTGGTGTCTATTCGCCCTCGGGGCGTGGCCCCGAGTTTGGGGCGCGTCACCACATGCCTGTCATCGATCGCGAGGACCTAGCCGCGGTGCTCGCGCGCGTTGACGTGGTCCTAGCCTGCTCGGGTGGCGAGTCGATCGTGTTGACACCCACGCTCGTGGCCCAGGCGATGGAAGACCGTGCACGCCCGCTCACCCTCATCGATCTCGCGCTCCACCGAGACGTTGCCCCCGGCGTCGAGAACCTCCGCGATGTCGCGGTGGTGCGTCTGGACGACGTGAAGGAGCATGCTCCCGAGGAGTCCGCCGCGGCAATTGAGTCAGCCCGCGCGATCGTCGCTCACGCGGTGGCTCGTTACACCGGTGACAGCGACGCCCGCGTTGTCGATCCCGCGATTGTCACTCTGCGCGAGCACGTGTTTGGCCTCCTTGAGCGGGAGATCGCGCGAATCCGGCCTGAAGCTGGCGCAGCTGTCGGCGACATCGAGCAGGCGAGCAAGACCGAAGAAGCGCTACGCAGATTTGCGAAGGCGCTGTTGCACGTGCCGACGGTGCGTGCGAGAGAGCTCGCGCAGGCAGGCATGGCCGATCAGTACCTCAATGCGCTCCAAACGCTGTACGGCTTGGACGTTGCGGTTCCTACCGACGCCTGCCCGGCAGACTCGATCGACTCATCGATCACCGAGCCGTCGGAAGAAGCAACCCGCTAGAGGTCGAGCCGCTCGAGCATGTCGGTAACGAGAGCGGCCACGGCCGAACGCTCGGACCGTTCGAGCGTCACATGCGCGAACAAGTCGTGACCCTTGAGCGCCTCAATGACCGCCGCAATGCCATCGTGACGGCCCACCCGCAAGTTGTCGCGCTGCGCGACATCGTGGGTGAGAACCACGCGCGAGTCCTGGCCGATGCGGCTCAGCATCGTGAGGAGAACGTTTCGTTCGAGCGACTGGGCCTCGTCAACGATGACGAAGGCATCGTGGAGTGAGCGACCGCGGATGTGGGTGAGCGGCAGCACCTCGAGCATTCCTCGGCCAAGCACCTCCTCAACCACTTCGGTACTCACCATTGCGCCCAGGGTGTCGAACACCGCTTGCGCCCACGGGTTCATCTTTTCGGCTTCGGAGCCCGGCAAGTAGCCGAGGTCTTGGCCGCCCACCGCGTACAGGGGGCGAAACACCATGATCTTCTTGTGCTGGCGGCGCTCCATCACCGCTTCAAGTCCCGCACACAACGCGAGCGCGCTCTTGCCGGTGCCGGCACGGCCGCCCATCGACACAATGCCAATTGACTCATCGAGGAGCAGATCAATCGCAATGCGTTGTTCCGCGCTGCGCCCATGTACCCCGAACACCTCAAGGTCACCGCGCACCAAGCGGATTGCACCGCCCGCGGCGATGCGCCCGAGAGCGGAACCGCGGCCAGAGTGGATGACAAGCCCCGTGTGAATAGGAAGCGCGTGGAGGTCCTCTCCACATTCGTCGGCGGGCGGCGCCTCAATGCGTTCGCTGTCCCACAGCGCTGCCATTTGCTCGCTCGTCAACTCAATCTCGCGCATGCCGGTCCACCCGGAGTCCACCGCGAGCTCGGCGCGATACTCCTCAGCCTCGATGCCGAGCGCCGAAGCCTTGACGCGCATCGGGAGGTCCTTTGAGACCACGGTCACGGAGTGACCCTCAGCCCGCAAGTTCGCGGCGACGGCAAGGATGCGGGTGTCGTTGTCGCCCAAGCGGAAGCCGCTCGGGAGGACGTCTTGGTCGGTGTGGTTGAGTTCAACCCGCAGGGTGCCGCCAGCGTCGTTGACTGGAACTGGCTGATCGAGGGTGCCGTGCTGGACACGCATCTCATCGAGCATGCGTAATGCGGAGCGTGCGAAATAGCCGAGCTCCGGGTGGTGGCGTTTTGCTTCGAGCTCGGTGATTACCACCACGGGTAACACAACGGAGTGCTCGGCAAAGCGCTTGAGAGCGCGTGGATCCGAGAGCAGCACCGACGTGTCGAGCACGTAGGTCTTCACGGTGGTGTCCAGAGTGGAGTCAACCGCGGTGGTAGTGGTGGTCTGAGTCACGAGCGCTCCAGCGTGTCAGGCCGCAGGGCGCCCATCGCCCGGCGGCGATGGATCAGGACGGTTCGGGGACAAACCGCCTTACGGAGGTAACCACGGTGCCGACGCTACGCCTGCTTGGGCTTGCTCGGTCCTAGGTGCGGGGCGTGTTTGCGAGATTTCACCAGACTGTTACCTCGCGCGTTGCGTCGTACCGGCGCCAGCCTCAGCGCCCGAGGCGACGCTCACGCTGAGAAAACGAGCGCAACGCGCGCAAGAAGTCGACGCGGCGGAAGTCCGGCCAGTACGCGTCGCAAAAGTAGAACTCACTATGCGCGGACTGCCACATGAGGAAGCCGCCAAGGCGTTGCTCGCCCGACGTCCGGATGACGAGATCGGGATCGGGCTGGCCCTTTGTGTAGAGATGCTGAGCGATGTGCTCAACCGAAAACTCTTCCGCGACCTGTTCGAGGGAGTGACCCGCGGCGACGCCTGCCATGAGGACGGAGCGAACAGCGTCGGCAATCTCGTGACGACCGCCGTAGCCCACCGCGACGTTGACGTGGAGCTTCTTCGCCTTCTTGGTCCGGGTGACTGCCTCGTTGATGCGCTCGGCCGTGCCTTTGGGCAGGAGGGAGGCATCACCGACGTGCTGAAGGCGCCACCTGCCGTCACCTGCGAGGTCCTCAATTGCACAGCAGATGATTTCGAGGAGGGCGTTCAGTTCGCTCGCGTCACGTGACAGGTTGTCCGTGGACAGCATCCACAGCGTGACAACCTCGACGCCCGATTCAGCCGACCATTCGAGAACGTCAGTGATCTTGTCCGCCCCACGCTGATGGCCGTCCCGTGGGCTCGCGCCGGCTTGACGCGCCCAGCGCCGGTTCCCATCGAGGATCACACCGATGTGCCGGGGTACGACGCCGCGTCGCCGCAATTCGCGTACGAGCAAACTCTCGTACGAGCGGTACAACGCGTTCCGTAGCCCCATCTAGACCTCCCGGAATGATGCTACGGCCCGTTGCCGCGAAACAAACCTACGGTATCGTAGGTTCATGGCTGACCAGTCGCTCTCCGAGTCCGAGGCACCACCCACAGACCCGGACGCTTTCCCCATGATCAACAAGCCACTATTGCGCGGCTGGCTGCACCTCGGAGCCACCCCGATCGCGCTCATTGCGGGCATGGCGCTCATGATTTTTGCCCCCACCCTTTCCGGTCGCGTCTCGTCCGGCGTGTTCACTCTCACCGCCGTCATGCTCTTTGGCACCTCAGCCATTTATCACCGCGGCAAATGGTCGCCGCGCACACTCGCCGTGCTGCGACGCATGGATCACGCCAACATCTTTCTCATTATTGCCGGGACGTACACGCCGCTCACCGTCATCTTGCTTGAGGGCGCTACCCGTACGGCCGTGCTCGTACTCGTGTGGGTGGGCGCCTTCTTGGGACTCCTCTTCAGAGTCATCTTCATCAACGCGCCACGGTGGCTGTACGTCCCGTTGTATATCGCACTTGGTTGGGTTGCCATCGGCTACGTCAAGCCGTTCTACGAAAACGGCGGGGCGGCTGTCGTGTGGCTCATCGTGGCAGGCGGCCTCAGTTACACCGTGGGCGCGGTGTTCTATGGGTTCAAGTGGCCGGGTACGTCAGCGCGGTACTTCGGCTACCACGAGTACTTCCACTCACTCACCGTTGTCGGCTTCGTTTGCCACTACATCGCCGCCGCCATTGCCGTCTTCAACGCGGCCTGACGATGCGGACTCCGCAGGCGATGAGCCTCGCTCGGCCGACGCCACGCGGCGGGCTTCTTCTTGCGCAAGCTCGTCTCGGCGCACCTTACGGAGATGCCGCGACATTGAGCGGAACAGCAACACGAGGGCGATCGCGATCGCAAAGGTTGCCACAAATCCCGCAAAGCCCGGGCCGATTTCGTAATACGCCGTGTCCACGGGTCTATCCTGCCTCACGATGACTGATTCCACTTTCGCTGCCGAGCCGGAGGACGACGCCCGTCCCCGGTTGTCCCGGCGCGCCTGGTGGGCGGTGGGCGCCGGACTCGCGCTGCTCATCGCCGCCGTCGCCGCGTGGGGATGGTTCATCGCGAAGGAACCCGTCCGCTGGCGCGATGTCGGATTCACGATCGACTCGCCTGTCGAGGCCTCGGCCACCTTCGACGTGTTCTTCTACACGGACAAACCCGTCACGTGTCAGGTGCATGCGCTCAACGTCCGTTTCGCAGAGGTGGGCGCCACCACGGTGACCGTTGACCCCGCGGCGGGCAAGCAACAGCGCATCACCGCAACGATGGCAACCACGGAGAGCGCAACAACCGCCGTGGTGAAGCATTGCGAGCCAGCCGCCTAACGCAGGTGGATTCTCGCTGGCACACTCGTTACCCTTGACCATTCCCGGCGCTTAAGGATGTGGATCATGACGGAGCAGACGTGGCTCACCCAAGAGGCATTTGACCGCCTCCAGCAGGAGTACGACTACCTGGTGGGTGAAGGACGCGCGGCTATCGCCAAGGAGATCGACGAGCGGCGCCAAGAGGGAGACCTCAAGGAGAACGGCGGCTACCACGCTGCCCGCGAAGAGCAGGCCAAGCAGGAGGCCCGCATCGCTCAGCTGCGCGGCATCCTCGAGACGGCCAAAGTGGGCGAGCCTGCGGCGCATGATGGTTCGGTGCAGCCCGGCTCGGTCGTTGAGGCAAAAGTGGCGGGGCGTGACATGCGCTTCCTCGTTGGTTCACGCGAGGTTGCCGACGGCACCGATCTTGATGTCTTTAGCGCTCAGTCGCCGCTTGGTGAGGCGGTGCTTGGCAAGAAGGCCGGCGAGACGTCGTCCTATGTGGCGCCCAATGGCAACGAGATCGCCGTCGAGGTGGTGAAGGTCGAGCCCTTCACGGGCTGACTCACTTACGCCTTCCGCTCGAGGAGCACCACCGCTTCGTAGTGCTCGGTGTGCGGGAACATGTCGAGCAACCTGCCTCGGGTGGGCCGCAGCGACGGCATCGCGTCGAGGTCCCGGGCGAGCGTCTGGGCGTTACAGCTTGAGTAGATGACGCGCTTCACGCCGCTGCGCTCGAGCCACTTGGCGAGGGTGACACCTATGCCGCGCCGCGGCGGATTGACGATGACGACATCCGGCGCCGTGCGTCCCTGGGCCCACGCCGTCGTATCGGCCACTTCAAAGTAGGTGTTCTCCGCACCGCCAACGCCCGCGGCCACCATCTCTGCGGCCGAGGTGCGCGCCGACGCAATCGCCTGCTCCGCCACCTCCACACCGGTCACCTCGCGACCTGGTGCAACGCAGTGCAGGGCAAAGCCGCCGACGCCGCAGTACAGGTCCCACACCGTGCGTGGGGAGGTCTCGTTCACCCAGGAGGCGACCTGCGCATAGAGCTCACGGGCAATCGCCGTGTTGGTTTGGAAGAAGCTCTGCGGCCGCAGGTGGAGGGTGACGTGCCCGAGCGGCATGGGCAGAGTCTCCTGCTCCGTCAGCATGATCTCGCGCTCGCCTTCGAGCACCGCCTTGTGCTCGGGGAGCACATTGAGACTTGCAACGGTGAGGTGCGGGAGCTGTTCGCGCAGCCACGGCAGGTGCTTCGTGAGCCGCGCGTGAGCCTCGGTGGAACGCATGACAAAGCGGACCATCACCTCGCCAGACGGCGATCCGGTGACGAGGATGTGCTTGAGCTCTCCCCTACGGCGCGCCACGTCATACGGCACAAGAGCGGCATGCGTGATGAAGCGGGCCAACACAGGAAGCGCTGCAGCAATGGGCGGCTCGTAGAGCGGACAGTCACGCAGATCTATGCCGCCGCCCTCAGCGTCAAGGATGCCGACCGTGGGCGCGTCCACCGTGCCTGCGATCACCATCTTGGCCTTGGAGCGGAAGTGACTGGAGGCGCTCACGAGCGGCGCATCCCAGGCGATACCTGCCCCAGCGTCGGCCGTATGGGGCGCGAGCAACGCGCGCAGGGCCTCCTCCTTGTCCGCAACTTGGCGGGCGTGAGGAATCTCAAGGAGGGTGCACGACCGGCACCGCCCCGTCGCATAGGCGACGCACTCCATACGTCGACTAGCCCCGCTTGCGACGCTTGCGCACCCGGATCTGGGTGGTTGTCACACGGTTGCGAGCGCGGCGCAAGGCTTCCTTGGACTTCTCGGCGAGAATCGGGATCTGACCCGTGAGGGGGCGTTCATCCTCGCGGGACAACACGAACTCCGCGTGCAAACCTCGGCCGAAGGCGACGATGAAGGCGAGGATCGGCACGGCGATGACTGCCCCCGCAAGACCCGCCAACAACGTGCCGCTTGAAACGGCAAGCAAGATGGCCATCGGGTGGACCGATGCCGCCTTTCCAAAGAGCCACGGGTACAACACATTGCCTTCGACCTGCTGAACGACGAGCACGATGATGAGCATGATGACGGCCGACTTCCAGCCGCCGTCGACAAGCGCCACCAACACGGCGATCGCACCTGAGATACCCGCTCCGAACATCGGCACAAAGGAGAACAGGAACACGGCGATCGCGATCGGCAAAGCGAGTGGCACACCGAGTATCCATGCGCCAAGGCCGATGCCGACTGCGTCGATGAAGGCAACAAATACCGACGTTTGGGTGTAGCGACGCAGCGAAATCCACCCCGCGTGGCCAGCCTTGTCGACGCTCGGGCGCGCTTTCGCGGGCAGGATGCTGACAAAGAAGTGCCACATTTGGGCGCCGTCACGCATAAAGAAGAACAGCGAAATGAGCGCGAGCACCACACCGGCAACGAGCGCGGCAATCGTGTTCGTCACGTCGAGGGCTCCCGAAGCGAGGCCCCATGCGTTGTCGCGCACGGTGTTTTGCACGCCCGCGACGGCCTCGTCGATTTGCTCGCTCGACACGTGGAGGGGGCCATCAACAAGCCAGTCGACGAGGGTGTCAAAGCCCTTCGTGGCGGAGCGACGCAAGCTCGAGAAACCGCTCATTACGGACGCACCGACGGCGTATGACAGTCCCGCCACGGCCGAGATCAGCATGAGAATCGCGAGCAGAGCACCGAGCGAGCGTGGGATGTGCCAGCGCTGCATGCGGGTGACGAGTCGTTCGAGCGGCGCGGCGATGAGCAAAGCAATGACGAGCGGGAGGACGATCGCGCCAAGCACCGCGATGACGTTCCAGAGGGCGACGAGCACCACGCCGACCACGATGAGGCGCCACGCCCACGCTGCCGCAACCCGCAGCGGCAGCGGAACCGAGAGCTGGGCGTCCCGGGGTGCATCCTCACCCTCATGAACCATGGCCTCGGCCACGGCACCTACGCCGCTGACAGCGTCGGGGCTCTCGATCGCTTCACGATGGTCTTCGCCTGCCATGGTGCGAGCGTATCGCGCGCATGGAACACGGCGGGTGCGCATCGCGTTGGTGTGAACGGAGGTACGGATAATGCTTGGCGTGGACAAAACTCAGATGGTGACCAAGGACGAGGCTCTGCAGGGCCGCGACACGCGCATTGTGGTGGCGGAGCGGCATGCCGTACTCGGTTCACCGATGACCGGGCCGTGGCCGGACGGCATGGACGTGCTCTATGTCGGCATGGGGTGCTTCTGGGGAGCTGAGCGCATCTTCTGGCAGTTGGACGGCGTCTATTCGACCGCTGCTGGCTACATGGGCGGCTGGACGGCAAACCCCACGTATGAAGAGACGTGCACGTCCCGCACTGGTCACGCCGAGGTGGTTCAGGTGGTCTTTGACCCCACAAAGGTGAGCCTCGACACGCTGTTCGCCGCCTTCTGGGAAAACCACGACCCAACGACGCCCAATCGCCAGGGTGGGGACATCGGCACGCAGTACCGCAGTGCGATCTTCGCAACGAGCCTCGAGCAGTTCCAGGCGGCGCGGGCTTCAGCGGAGCGCTACCAGTTGCGACTCACCGAGCAAGGGTTCGGCACCATTTCGACACAGATCGTGGAATCGGCCGACGCCGGTGACGGCGAGTTCTACTACGCCGAGGATTACCACCAGCAGTACCTGTACAAGAACCCGAGCGGCTACTGCAATCACGGGTTCTGCCAGGTCAGTTACGCCTGACCTGGAGCTTGCCCACTAAGTGCCGAGCACGTCGGCCAAGAAGGCGAGTTGGCGCACGCGCTGATGCATGTCGCCTCCCTCATGATCATTAAAGGCGTACACCTCGATGTCCTTGCGCACGTTGCCCGCTGCCGCGCCGTAATGATTGAAGGCGGTGAAGACCGTGGACGGCGGGCAGATCTGGTCCATCAGCGCCACTGACCAGAGCGAGGGCGCCGTGGCGCGCTTTGAATGGTTGACTCCGTCCATGTAGCTGAGGGTGGTGAACACCTGCTCTTCGACGTCTCGATGCACGGAGAGGTACTTGGTGATCTCGGCATAAGGCTGGGAGTCACACAGCGCGACAGCGCGCCGGAAGTGGCAGAGGAACGGCACATCGGGCAGTACGGCCGCGAGGTCCGGCACCAAGCCTGCGACCGCGAGTGCCACGCCACCACCTTGAGACATGCCCGCGAACACGATGCGTTGCGGGTCCACCCCGGGCAGGCCGCGGGCGGCGTCAACTCCGCGCACCGCATCGGTGATGACACGGCGGAAGTAGTACTGGTCGGGATCCAAAACCCCCCGCGTCATGAAGCCGGGGGTGTGAGGCCCGACGACGCCAGCGTCGGCCGTGTCCCCGCCGTTACCCCAATTGCTGCCTTGACCACGGGTGTCGATAAAGAGGTGCGCATACCCAGCGGACGGCCACAGGGTGTGCTCGATGGCGAGGCCACGCCCGCCGCCGTAACCGGCGATTTGGACGATGCAGGGAAGGTCGCGGGAGACGCCTGCCGGACGCGCGTACCAGGCTTTGATGGGCTCACCACCAAAGCCTGGGTACGTCACATCGCGGATCTCAACATGCGGGAGGTGCGGGTGCGAATCACCGAGGATCACCTCGCCGCCGCACGCCCTCGCCTCGCGGAGAGTGCGCTCCCAGAACGCGTCAAAGTCACTCGGTTCGTGAACCTCGGGCGCATAGGAGCGCAACTGCTCCAGCGGTAGATCAGTGTGGGCCACAGGCCCATTCTGACAGGCTTAGCGGCGCAGGTAACCCAGGAGTCGCAACATCTCGAGGTAGATCCAGATGATGGCGAACACCAGGCCGTATGCGGCGGTCCACTCCCACTGAGAAGGCAGACCCTTGCGCACGCCGTTGGCGACAAAATCGAAGTCACTGATCAGCATGAATGCACCGACGGCGATGGCGAAAATCGACAGGACCAGGCCGAACGGAATGTTGGTGCCCGTGATCGTCACCTCGCGCATGTTGAAGTCACCGAAGGTGACCATTGCGAGGTTCACGAGCGAGAAGACGACGTACGCCGGGACAGCGATCATGAGAAAGCGGTTGACCTTGCGCATGTCGCGGATGCGGCCCGAGCGGTACACCGCGAGCGCCACAGCGAACACGACGGCCGTGCCCATGACGGCCTGCAAGATGATGCCGCCGTAGGCCTCTTCGTAGCGGACCGAAAGGCCACCAACGGCGCCGCCCCAGAGGGTCAAGGTAATGGCGTAGAGCGCAGGGCTGGGCTTTGACGTACCAAACGCCACCACGAGCGACATGACGAACGCTGCCATGCCAAGCGCCGGAGAGATGCCAGGGACGAACATACCGACGATGACGGCGGCACCCGCGGCGAGCAGGAACAGCGTTGCGGCCTTGACGATCACACCCTCGTACGTCATCCGTCCGGTCGACTCACCAGTGAGCGGGCTCTCGGTGCCGTCTGCGGGCAGATCAAAGCCGACGGTGGTGCCGGGCTTGAACTGTTCGGTCTGCGAAAATACGGGATTAGCCACTATCTCTCCTTGGGACAGGTGCACAGGTTCGG
>JAEZXC010000141.1 GCA_023442845.1 Actinomycetes bacterium | reverse complement strand
ATGCCACGTGCAATCGTTGACGCCGACGAGCGGATCATCGATCGCGATGCGCACGTCGAGGTCAGCGGAGTAGGTGCGGGCGGTGAGCGCACCCGGCACATCGAGAACGCGTATCCACACCTTGTCGATGTGGCGTGCCTTAAGGGCGCGCGGGTCGTCGGCGAGCAGCATGATGTGGTCATCGAGAGCGACTGAATCGACCTGCAACTCACGTAAGAGGTCGAAGGACGTCATCGCCGACCAGAGGCGGTGAGCCGCAGCGGGGGTGGCGGCCGACCAGCTCCTCACCGTTCCCGTTCCGTTCGGGCCGTTCGTGCCCCAGTCGAGCGTGCGTTGGAAGAGTGCAAAGGCGGCGGGGCCGTCGCCGTCCGTCACGAGCGCGATCCGGAGGAGTTCGTTCTTGCCCCGCTGACTCTCGGGGTCGGTGAACTGGTCAGCGAGGAGCGGATCGCTCACCGTCGCGTGTGCACCGGGGCGCGTGTCCCGGGCGAGGACTGCTCGTACGAGCGAGCCGTGGCGCTCGAGGCTTGCCGTTTCGAGGCGGATCGCAAGATCCGAGGCGCCAGGAACATCGCGAAGTTCCATGCCGCTCTGCAGCATGATGCGCGCGGACGGTGCCGGAAGCGCGTAACCGAAGCGTTGGTAGATCGCCGTCTCCGCGGCGATGAGCGACGAGACGTGTTCACCTCGAGCCCGCGAGCGAGCAAAGTGATCGGCAATCATTGACCGCAGAATCCCTCGGCGCCGGTGCGCGGGATGCACGCTCACGATGGTGAGCCCCGACGTCGGCACGACGCCGCCGCCTGGCACCCGCATGTCGTACGCATACGAACCGTGAACTCCGGCAAGGGCCCCAGCGTCGGCGCCATCCAACACCTCAACCCCGCGCGCTCGCGACCAATCGATGGTGTTCTCGGTGAGCGCCGCAGCGTCGGCACGCAGATGGTTGGCAAAGCCCCAGTCAATGACCTCGAGAAGGTCCTGGTGGCGTTGCAGCGGGATGTCGACGCGCTGGTAACCAGCGGGATTGCTCATGTGAGAAATCCTGGCACGTCTGCGTCGCGCTAGCGCGGGACCACGGCCAAAAAGCCTCGACTCAACCTCAGGGGACCCGCAAAGCGTCGATCTCGTTCCTTAGTCGCGCGTACTCGACCTTGATGCAACGGTTCTGGATGACATCAAGCCCTGCCGCGCGGGCAAGCGCGGCCGCCTGCTCGTTCTCAATCCCCAGCTGCATCCACAGGACCGCTGCGTCGCAGGCGATCGCGGCGTCGGCAACGGGCGGAATGTCCTCGGAGCGGCGGAAGGCAACGACGATGTCAGGAGTGACGGGGACGTCGCGAAGGGTCGCATAGAACCCATGGCCCTCGATGTCCGCATCGCCGGCCATCGGGTTAACTAAGAACACTTCATAACGCGTGTTTTCCATCAGCCACACCGCGATCGCGTGGGACGTGCGGCTCGGGCGAGGCGACGCGCCCACCACCGCGACGGTGCGGGAGCGGGCGAGGATGAGCGCAAGCTCGTCATCCGCCGGTGCCTGCGTGGGAAGCGGGAGCGGACAAGCGTCAGATTCAGCATCGAATATGTCCATACCGAGATAACTCCTGGGACTGAAGGGCCATTCCATCGAATGGGGAATGTCGCCACAGTGGAATCACACAATGGTGCACTGTGTTCTCGCTACCAGTATGGGCCGACGGGACGCGTCACGGCGCACCTCCCGGTTCATCACACGATCCGCCCCTACATGAGGAAAGGAAGGAAGAAGGATGGCCAAGACAACCGAGGCACCAGACACCCTGGGAGAGCCCGAGATCGGTCTCAAGTCCGCCGACCTCAAGGAGATCAACACCGGCCTCGCGCAAGCGGTCGCCGAGACCTTCACGCTGTATGTGAAGACGCAGGGTTACCACTGGAACGTCGTGGGCCCAAACTTTCACTCACTGCACGAGATGTTTGAAGAGCAATACGTCGAATTGCGCGAGGCTGCAGATGAACTCGCCGAGCGGATGCGTGCGCTCGGTGCCGTGGCGCCGGGTTCATTCAAGGAGTTTCAGGAGCTCGCGAGCATCAAGGACTACGAGCCAGCCGATGACGCCGACACGATGGTGAAGAACCTTGCAGCGGACCACGAGGCGCTGGCCCGGGTGTTGCGCCCGCTCGTTGACGTGGCAGAGGAAGCTGACGACGCCGCGACCGCGGACCTCATCACGCAGCGCCTTGCCGCTCACGAGAAGACGGCGTGGATGCTGCGCGCGACGATCTCGTAGAGACACGTTCGCGCACGCGGATGTGCGCGACAAGCGGCGCCGGGGCGCAGGGGAGCGGTGAGCCTAGATGTAGTACATCGCGGGTTCAAAGTTCTCCTGCGACTCGGTTGCGCGCGCGTGCTCATGCGCGTCGCCGTCGTCAACAGAAGACGCTGCGGTATGCGCCTCGACGGGCTGAGGGCGCTCCCGAATCACCGCGGGGATTCCCACGGCTGTCGCTGCATTGGGGACGTCCTTCACGACAACAGCGTTAGCGCCGATGCGCGCGTCGGAACCCACGTACACCGGGCCGAGAATCTTTGCGCCCGCCCCGATGACAACGCGGTCGCCAACCGTCGGGTGGCGCTTGCCGTGCGACATGGTCGTGCCACCGAGCGTGACGCCGTGGAAGAGGAGCACATCGGTCCCCACCACGGCAGTCTCGCCAATGACGACGCCCATGCCGTGGTCAATAAAGAGGCGCCGGCCGATCTGCGCACCGGGATGAATCTCGATGCCGGTGCGTCTGCGCGCCAACTGCGA
>JAEZXC010000107.1 GCA_023442845.1 Actinomycetes bacterium | reverse complement strand
CACCGTGAGCACCAATGTGACGAGGAGCATGAAGACGATGAGTCCCTGGATCGCCTTGTTCGACACATCCTTGCTCCACGTGGGCCCAATGAAGCTCGAACTGATGTCCGCTGGTGCGATGTCATACGCATCCGCTAGTTGCTCACGCAAACTGACGATGTCTGCCTGCTCGAGTTGACCCAACTGGATCCGGATGCTGTCGCCACCAACCACAACAATGCGGGGCTCTTCGGCAGGGAACTCGTTCTTGACGAGATCGCGTGCGATCGACGTGTCGGTGGTCGTGACCTCGGACAGCGTGTACTCGGTGCCTCCACGGAAGTCGATTCCTGGGTTGAGACCCTTGATGAGCAAGATGCCGATGCAGATGGCGACGAGGCCAAGACTGATGAGCAGCCACCGCTTGCGCTGTTGCACGATCGGGTAAGACGTCTCACCCGAGTGGAGGCGGTTGCCCCAATCTGAGATCCCGGCCATGGCTACTCCTTCTCCTCAGTCACGACTGCCGTGGCGGTATCGGATTGAACACTGGCCCGTGCTTTGGCCGCCTTACGCTCCGCGAGAGTAAGCCCATCTCCGGGCCCCCCCTGCGTTTTGGCCGCTGCACCTGCTTGGGTCGCGACGCGTCCGCGACCCTTGTACATCGTGTCGCGCCCAAGTTGACGGGGGTCGAGTCCGGAGAACCGGTGACCCTCCCCGAAAAACTTCGTACGTGCGAGAAGGACGAGGGTTGGGTGCGTGAACAAGATGACGACGATGAGATCGACGATGGTCGTGAGGCCAAGCGTGAAGGCAAAGCCGCGCACCGAGCCGACCGCAAGCCAGTACAAAATGGCGGCTGCCAAGAAGCTCACGACGTCGGAGATGATGATGGTTCGCTTCGCGCGGCTCCATCCATGCTCGACGGCAGACTGCAATGAGCGGCCTTCGCGCAGTTCGTCCTTCACTCTTTCGAAGTAGACGATGAACGAGTCCGCTGTAATACCGATCGCGACAATCAGACCTGCAACACCGGCAAGGGACAAGCGGTAGCCAAGGCCCCAGGACAACAAGGTGATGAAGCCGTACGTCACACCGCCAGCGATGAGCAACGATCCAACTGTGACCGCGCCAAGCGCGCGATACTGGAACATCGAGTAGATGACGACGAGCACGAGGCCGATTGCCCCGGCAATCAGACCATTGCGGAGTTCATCAGCACCCTTTGTCGCAGAAATCTGGTCGTCAGTGAGCACCTCAAGCGTGAGCGGGATCGCGCCGAACTTCAACTGATTCGCGAGCTGCTCCGCCTCCTTCAACGTGAAGTCACCCGTGATCTGGGCCTTGCCGCCGGGGATCGGAGTGTTCACCTCGGGCTGCGTGATGACAACGCCATCGAGGAGGATGCCGAACTGGTTACGCGGGGTGGGCGTTTGTGACAAGCGCTCAGTCACAGCGCGGAACTTGTCGCCTCCGCCGCCAGTGAGGTCAAGACGCACCTCGAATCCACCGGTGGGGGCACCCGTCTGTGGGTTAAGGGTGGGGCCGGCAGACGCCGTCGACACGTCCTCACCCGTGAGCTCGACGGGACCAAGGATCAGTTTGGCAGCACCGTCGGCTCGGCATGCCACGAGCGCCTGGTCTCGCTCACCCAGGTCGCCGTTTGTCAGGTTCTCAGGGTTCGTGCAATCGAGAGCGGCGAACTGAGCGTCCACTTCTTCGGTGATCCACGCAGGGTCAGACGGGTTGGTCGGGGTGGGCCGTTCGACCGCATCCGTCTCGGTGTCTCCCGCGGGCGGACCCGCCTGAATCGGTTGCGGCGCACCCACATAGAGAACGGGACGGAACTGGAGCTGCGCTGATCGACGGACCAGGTCAAGAGTTGCCTCATCCGGCTCGCCAGGAAGACCGACAACGATGTTCCGATCCCCCTGAGTGGAAATCTCCGCCTCAGAGGTGCCGGAGGCATCCACGCGCTTGCGGATGATCTCAACGGCCTGCTTGAGGTCGTCGGAGTCGATGTCCGAACCATCGATCGACTGCGCCTGCAAGATGATCTGACGACCACCTGCAAGGTCGAGGGCGAGGCCCGGGGTGATCTCGGTCTTGTCGGTGGCAACGCCAAAACCCAAGAGGCCGTAAATGATCACAAGGATCCACAACAGGCCGGCCAAGGTCCTTCGGGCGCCTCTGGCAGCTGAAGACACGCTTTCCCTACGCTTTCCATGCGGGTGTGGTTCCCGCACGGAGCGGGGCCCCAGCGATTCTAGTTCCACGGCGGTGCGTGAGTCGAACCGCCCCGCCCATCACCGTCTCATGCATCGAACAGACGCGTGACAGCGTCGGACGTGCCCGAGCGACCGTCCCGAGGCGGACGCCGCTCGATACCGAGATGCGCCCATGCCGCATCCGTTGCAACACGCCCACGCGGAGTTCGTGCCATCAGGCCCTCTCTGACCAAGAACGGCTCCGCAACCTCTTCGACGGTCTGCGGCTCTTCGCCAACAGAGACAGCCAGCGTGCTGAGCCCAACGGGGCCGCCGCCAAAGCGTTGACACAAGGCGCCGAGAACGGCCCGATCCAAGCGGTCGAGACCGCGAAGGTCCACCTCGTACACCTCAAGCGCCGCGCGCGCCGCCTCGAGGTCGCCCCCTCCATGACCGTGAACCTCTGCCCAGTCGCGCACGCGCCGCAGGAGGCGGTTCGCGATACGTGGGGTGCCGCGCGAGCGCGACGCAATCTCAGCACCAGCGTCGGCTTCGAGTGCGAAACCCAGCAGCCCTGCAGAGCGCTTGACGATCGTCGACAGGTCATGTGCCTCGTAGAAGTCGAGATGGGCAGTAAAGCCGAAGCGATCCCGTAACGGGGCTGGCAAGAGTCCCGCGCGCGTCGTCGCACCCACCACGGTGAAAGGAGGCAATGTGAGCGGAATCGACGCGGCGCCGGGCCCTTTGCCGACGACGACATCGACTCGGTAGTCCTCCATCGCGAGATAGAGCATTTCTTCCACGGGTCGCGCGAGGCGATGGATCTCGTCGACGAACAAGACGTCACCGTCTTCAAGAGACGACAAAATAGCGGCAAGGTCGCCCGCATGCTGGATCGCGGGGCCCGATGTCACCCGTAACGACGCACCGAGTTCCCCGGCAACGATCATCGCGAGAGTGGTCTTGCCAAGACCGGGCGGGCCCGAGAGAAGAATGTGGTCAGCGCTTCCGCCTCTGCGCGTTGCCGCCCTCAAGACAAGTGCCAATTGGTCACGGACCACGGTCTGCCCGACAAACTCATCGAGAGAACGTGGGCGCAGCGCGGCCTCGGCTGAACGCTCAATGGCATCAGCGTCAGCCCCCACCACGCGCGACATCCCCGTCGCGTCCATCTCGTTGTCAGCCACGCCCACCGCCTAGCGATTGGAGAGCCGCACGGAGGGTAACGGCAACCTCAGCCTCGGTGATCGGCCCAGAAGCGACCGCTTCGACTGCGGTAGCCGCTTGCTTGGCGTTCCAACCCAAGGACTCAAGCGCAGCGATCACCTGATCGCGGGCGTCTGATGGCGTGGCAGGCGCCCCGGCGGCACCTTCAGGCAATGTCAGCTTGCCGCCCAGTTCCAACAACAACCGCGCCGCGACCTTTGCGCCGACACCCGGCACTCTCTGCAGTGCCTTCTGATCCCCAGCCTGAATCGCCTCAACAAGAGAAGATGGCGCATGAACGGCAAGGAGCGCCAACGCCAACCGAGGCCCTACCCCCTGCACCGATTGCAGTGTCTCGAACATGTCGCGCTCGTGGTGTGACTCGAAGCCGTAGAGCGTCATCGAGTCTTCGCGCACCACCAGATGGGTGGCGAGTGATGCCGGTTGCTGGGGACGCACACCCGCGAGCGTCGCAGGCGTCGCAAGAACCCGGTAACCCACTCCGCCCACGTCAAGCACAAGCGACGACGCGCTCACGCTCAGCACTGTGCCCGTCAACTGTGCAATCACGGATGGCCTTTCGAACGTGTGTACGAACAGCCTAGGTGAGAGGTCTCACCTAGCCGCGACGGCGCGCCGCACGTTCTGCCGCCGCCCAGGCGGATTGGGCAGCGGTCGGCTGCGCCGCAGATTGTGCGCGCGCTCCCCCGCGCAAGGCGTGAGTGATAGCGATCGCTAACGCGTCCGACGCGTCGGCTGGCTTGGGCGGAGAGTCGAGCCCCAGCAGCGTCGCCACCATGTACCCCACTTGAGACTTTTCCGCCCGACCGTTCCCGGTGATTGCTGCTTTGACCTCGGACGGCGTGTACGTGACCACCGGTAAACCCCGTCGCTGAGCGGCGACCATGACAAGGCCGGACACCTGCCCTGTGCCCATCACGGTGCGCACGTTGTGCTGAGCAAAGACGCGCTCAACCCCGACAGCGTCGGGAGCAAAGGCGTCGATTGCCGACTCGATCGCGTCAGCAATTGCAACGAGGCGTTGAGGAACGTCCAACTCCGGTGACGACGTCGCCACGGAGACATCGACGAGTTGCAGCCGGCGCGGGGCAGGCGCGTCGATCACTCCGAGACCGCACCGTGTCAGTCCGGGGTCAACGCCGAGCACGCGCATCGGCTTCGACTACTCGCTTGCCGCCGCGAGCACCTCATCCGAGGCGTCAAAGTTGGCGAACACGTTCTGGACGTCGTCGCAGTCCTCAAGGACGTCAATGAGGCGAAGCATCTTGCGCGCGCCCTCGACGTCAAGCTCCACCTTCATTGACGGCACCCACGTCGCTTCCGCGGACTCATAGTCGATGTTGGCTTCTTGAAGCGCGGTGCGAACGGCAACAAAGTCCGTCGCCTCTGACAGCACTTCCCAGACCTCGCCGAGATCGCCGATCTCCTCGGCGCCCGCCTCGAGCGTCGCCTCCATGATCGCGTCCTCGTCAGCAGCGTCCTTCGCGACGATGACTTGACCCTTGCGGCTGAACAAATAGGAAACCGATCCCGGGTCCGCAAGAGTGCCGTTATTGCGCGTCAGTGCCGTTCGCACTTCCATTGCGGCACGATTGCGGTTATCCGTCAGACACTCGATGAGCATGGCAACGCCGCCCGGGCCGTAGCCCTCGTACATGATCGTTTCGTACTCGCTGCCGCCGGCCTCAAGACCCGAGCCGCGCTTGACCGCCCGGTCGATATTGTCGTTGGGCACAGACGACTTCTTCGCCTTCTGGATGGCGTCGAAAAGCGTCGGATTACCGGTGGGGTCGCCACCTCCCACTCGTGCCGCGACCTCGATGTTCTTGATCAATTTGGCGAACAGCTTGCCGCGCTTGGCGTCAATTACCGCCTTCTTGTGCTTTGTCGTAGCCCACTTAGAGTGACCGGACACAATGCTCCTTGCCCTTGGAAGATTCGCCCCTCAGTCTATGCGGGGCACACGGTCAACGGTCTCACCGCACGAAAGAAAGCACAGCGAGGCCCGCGATGCCTATGAGCGCCGCCCAGACAAAACTAGCGAGGGTTCCGACGATAAATCTCTCGGACGCGGCGCTCGAGTCTTCACCCGTACGCCCTCGTAACTCTGGGTAACGCCCCAGCCCTTTGATCGCGATGACCACAGCGACGGCCTCGGGATACCCACTCAGGATTGCCCCGGTAATTGCGAGCCTTTCAAGAACGCCGATCCAGCGCCCGCCGCGCAGGAGACCCTGGACCGTCACGTCGGGACCGATCACCTTCAGCAGCGCAGCGACAACCCACACCCCGATGACGGCCGAAAGCGCTAACGTCCCCGTAACGATCAGTGCGCTCCACAACACCGTCATCTGTTCTCCTTCACATCGGCGGCCTGCGCGAGGAGCGCAGCGGCGACAGGCCGGGCCCGACGCTCCTCGTCAAGCATGGCAGAAGCGGCCCTTTGGCTCACGGCTTGCGTGCTAATGCCGATCTGCGCGGCCACATCCTTTTGTGACGCTCCATCGACAAGGAGATCGCTCACTTCCCACCCTGCATCGGATCTCCGACGCACCACTGAGGCGAGCAGTTGCAGGACCGCAGTTGCCTGTTCCTCAGCGTCGGCGTTGGCGGCGGCTACGACGAGCGGCACCGGCTCGCCGCGACCTCGGGCCCTTTCGACCGCGCGGCGCGCGTGGACAAAAGCCGGGCCGGAACTTGCGCGGGCTGACTCTCGTAGCGGCATATCGACAGGCCCGACGCCCAGACCCACCGACCATTCACCTGCCCTCATGAGGCGGAGGGCAAGATCGACGGCGGCTTCGGGCGTCGTCATGACCGCCTGGATTTCATCGCCGACGGTGCGCTCGGGCGGGAGAGCAACATCGTCTTTCCACGCAGCAAGCCACGGCTGAAGAGAGTGAAGAAGACGATCGACATGGTCGCCCGTCGTTGTCGAACGGCGCTGGTCCGCAGTTACTACGTACATGCAATAAGGCTACACGCTTGATATTACGCAATCAAGGCTGTGTGCTTGATCTAGACAACGCAGTGCTACGAGATCATGTCGACCAGTAGTGCGTGGACCCGGTCGTCCCCGGACACCTCGGGATGGAAACTCGTCGCAATCGCATTGCCCTGACGCACCGCGACAACATGACCTCCAGCGGCCTCGTTGACCGCGAGCACCTCGACTTGCTCGCTATGCGATTCCACCCAGGGTGCACGAATGAACGTCGCGTGCATGGTGGAGCCATCCGGCCGCCACACGAGTTTCGCCTCTGACGAATCGACCTGCCGGCCAAACGCATTGCGCCGCACTGTCATATCGATGGCACCGAGAGTTTGCTGGCCGCTTGCCGCGCCAATGATGTCGGTCGCAAGCAAGATCATTCCCGCGCAGGTGCCAAGGACGGGCATTCCTGTGTCAATGCGTGCTTTCAGCGGCTCTGCCAGGTCAAAAATGCGGAGCAACTTGTCGATTGTCGTGGACTCGCCCCCAGGCAGGACTAATGCATCCACGACGTCGAGTTCACTCCGCCTGCGCACCCTCGCCGTCCGTACGCCAAGACGGGTAAGGGCGGCCTCATGCTCACGCACATCCCCTTGCAGCGCTAAGACGCCAACTGTCGTCATTCGCTCTCCTCACCGAAGTCACGGGTCACTCCGTCCCACACGAGGAACTCGTCCCACGGTGCCAACAAGCGAGCCGGAAACACTTCACGCTCATCCGCCCCAAGGTCAGCGGCAGTCAACCACGCCACCTCGTCGATGGCTTCGAGTTCGCCCGGAGTGAGGGTGCGTGACGCGACCGGCCGCACGTCAGCATCGGCGCGCCGTCCAACATAGAACGTTTCGTGTTGGGTGTATGGCCGTGACGCGAAATCGAACACGGCGGTCCGGCGCCACACGGGACCGATCAACTCATGGGGTTCGAGTTGAAAGCCGGTCTCCTCCTGCAGCTCCCGAACGGCTCCCTCGCGTGCATCCTCGCCCAGTTCAAGCCCACCACCTGGTGTGAACCAGAAGCGACGGTTCGGCAGATGAGGATCATGTCCGAGAATCATCAACAGTCGAGGCTCTGGGCCACTGTCATCCACAAAGAGGACACGAGCGCCAATTCTCTCGACTCGCTGCGCCGAGGTATCGGCCCCCACGTCCGCCGTCGACTTACCAGCCGCGCTCAGCGAGGCGGTGGGGCTCCGGAATCTCGTCCACATTGATACCCACCATGGCCTCGCCGAGACCGCGCGAGACATCGGCAATGACAGCAGGGTCATCGAAGAACGTCGTCGCCTTGACAATTGCCTTTGCGCGCTCTGCCGGGTTGCCCGACTTGAAGATGCCGGAGCCCACAAACACGCCGTCAGCGCCGAGTTGCATCATCATCGCTGCATCTGCGGGCGTGGCGATACCACCGGCGGTGAAGAGGACGACGGGTAGCTTCCCGGTCGACGCGATCTCCTTCACGAGCGGTAGCGGCGCCTGAAGTTCCTTCGCAGCAACGTACAGCTCGTCTTCCGGAAGAGACGTGAGGCGCTGGATCTCGGCGCGAATAGTCCGCATATGGGTAGTCGCGTTCGAGACGTCGCCTGTGCCCGCCTCACCCTTTGAACGAATCATTGCGGCACCCTCCGAGATGCGCCGCAAGGCCTCACCAAGGTTGGTCGCACCGCACACAAACGGCACGGTGAAGTTCCACTTGTCGATGTGGTGGGTGTAATCGGCAGGCGTCAACACCTCCGACTCATCGACATAGTCCACGCCGAGGCTTTCGAGCACCTGAGCTTCGACAAAGTGACCAATACGCGCCTTTGCCATCACCGGGATCGACACCGACTCGATGATCTGATCGATGAGATCCGGGTCCGACATGCGCGCGACGCCGCCCTGTGCGCGAATGTCGGCGGGGACACGCTCAAGTGCCATGACGGCAACAGCACCAGCATCCTCTGCGATCTTTGCCTGGTCAGCGGTCACCACGTCCATGATGACGCCGCCCTTCAGCATCTCGGCCATGCCGCGCTTCACCAGATCAGTACCGACCAATGGTGCCGTGGACGTGGACTCGCTCATGCTGGGGTTTCCTTCGCTCGCTGGGGGAAAAAACTTGCATCAAGTCTAATGGCGTCTTGGTAGGTCTCTTCGATCCTCGGTGCCACCTGGTGCCAGTCAAAGGTGCCTGCACGTTCACGGCCGCGTGCCGCAAGGTCTGCTCGGCCCTCCGCGTCAGACAAAAGCGCATTGATGCGGTCCGCCATCGCACCCGCGTGGCCCACGTGGAAGAACGCAGCGCACTCGTCGCCTTCGTCCGACGTTGCCACGTCACGAAATGCGACAAGGTCGCTTGCGACCACCGCGGCACCTGCTGCCATCGCCTCAACGAGGACGATGCCAAAGCTCTCACCACCGGTGTTTGGCGCGCAGTAGACATCCACCGACGCCATAAACCGCGCCTTTTGTGCCTCATCCAACTCCCCCACGACCTCGGCGCCCGCCCGGGCCGCCTTCGCGGCCACACGGTCAGAAAATCTGCCCGCAACGAGGAACCGGGCCCGAGGGTGCTCAGCGCGCACCTTTGGGATCGCATCGAGGAATGTCTCGAGACCCTTTCGAGGCTCATCCATGCGCCCGAGGATTCCTACCGTGGGCGCCTTGCGGCTGCCGACCCACTCTTCACGCGGTTCTGCGTGCACATAGGCGCTCGTATCAACGCCGTTCGGAATGATGTGGGTGGGAGTGACCCGCAAATGCTCTGCGATCGTTCGCGCGGCAGACGGGGACACGGCGATGCGAGCGTCGAGCTCTTCGTAGCCGGGCTTAATCCACGGCTTACCCATACGCATCAACGTCGAGCCCTCAGTGGACGTGTGGAAGGTGCCGACGGTCGGCCCGAGCCGCGCCCACATCGCGATCAGACTGAGAGACGGCGTGCCTGGTTCGTGCAAATGGACGACATCGAAATCACCATCCGCAAGCCAGCGTCGGACCCGTGCCGCCGCAACAAGACCAAAAGTGAGACGCGCTGTAGATCCGTTGTATTGGACGGGAATCGACCGCCCCGCGGTCCGTACATAGCCCGGCACCTTTGTGTGGGGGGCCGCGGGCGCGAGCACGGAGACGTGGTGGCCGCGCCGAATGAGCGCCTCCGCGAGATCAATCACGTGGAGTTGAACTCCGCCAGGTCTGTCGAGCGAGTACGGGCACACGATGCCGATTCTCACGGGGACACCACCCACCCAAAGCGTTGCAGCATGTGCCAGTCTTCGGTGTACGTGCTGATGAAGTCCGCGATCTGGGTGGCCCACGCCTGCGTCATGTCAGCAAGGCGATTGTCACCGGTGAAATCGTCGGGACGGACGACTTCTCCGAAATGCAAGACGACACCCCAACGCGACCGCGCCCTGAGTCGTTGGCGCCCGGATAGGCGCTCGTACCGGATCATCACGGGCAAAATCACCGTCCTCACGGACTGCGCCAATGCCGCTGGGCCAGGCGCCACCTTGACCTCATGGCCCCACATCGTGACGGGAATCCCGCTTCCCGACAAGTCCCGGTCGCTCAGCAAACACACGAGAGTGCGCTCGGACCTCGCAATTCTGATGAGCTCACGAAACGTCGCACCTCCTTCGTGACCAAGAATGCGCAGCCCCCACCGCTCCCGCAATGCGACAAACTCGTCAAACACTTCGCGGGGCTCAAGGACTTCCGCGACCGCCGTCACCGGAATGATGTGTCGGCACGCATATGCCCCGACGAGGTCCCAGTTACCAAGGTGCCCAAGCACTGCCACGGTGCCGCGGTCCTCGGAAAACACACCGTCGAGCGCGTCTGGGTTGTCAATGCGCACCCGCGCATCGAGCTGATGCACTGTCAGCCGGGACATCTCAAACGTCTCGGCGTAGTAGCGCGCCACGGACGCAAGACCACGCCTGCCGAGGCGACGTAGCGGCTTCCCACTCAGCCCTGTCACGCGCGCATAATTCTCCTCCAAGCGTCGTGCAGGCTTCGCCTTCGCAACCCACGCGTACATCACAAGAAGCCATGCGATCGCTCGCACCCAGGAGCGAGGCAACCAGCGTGCCACCCGCCACGCAATGAGAAACGGATTCATGGATCAGCGGCTCGTGCCGGCCTCGGTCTCCGCTGCATCGGGCAGGCGGTGGTCCACGGCGTTTGCACGAATCACGATGAGCGTGCGCTGCACCACGGTGACGAGCCCAAGGACGGCGAGCAGAACGAGCGTCCATGTGAGGACCCACAACGGCAGCCCCAAGCCGACCAGTCCGGTAGCCGTCAGCGCGATGACGAGGCGATCGGAGCGCTCGGCGATGCCGCCCGTCGCGGGGATCCCCAGCGACTCAGCCTTCGCACGGGCGTAGGGAACGAAGGACCCGATCGTGAGACACGCCAGCGCAGCGAGCGAAGTCGCACCGTCGACCTCGCGGTAGGCCCACACGAGTGCCCCAAAAATCGCGGCGTCGGCAACCCGGTCAAGCGTCGAGTCAAGGTAGGACCCAAGCCGCGAGGCCTTACCCGAAAGGCGCGCCATCGTGCCGTCCAGCATGTCCGTCACGACGAAGAACGTGATGACCATGACGCCCCAGAACAGCATCGAACCACGCTGCGGGAAGAAGAACAGCGCCCCAAACACGACACCCACGGTGCCGATAATCGTCATCGCATTGGGGTGGACGCCCGCGTTGGTGAGCGCCCGAGCGGGCGCTGTCCACAACGCCGTCATCACCGGGCGCAACTTGCCAAACATGTTTCTCCTTCGGAGCGCGGCCTACGCGGGCCACGCCTCACTCACACGCCGCCACGTCTCGTCGAGAAGTTCCGGCAACGCCTTGGTCTGCCCAATGATCGGCAAGAAGTTCGAGTCCCCCACCCACCGGGGCACGATGTGTTGGTGGAGGTGCTCGTGAATCCCAGCGCCTCCGGTTCGGCCCTGGTTCATCCCAATGTTGAAGCCTTGGGTCCCCGTGAGGCTCTGGAGCACGCGCATCCCGGTTTGGGTAAGCACGCCGATCTCGTCGCGCTCGGCATCCGTCGCGTCGGTGTACCAGCCGACGTGCCGGTACGGACACACCATGAGGTGTCCGGGGTTATACGGATAAAGGTTGAGCACTACATAACAGTGCTCGCCGCGATGCACGATGAGATGGTCGCGGTCGTTGTCGTCGACCGCTTTGCATAGTGCACACACATTGGGGTCATTGACGTCCGGACGGTCGGTTGCGCGCCGCACGTATGCCATGCGGTGCGGTGTCCACAGGCGCTCAAAGCCGTCGGGGTCTCCCCCGAGCCGCTCGGCGTCCGCCCATTCCGTCATTAGACCTGGACCCTACTTTCAATCGCAGAAATGATGCGCTCGATTGCGTCATCCACAGGCACGGCGTTGTCCTGGCTTCCGTCGCGGAAGCGGAAGGAGACTGCACCTGCCTCGGCGTCCTCGCCTCCCGCGATGAGGACAAACGGCACCTTGTCCTTCGCTGCGGTGCGAATCTTCTTGGGAAAGCGCTCATCCGACGTGTCGACGACCACACGAACACCGCGAGCTCGCAGGCGCGCCGCGATGCTCTCCATATAGTCGTTGAAGGGCTCTGCGACGGGGATCGCTGTGACTTGAACAGGAGCGAGCCACGCAGGGAACGCCCCCGCGTAGTGCTCGAGGAGGACGCCAAAGAAGCGTTCGATCGAGCCAAAGAGCGCGCGGTGGATCATGACGGGACGCTGACGTGTCCCATCCGGACCCGTGTACTCAAGCTCGAAGAGTTCGGGCTCGAAGAAGTCGAGCTGAATCGTCGACAGCTGCCACGTACGCCCAATCGCGTCCTTCGCCTGGACGGAGATCTTGGGCCCGTAGAAGGCGGCGCCGCCGGGATCGGGAATGAGCTCGAGGCCTGACTCCTCGGCGACCTGACGCAGCACTTCGGTCGCTTCTTCCCATGTCGCGTCATCACCGACCGACTTCTCGGGGTCACGCGTCGACAGCTCCAGGTAGAAGTCATCGAGGCCGTAATCCTTCAGCAGATCGAGCACAAAAGTGAGTAACGACGTCAACTCGTCTTTCATCTGCTCGCGGGTGCAATAGATGTGAGCATCGTCTTGCGTAAATCCGCGTGCGCGCGTGAGCCCGTGAACGACACCCGACTTCTCGTAGCGGTACACCGACCCGAACTCGAACAAGCGCAACGGCAACTCGCGATACGAACGGCCACGCGAGTTGAAGACGAGATTGTGCATGGGGCAGTTCATCGGCTTCAGGTAATAGTCCTGGCCTTGCTTGGTGACGTTCCCGGCGTCGTCGCGTTCCTCATCGAGGTGCATGGGTGGGTACATGCCCTCGCGATACCAGTCGAGGTGGCGGGACGTTTCGAACAGTTGAGCCTTCGTGATGTGGGGCGTGTTGACAAACGAGTACCCCGCTTCCACGTGACGACGTCGCGAGTACTCCTCCATCTCCATCCGGATCATCGCACCCTTGGGGTGGAAGATCGGCAGACCCGATCCAACTTCCTCCGGGAATGAGAACAGGTCGAGTTCCGCGCCCAACTTGCGGTGGTCCCGACGTTCTGCTTCGGCGAGACGGTCCTTGTACGCGACAAGTTCGTCCTTCGTGGGCCACGCGGTGCCGTAGATCCGCTGGAGTTGCGGGTTCTTCTCGTTGCCGAGCCAATACGCCGCGGCTGATCGCATGAGGCTCCAGCCGTTGGCGAGCACCTTGGTCGAAGGCGCATGCGGGCCGCGGCACAGGTCACTCCACACCGTCTCGCCTTGGCGGTTCACGTTGTCGTAAATCGTCGTCTCACCCGCTCCGACCTCGACGGATACTCCTTCAGCACCCTCGGAGCCTGATGCCTTGCTGAGAAGTTGGCATTTGTATGGCTCATGAGCGAGTTCTGATAGCGCGTCCTCGGGGGTCACGACGCGCCGGCGGAATTGTTGACCCTCCTTGACGATCCGCTGCATCAACTTCTCGATCGCCTTGAGGTCCTCGGGCGTGAATGGCCGCTCAACATCGAAGTCGTAGTAGAAGCCGTCAGTGATATACGGCCCGACGCCCAACTTGGCTTCCGGGAACATCTTCTGAACGGCTTGGGCCATCACGTGCGTCGTCGAGTGGCGAAGCACATTAAGTCCATCCGGCTCCGTGACGAGTACGGCGTCAACGGTGGCGCCTGCGGGCACCGCGCGGTCGAGGTCCCATAGATCGCCGTTGACTCGCATGACGATGACATCTGCGCGGTCTGCGAAGAGCTCGGTACCCGTCGTGCCTGCAGCCAGTTCCCGGTCAACGCCGTCGACGGTTGCGGTCAAATCTGGCACAAGCGTGCTCCTCACGTGATTCGGGGGCCACGATGGTCCGCCCCCACGATGCTACCGACCACGGGCCGCTTCCCCCGCATCCCCCGCCTAGAGGCCCTGGCCGCCTTCCCACAGGCGCTCAGGGGCCCCGGTGAACAGGCCAGAGAGCTGCGTCGCTTGCGCGTCGGTGAGCGACGCGACGTAATCGATGATGCCTCGACCCTTCGCCAGCGTGCGCAGATCATCGCGGTTTGTCGTGGGAAGCAATTCGGGCGTGTTCGTGGCGACACGTTCATAGTCGGCCGACGCCACCTCAACGAGATCGAGCAATCGTCGGGGCGCGCGGCGCACTTCAACCTCATCATCGAGCCAGGCAGCAAATGAATCGACAAGCCGCTCGATGACGCGGGCTTGACCTCTCTGATAGACGGCGAGGTCGGGGCGGTGCAGAACAAAGCGCTCGTGCAGGAACTTCAGCACGGCGACGTCATGCCACGCATCAGCGGCGAGATGAACATGTCCCGAGCGCACATGAGGCGCGGATGTCACCACGAGCGAGCGCTGCAACCGGGCAATCCACGTCGACATGAACACGGTGAGCGACCTGTCCGCAGCAAGAGAACCATCGAACGGCACTGAGAGGAGACCGTCGATCACCTCCCGCGTGACTCGGTCAACAGACTCACCGAAAGCGTCGTCCTCCGCGATCCACGCATCACGCTCAATGAGGCGGCGCCGGAATGCTTCCAGACTGTACCCAGGCATCCGTTGGTTCCTCGCCAGTTCCTCTGCCGGCATGGCGGCGAATTCCGTGCGCCTCACGGTCCACGTCCGAAACTCGGCCGCGACTGCCGCTTGGTTCAGCAGATCTGCCCTGTAGAAGTCATCGAGGTCGTGGAGCGAGTACGCGATGTCGTCGGCAATGTCCATGACGGAGCATTCGACTGTCTGTATGAGCGGCCTGATGGCGGGGTACGCGGCGCGTGAGCCGGTGAGACCCTCCGCTTCGAGAACGTACGCCGAGAACTTGCGCGCGCCATCACCACCACGTTCCGGAGCCAGCCCTCGTGGTGTGTCGGGGCCTTGTCGCCACATCGCACCTTCGGCGCGAGTCCACGGATACTTGAGGACAGCGGCGCGTACAGCAGCCGTGAGGTTAAGACCCGCGCCCGGGCGGTCGTGCTCGTCGAGACGGGCGAGAATGCGGAAGGTCTGGGCGTTGCCTTCAAAGCCCTCCTCAAGCCCAAATCGATCACGGGCAAGCCGATCCAGCGTCTGCTCCCCCAAGTGACCGAAGGGTGGGTGGCCCACATCATGCGCGCTCGCTGCGGCCTGCACCACGACTGGATCGCATCCGCCGAGCTCTTCCACGAGCGTCGCGCGATGCTGGTCCTCATGCCGCAATGAAATCGCGATGGCACGCGCGACTGCGGTCACCTTGACGGAGTGGCTCAGCCTGTTGTGAACGGCAAGTCCGGCGCCCGACTGGGAGATCACCTGCGTCACTGCCGAAAGCCGAGAGAAGTACGGGGAGAACCTGATCCGTTCGAGGTCGATGCGGTACTCGGGGTTTCGTTCGAGGCGCTCAGCGATCGCAAGCGTCTCGGGGATCACGCGGTGGAGGCGCGGGTCCGACGTTGGGGCATGAGTCATGCGCCCATCCTGGCAGTCCCGCGCCCCACCGGCACGGCTTTCAGCGACCTACTGCGAGCCCTCGGGGATCACGAGCATCCACGGAGAGCCACCCGCAATCGCCGTGCCGGGTTCTTGGCCTTGGGTCCACCACTTCGCCTCGTAGGGAACGAGGTCCACTTGAACACGGGTGCCCGCCGTGTACGCCTGGTCCTTGTCCCACTGCGGGTATGTGTTTGCGGGCAGCGTCGGTAGTGGCGCCGGACGGTCACCCGGAAGCACAGGCCCAACCAGCGTCCACGGAGAATCGGCTGGGTTCGACACGGGCGTATCGGGCGCGAAACCGCTCGTCCAGTAACGAGCCTCATACACGTTGCGGTGCCAGACGACCTTCGTCCCGCCGGGATAGGCCCCCAGCGGCTCCCAAATCGGGTAGGGAGAGGTGGCCGGGTCGTCCGTGAGATCGGTGATCACCGGTTCGCTTTGGCGTGCTTGAGCAGATGGAGAAGGGGTCGCGGTGTCCCGTCGCAACACATACGGAAGGTCGTGGGCGAGTACGTCAGCGAAGGAGTGCGACTCCTGGTCGATACCGCTGCAGTGAGTCTGTACAACGGTGACAACGGTTGGCAGCGGGCTCACACATGTCGAGTCACGGTTGAGGGACCACATCGACACGAGACCAACACCCTTATCTCGAGCGAACTGGTTGACTCGCTCGGCGTCACCGATCGTGAACACCTCTCCGAGGATGTCGTTCTGCCCGATCATCGGCGTGATTCCCACACGCTCCCACGCGCGAGCGTCGTCGAGCTCTACCCCATGGCGGGCAAACGCGCTCTTGACTTGACCGTGCAAGGCCGTGGCTGCGTCCAACACGACGTCAGAATATGGACTCGAGGCGCTCACGCCTGAGTTGAAGTCCATCGTCATGCCGTTGACACCGGTGAGATCCACACCGGCCTCAAGCATGTCGTCGACAACCGCAACGCCGTCGGCCGTGAGACCCGAAGGAGCGACCGGAAGTGTGACCCAGACGTCCAGCTGACCGTCGTTCTCCGCCACCGTGTCCTGCACCATCTTGATGGCTTGCGCTCGCCGCAACGTTGCTTCGCGATCAGCGAGAGATGCACCCTCGATGTCGAGGTCGATGCTCGTCAGCTCGTACCGTTCCACAACAGACAGATAGGCGTTGGCAAGGGAAGCGACATCGGTGCAGGAGGCCGCCAACTCCGTCCCCAACTGGCCGCCGAATGACACCCGTGCGCTACCGCCCGTCGAGCGAAGCTGCTCAATGCGGCGATCCACTTCGAGCTCTTCGCCCGCCGCGTCTAGCGTGTACGCGCCGCCCCACAGGGGCTCGCACGCGCTGGCGGGGTTCGCGACAATGAAGGCCAAGATCACGTGCGACTGTGCGGGTCCCGACGGAGTCCCAAATGAGTACGTGGGCGTCACCGTCACATCGACGTACGCAGCAAATGTCGATGGACCCGGCTGCGGCGGCCCGACGATCACATCGGCAAAAGCACGGAAGCCTCCCCAGCCAATGCCAATTGCGCACACGAGCACCACGAGAACACGAAGCAACGAGATGCGTTGACGCGGTGCGGTCCTTTCGGCCGGTTGCTTCTTGCTCATGCGTCACTCCTGGTCATGCTGTGGCGCGCACGGTACATGCACGCGCCTCCTCGACATCTGTCTCCTGCGTCGGCCGCTCTCATGTCCGCACCCGCGATC
>JAEZXC010000106.1 GCA_023442845.1 Actinomycetes bacterium | reverse complement strand
CCGCCGCCGCCCATCGCGCGCACGGCGTCGTACTGCTGGCGCTGTTCGGCATCGCCAAGGACCGCGTACGCCTCACCCACTTCTTTGAAGCGCTGCTCGGCCGACGCGTCGCCCGGGTTGCGGTCCGGGTGAAGGTCGCGCGCGAGCTTGCGGTAGGCCTTCTTGATGTCGGACTCAGAGGCACCCTTCGGCACGCCGAGGATTGCGTAGAAGTCCTTGCTGAACCAGTCCTGGCTTGTCACGGGCACCTCCTTTCAGTTGCCGCTGTGGGCATCAGTCCTCGGGCTGGGCCACGATGACGCGGGCCGGACGCACGATGCGCTCACCGATGCGGTGGCCGAGTTGGACCACCTCGGTGACGGTGGGGCCGTCGACCTCGGTGCTCGGCTGGCTCATCAGCGCCTCGTGGATCGTCGGGTCGAATGCCTCGCCGGACGCGCCGAAGCTCGTCCAACCGAATCGACCGAGGGTCTCTTCGAACTTCTCGGCAATCGCTGCGAAGGGGCCCTCGGCGAGGTCGCCATGCTGACGAGCAGCGGCGAGATCGTCGAGCACGGGTAAGAGCGCCTCAACGAACGACGCTTGGGCGGCCTCGGTGATGAGGGCGCGGTCGCGGTCAACTCGCTTGCGGTAGTTGACGTATTCGGCCTGGAGGCGCTGCAAATCCTCGAGGTGCTCGGCGGCCTTTGCCTCGGCTTGGGTCAGCGCGTCGTCGGCTGCTTGCTCGTCAGCGGCCTGATCGCCGATGTCCAGCGGTTCACCGCTCGCCGCTTGGTTGACGATCTCCTCGGCCTGCTCGAGCGCATCGTCGGCGCCGTCGTCATCGGGGGAGCTGAATCCAGTTGTGTCGTTCATGACGTCCTTCCGTGCATGCGGCGCCGGGGGGGGGGGGGCGGGGTCCCCCGGCCCGCCGCGCGTCACGCTACTTGGTCTCGTCCTCGTCGTCGACGATCTCGGCGTCGACCACATCGTCATCCTGGCTCGCGCTCCCGGCGTCGCCGCCGGTTGCCTCGCCGGATGTTTGGCCGTCCTGCTCGGCCTTGTAGATCGCTTCGCCGATACGTTGGGCTTTCTCAACGAGCGCGTCGTGCGCCGTCTTGACGGCAGCGGTGTCTTCGCCTTCTAGTGCCTTGCGGACCTCGGCGATTGCTTCCTTGACGTCGTCCGCGATCTCGGCGGGGACCTTGTCTTCGTTCTCCGACAGGATCTTCTCGGTCGAGTACGCGAAGTTCTCGGCGTTGTTGCGCGTCTCCGCGTCCTCGCGACGCTTGGCATCCTCCGCCGCGTGCTCTTCAGCGTCCTTGATCATCCGGTCGATGTCTTCCTTGCTGAGCGCCGAACCGCCCGTCACCGTGATCGACTGCTCCTTGCCCGTGCCGCGGTCCTTCGCGTGGACGTGGACGATGCCGTTCGCGTCAATGTCGAACGTCACCTCGATCTGCGGCATGCCGCGCGGGGCGGGGGCGATGCCGGACAGTTCGAAGGTGCCGAGCAACTTGTTGTCACGGGCAAACTGACGCTCGCCTTGGTACACCTGAATGAGCACGGACGGCTGGTTGTCCTCGGCGGTGGAGAACACCTCCGAAGACTTCGTGGGGATGGCGGTGTTGCGCTCGATGAGCGTCGTCATGACGCCGCCCTTGGTCTCGATGCCGAGGCTCAGCGGGGTGACGTCGATGAGGAGGACGTCCTTGCGCTCACCCTTGATGACGCCTGCCTGGAGCGCGGCGCCAACGGCCACCACCTCGTCGGGGTTGACGCCCTTGTTGGGCTCGCGGCCGCCGGTCAGTTCCTTCACCACGTCGGTCACGGCGGGCATACGGGTGGATCCGCCAACGAGTACCACGTGGTCGATGTCAGCAAGCTTGATGCCTGCGTCCTTGATGACCTGCTGGAACGGGGCCTTGGTGCGCTCGATGAGGTCTGCGGTCATCTGCTGGAACTGGGCGCGCGTCAACTTGGTGTCAAGGTGCACGGGGCCGTTCTCGCCGATCGAGAGGTACTGGAGCGAGATCGTCGTCTGCTGCGCCGAACTCAGTTCCTTCTTCGCCTGCTCAGCTGCCTCACGCAGACGCTGAACGGCGGCCTTGTCCTTTGACAGGTCAACGCCCTCGGCGTTCTTCACTTCCTTGATGAGGTGCTCGACAATGCGCTGGTCCCAGTCGTCACCGCCGAGGCGGTTGTCACCGGCGGTGGCGCGCACCTGGATGGTCGAGAAGTCGTCCTCATCCTTGCCCACCTCGAGCAGGGAGACGTCAAAGGTGCCGCCACCGAGGTCGAAGACGAGAATGAGCTCGTCTTCCTTGCCCTTGTCGAGGCCGTAGGCGAGGGCCGCAGCGGTCGGCTCGTTGACAATGCGGAGCACGTTGAGGCCAGCGATTTCGCCTGCGTCCTTCGTGGCCTGACGCTCGGCGTCGTTGAAGTAGGCAGGGACGGTGATGACGGCGTCGGTCACCTTCTCGCCCAGGTACTCCTCCGCGTCGCGCTTGAGCTTGCCGAGGATGCGGGCCGAGATCTCTTGCGGCGTGTACTTCTTGTCGTCGATCTCGGTGGTCCAGTCCGTGCCCATATGCCGCTTCACCGAGGCGATGGTGCGGTCAACGTTGGTGACGGCCTGGCGCTTTGCGATCTCGCCGACGAGCACCTCGCCGGTCTTGGAGAACGCGACAACGGACGGGGTAGTGCGGGCACCCTCGGCGTTGGCGATAACGACGGGCTCGCCGCCCTCGAGTACCGACACCACAGAGTTGGTGGTACCCAGGTCAATTCCGACTGAACGTGACATAGGGATTCCTCCTTGAGCGACGTGCGTCGCAACAACATGAGAGACGGCTTTCTGCCGCCCACGTGTGCTCGCTCTTAAGTTGAGCGACCTAGGCTCAAGTTATCCACAGGCGCGCGGACATGTCAAGTCGCAAGTCCAAAAGTTGAGTCGAGTTGGCTCAAGAAAGGCTATGGGTCGATGCGGAGGCTGTCCACAACGAGGCGAGCGGGCTCGCGGGTCGCAACTCCGTTGTTGTACACGATTTGAACCGACACCATCTGATCCTTGCGCGCAAATGTCTGCCACTCGTAGATAACGGGGAACCCGTCCAAACTGATAGACGCCTGAGTCTTGAAACCCTCGAGTCCGTTTGCGGTCGTGACATCAAAAGGCCCCGTCACCCAGGACACCTCACCTTCACGTTCGATGAGTGTGAGCGCCGTGGTCATGATGTCGTCATGGAGCCGTTCGACGTTGATCGAGCCCACGAGATCGGGCTCTTTGGCCTCCAGCACAACGACAAACTCGGGGAACTTGGTGGAGTACTCGTAGGGGTCCGACGTGAAGTACGCGCCCATCACCGTCGCGCCGGAAGGGGCGCCCGCAAGGAGCGCGGTGATGTCCGGTGCGTCAGACATGTCGTACCACTCGTCACGTCCCTCGAAAGCGACGTCCCCGCTCGCTGACACGATGAGAAAGTCACCAGTCGCCGGCACATCCGCTGACGTAATGGCAGCGCCGGTGTAGTTGGCGTTCTGATCCGCAGAGGCTCTTTGGATGGCGTAGCCGATTCCAAAGACGACAAGGACGCCCAAGAGGAGGACGCTTCCTGCAAGGACCCACGGCCACACGAGGCGCTTCTTCGTGACGACGGGTGGCTGCCATGACGGCGGCGGGCCATACGCCTCGACCGGCACCGGCGTCGGCGCCATCGCTCCGGGGGCTGGCGCCGCCCAGGAAAAGGGCACTGCGGCGTCGGCCTTTTGGCGTGGCTGCGTGTTGTCGGAAAAAGTACCCGGCAGGTCACCTGGTGTCGTCATTGATCCCCCTCAGCCGCCCGCCCCCTCGACGCCCCGTGGAGCTAGGCGGTACGTGACAAGGCGACCGTATCGCTGATGACCCACATGGCGCCAGGGACCAGTGGACTGGCTGGCCATGCCCGCCGTAGCGTCGGGCCATGACCGCTAACGTGAGCCCGGCCGACGCTGCCGCGCACTTTGCCCGCCGTCTCGCCTTTGAGACCGACCCGACCGATGTGCACAACGCCTTTGAGGCGGGCGAGGTGGACTTCGTCTTTGTCGATACGCGCAGCGCTCACGGTTGGGATCAGGGCCACGCCCGCGGAGCCGTGCACATCCCGCTCACCACGATGCCCGACGTCATTCCCACATATCCCGCGGGCACTCGGTTTGTTGTCTATTGCTGGGGACCCGGGTGCAATGGCGCTACGAACGCGGGGCTGGTCATCTCCCGCCTCGGGTACGCGGTCAAGGAGATGATTGGCGGCTTCGAGTACTGGGCGCGTGAGGGCCTGCCGGTGGATCGGGTGGTTCGGGATGAGTCGGGTGCGGCGGTGACCGTCGACGCGACGCGCTCACCGGATCCGCTCACCTCGCCCGTCGGCAAGCCCGGCCAGCGCATCGCCTGCGACTGCTAGCCCCCGGCGTCGGCCGGCCTCTCGCCCATCCCGCCCCCTCGCCCGCGTCGGCCGGTCCCTGGCCCGTCACCCCCCGCCCCGCCCCCTGGCTCGCCCCTGCCCTGCCCCGCCCCCTGGCCCGCGCCGCCCACTGGCCCGCGCCTGCCCTGCCCCGCCCCCTGGCCCGCCTCCGGCGTCGCCACCCGCGTCGCGGGAGCACCACTCTTGGGTGGGTGGGTTGCGGGGTTGTGCGGGAGCGCGGTTCGGACGGTCGGGTTTGTGGTGCTGGCGCGACGGGTAGGGGGCGGTGGGGTGACGCCGACGCTAGCGTCGGCCCCTGCCCTGCCCCTCGCCGGCCCTCGGTGTCGCGTGAGCACCACTTTTCGACGTGTGGGTTGCGGGGTTGTGCGGGAGCGCGGTTCGGACGGTCGGGTTTGTGGTGTTGGCGCGACGGGTAGGGGGGCGGTGGGGTGACGCCGACGCTAGCGTCGGCCCCTGCCCCGTCCCCTGGCCGGCCGCACCCCGCCACCCGCGTCGCGGGAGCACCACTTTTGGGTGGGTGGGCTGCGGGGTTGTGCGGG
>JAEZXC010000124.1 GCA_023442845.1 Actinomycetes bacterium | reverse complement strand
GTCGCGATGGATGCGCCGTGGGGGCTTCCCTCATCGTCAGCCACCACTTACGTGGGGCTGTATGGACGTTCGGCTGACGCACTGCGCGGTCTTTCCGACGTCCTCGCGGGTGCCGTCGCGCCAGGCGGCACGTGGGCAATCCCCGGGATGCCCCCCGCCTGTGCTGACAGCGTCGGCTGACGCTGCCGCATCACGACAGTGATGCGAACGCGATCGATACGCTGTGCGCGTGACCCTTCTTGCGGGCTTTGGGCTTGGGCTGTCTCTCATCATCGCGATCGGCGCGCAGAACGTCTTTGTCCTCCGCCAAGGGCTTGCGCGCTCCTATGTCGCACTCGTCGTCGTCATCTGTGCCGTCTCCGATGCCGTCCTCATCGCAGCGGGTGTTGCGGGCCTTGGCGCGCTCGTCGAATCAACGCCGTGGCTTGTCACCGCCGCTCGGGTGGGAGGCGCCGCCTTCTTGTTGGTTTACGGTGCGCTCGCCGCGCACCGCGCGTGGCGGCCAAGGGGCGAGTCGCTTGATACGGCGCCGGGCACTGCGCCGCGTGCCCGGAAGGCAGCCTGGGGCGTTGCCGTCACGGCACTCGCACTCACGTGGCTCAACCCGCACGTCTATCTCGACACCGTGTTCCTCCTGGGATCGATCGCCGCAACGCATGGGGATGAGCGGTGGCTGTTCGCTGCCGGGGCCATGGCGGGAAGCGTCGTGTGGTTCACCGGTTTGGGTTACGGAGCCCGTCTGCTCAGCCGGTGGTTGTCGAGACCGTCGGCATGGCGGTGGCTCGACGGTGGCATTGCCGTCGTCATGGTGGTGCTCGCCATCCAGTTGCTGCGCGGTGCCTAGGTGGTGGTGTGGAGCGGCTCCGCGACGAGCGCTCGGCGCTGATCACCCACGCGCGTGAGGATGACCGTAGCCGAGCTGTCTCCGTGAAGCTTCAGTTGGGGGCGAAGCGTCTCTGGCGTGATGTCAACCCCGCGCTTCTTGATGTCGACAATGCCGACGCCGCGCTCGCGTAGGGCGCCAGCGATGAGCTTTGTCTTGAGCGGGAGGTTCTCGACCACGCGGAAGCCCCGCACAAAGGGAGAGTTAAGTGCGGCGTCGGCCGTGAGATAGGCGATCGAGGGTGAGATGAGGCGGGCGCCAAGCACATCCGCAAGGGGGCCGACGAGGCCGGCGCGAATGATCGCACCGTCGGGTTCGTAGAGATACTCGCCCAAGGCACCCGCCTCTCCGGGAATCGGATCGGCGTCGAACACATGCGCGGTGCCACGCGCGATGACGAGAGCACTGTGGCCCGAGCGGCGCGCAAGACGCCCCGACCACAATCCAAGTTCCACGACGTCACCGTCAATGCTCACCCATTGAGCTTCGACGTCCTCAGGTACCGCGTCATGGGGCAGCGCCGGGCCGACCTTGATGCCCACCTCGGGCCAGCGCGAGCACAACGCAAAGACGTCATCGAGTGAAGGCGAGTAGTCGGAGGTGTGGTGGCGGCGTCCGCGCGCGTCGCGCCGGGCGGGATCCGCGAAGATGGCCTCAACGTCTAGATCGCCGACAGCGAGAGTCGCCATCGCATCGGCGTGCACCACGCGCGCGTGATCCCAATGTCGAAGATTGAAGTCTGCGATATGAGCCGTTGCCGCCTCCCGCTCGAAGGCGATGACGCCCACTCCAAGCGTTGCGGCCGCCATCGCGTCGGCCCCGATGCCGCATGTGAGGTCGGCGATACGGGTGATGCCCGCGTCGCGGTAGCGCTGAGCATGCAACGCCGCGACCGTCAGTCGAGTTGCCTGTTCGAGCCCGTCCTGAGTGAAAAGCATGCCACGCGCAAAGTCCCCAAACTTCGACGCTGCCGCGGCGCGAAGGCGCGATTGCGTCATCACGACCGAGACGACGTCGGGCGCGACACCTTGATGACGTAGGTGCTGGGAACGGGACAGCGACTCTGACGCGACGTAAGGAGGAAGAGCGTCGAGGAGCGCCAGTGCCGTAGGGCTCGTGGCGAGGCGAGCGGCGTCGGCATCCATGACTCGATCCTGGCACGTCCCGTGTTCTCAGTACGCGAATCTTGGCCGTTTTCGGTTAGCACTCAGGGCTGGTGAGTGCTAAATTGCTAGTGCTCCATGAGGAGTGCGGACGTAGCCCGACCCCCGCGACGGCGGGCCCGAGCCGCTCACAAAACGTTACGTTCAAGGAAGGTGAGGTCCGCAGTGTCGGTCTCTATCAAGCCTCTCGAGGACAAGGTTGTGGTGAAGCCGGCGGCTGCCGAGCAGACCACGGCTTCCGGCCTCGTGATCCCTGACACCGCCAAGGAAAAGCCCCAGGAGGGCGAGATTGTCGCGGTAGGCCCTGGTCGTGTTGACGACAATGGCAACCGCGTCCCGCTCGATGTCAAGGTGGGCGACCGTGTCATGTACAGCAAGTACGGCGGCACCGAGGTCAAGTACGCGGGCGAGGAATACCTCATCCTGTCGGTGCGTGACCTGCTTGCAGTTGTCGAATAAGACAACGCCGCTCAGTCTTCGCTAACGCGAGAGAAGGCCCCAGAGACTTCATAGTCTCTGGGGCCTTCTTCTGCTCCGCGCCGCGTCCGTCGATTGCAGGGGGTTACCGACGGGGGCTGCGGTGGTAGCCCGAGCAGGTGGTCAACTTGCCTGCTTCAGGCGCCCAGCGAGGATTGCGTGCCGCTCGTCCTCACTGAGACCTCCCCACACGCCGAAGGGTTCGCGTGCGGCGAGAGATCGTTCCCGGCACAGTTCAAGCACGGGGCAGCGCATGCAGTATTGCTTCGCAGCGTCCGCGCGGCGGCGACGCGCAGCTCCGCGCTCGCCCTCCGGGTGGAAGAAAAGATTGGGGTCGGCCTCACGGCATGCCCCTTCGTATTGCCACTCCCACTGCGCCTGAGTGGGAGCGGGTAACTGGGCAACGGTTTCCATGAATCTCCTCGCGTGTTCGGCGTCCGAACCGGCCGAACTGGCCGGGTCTTCCCCCCGTAGCCCTCACTAGCGGGATTCGCTTGCGCGCTCTCGGGTGGCAGGGACGGTCGCGTCACCCGATAACACGCTCGCTAGATACGTTTCTACCCCTGAAGTCCCGGGTTGGAAACCCCCTATTTATGGGGGCACCGTGTTGGGGGGCGCCGAAAACCCTTGTCCCGTATGTCCGAAATGCGGTCGGTGCATGGTGCGATTCGCCCCCGGCCTAGAATTGGACAATGGCCGCCAGCGAGCACGACCCCTTCGGGTTCACAGGACTGACCTACGACGACGTACTCCTTTTGCCAGGTGAGAGTGACGTCATCCCCTCCGAAGTGTCGACGCGGACGCGTCTGACGCGCGAGATCGAGATCGATATCCCGCTTCTCAGCGCCGCGATGGATACGGTCACTGAGGCACGCATGGCGATCGCTCTCGCTCGCCTCGGCGGCATTGGCGTGCTGCACCGAAACCTATCGATCGAGGACCAGGCGCAGCAGGTGGTGACGGTCAAGCGATCCGAGTCCGGCATGATCACGGATCCCGTGACGGTGGGCCCGGACGCGACCCTGCAAGAACTTGACGCCTTGTGCGCTCGCTACCGCGTCTCCGGTCTCCCCGTAGTTGACGAGGCCGGCACTCTCGTTGGCATCATCACGAACCGGGACATGCGTTTTGTCCCGCCGACCGAGTACGCAACGAAGCTCGTGCGCGAGCAGATGACGCCGATGCCGCTTATCACGGCGCCAGAGGGAGTCTCGAACGCTGATGCCTCCGAGCTTCTCGCGAAACACCGCGTCGAGAAACTGCCGCTTGTCGACAAGCAGGGCAAATTGACCGGCCTCATCACGGTCAAGGACTTTGTCAAGACCGAGAAGTACCCACGTGCCACCAAGGACGATGAGGGCCGTCTGCGCGTCGCGGCAGCGGTTGGCTTTTACGGCGACGCGTGGGAGCGGGCGACGGCACTCGTTGAGGCAGACGTGGATGCGCTCGTCGTCGACACCGCCCACGGTCACGCGCAGGCAATGATTGCGATGATCAAGCGCATCAAGTCGGACCCCGCGACCCGTCACGTTCAGGTGATTGGCGGCAACGTCGCGACTCGCGCTGGTGCGGCAGCGCTCGTCGAGGCAGGCGCGGATGCCGTGAAGGTGGGCGTGGGTCCAGGTTCAATTTGCACGACGCGCGTTGTCGCGGGCGTCGGCGTGCCCCAGGTAACGGCGGTGTACGAGGCGTCCCTTGCGGCCCGTGCGGCCGGGGTGCCGATCATCGCCGACGGTGGTCTTCAGTATTCGGGTGACATCGCCAAGGCTCTGGTTGCAGGAGCGTCGTCCGTCATGCTCGGATCGCTATTTGCGGGGTGCGAGGAGACGCCGGGCGACCTCGTTTTGGTGAATGGCAAGCAGTTCAAGTCCTACCGCGGCATGGGATCGATGGGGGCGATGGCATCGCGTGGTCGCGTGTCCTACTCGAAGGACCGTTATTTCCAGGCCGATGCGCCCAGCGACGACGACATCATCCCCGAGGGCATTGAGGGGCGCGTGCCCTATAAGGGCCCGCTGTCGTCCGTCGTTCGCCAGTTGGTGGGCGGCTTGGGCCAGTCGATGTTCTATGTGGGCGCGCGGACCATTGCTGAACTCCAGTCGAAGGGTCGCTTCGTGCGCATCACGCCGGCCGGTCTCAAAGAGTCGCACCCCCACGACGTTCAAATCACGGTCGAGGCGCCGAACTACTCCACGCGCAACTAGTGCAGCGCTTCCACGACGTCGCGTTTCGTTGACGGCTTAGGACGATGCGGCGGTGTCTGCGGGCACCGGCGCACCTGCGACGGGCCACTGCTGGCTCGGCAAGTCGTTGACCGTGCCCTTGGACTTGAGCCACGCGGAGAAATGCGCGGCCCACATCCGGTGCGCTTCCGCTTGTTGGTCATGGAGCGAGTCGAGTGGGACGTCGCCGATGGCGGGATACCGGGCGGCGATCGCCGCGACCAAGTCGAGCGTGGCGAGCACGTCAGCGTCCGCTGCGTGGAGGTCATCGGCGACCACCGGCACGGCATAAGTCGCACACATATCAATGAGCTTGCGTGGCCCCTTGCGGTAGCGGTCGAGGTGGCGGTCCAAGACGAGGGGATCGACGATGGGCCGAATTGCGCCACCGAGGCGGTCGCGGAGGGTCCTGAGCCCGTGCCTCGCAAGCTCGCTCTCCAAGATGGTGATGTCGTACTGCACGTTGAAGCCGACCACGGGGATGCCGTGCGCAAGGGCGTCGGCCAACGTTGCCGCGATTTCCTCGAGCGCGACCTCCGCAACGGCGCCTTCGGCTCGGGCCTTCTCGGTGGTGATGCCGTGCACCGCTGTGGCCCGCTCAGGGATGTCGACGCCGGGGTTGATCAACCACGTGCGCTGAGTGGTCGCACCGCCGTCGCGCACGATGACGGCGGCCGTGACGATGCGATCCGCCCGGGGGTTCACCCCCGTGGTTTCCGTATCGAAGCCCACCATCGGTCCTTGTAGCCAACTCATGGTGCCAGCCTGTCACGAGGCACTGACGAGGGCGCCCACCACGCGCCGAGCGATAGGCTGGAGCACGTGACAAACGAGATCGAGATTGGCCGCGGCAAGCGTGGCCGCCGCGCTTACTCCTTTGATGACGTTGCGGTGGTGCCGTCGCGGCGTACGCGCGACCCCGAGAACGTCTCCCTTGCGTGGCAGATTGACGCCTTCCGTTTTGAGATTCCGGTTATTGCGGCCCCGATGGACTCGGTGATGAGCCCACAGACGGCGATTCAGCTCGGTCAGCTCGGAGGCCTCGGGGTTCTCGACCTTGAGGGTCTGTGGACACGGTATGAGGACCCGACGGCTTTGCTCGCCGAGATCGCGTCGCTGCCCGCGGAGGCAACGACCGCCCGGATGCAAGAGATCTACCGGGAACCGATCAAGGCGGAGCTCATCGCCGCTCGGCTTGGCGAGATCCGTGAGGCTGGGGTGACCGTGGCTGGCGCTCTCAGCCCGCATCGGACTCAAGAACTGTACGAGACGGTTCTCAAGGCCGGCGTCGACCTTTTTGTCATCCGCGGCACCACCGTGTCCGCCGAGCACGTCGCCTCTGCGGAAGCCGAGCCGCTCAACCTCAAGAAGTTCATTTACGACCTTGACGTGCCGGTCATTGTGGGTGGCGCGTCGACGTACCAGGCTGCGCTTCACCTCATGCGGACGGGCGCCGCGGGTGTGCTCGTCGGCTTTGGCGGTGGCGCCGCTCAGACCACGCGGACGACGCTCGGCATCCACGCCCCGATGGCGACAGCTGTGGCGGACGTCGCGGCGGCGCGACGCGATTACCTCGACGAGTCGGGGGGTCGCTACGTCCATGTGATCGCAGACGGCGGTCTTGGCCGTTCGGGTGACATGGTGAAGGCCATCGCGTGTGGCGCCGACGCCATGATGGTGGGTGCCGCTCTCGCGCGCGCTGAAGAGGCGCCGGGTCAGGGTTACCACTGGGGCCCCGAGGCTCACCACCCCGAGTTGCCGCGTGGCGAACGCGTGCGCGTGGGAACGGTGGGCGCCCTCGAGGAGATTCTCTTCGGCCCCGGTACGCAGGCTGATGGCTCGACGAACCTCATGGGTGCGTTGCGCCGGTCGATGGCAACCACCGGCTACTCGGACCTCAAGGAATTCCAGCGCGTCGACGTCGTCGTCAGCCCATACCAGGCTGGCTGACCCCTCGTGTGCGACTGCTCGCGTCAGTGCCACCCCGTAGCCTGAGCGCGTGACGGAGCGCGAGGAATTCTGTGTGGCTGATGCCACGGCATGGCGGCAATGGCTTGATGCGGAAGAGTCGAACTCGGATGGGGTGTGGCTCGTCCTTGCGAAGAAGGGCACCACGACACCCACCTCGTTGACCTACGCCGCCGCTCTCGATGAGGCGC
>JAEZXC010000064.1 GCA_023442845.1 Actinomycetes bacterium | reverse complement strand
CGCATGGTTCGACTGCTGCGTTTCGCGGCGGTGGTAGCCCTTGGGGGGATTGCGACCGCTGGTTTGAGTGCGTGTTCTGGTGCTGGTTCTGATGGTGAGCCGGTGTCGCCGAGTGTGTCGGTGGTGGTGTCGGAGTCTCCGTCTGGGAGCCCGACGCCCACGGTGACTCCGGAAGAGGAGTTGCTCGCGCGGATCCCTGAGGAAGCTCGTTACGAGAGCTTTCCAAGTGCCGTTGAGTTCTCGATGTTCTTCATCGAGCTCTATGCGCCGATGTTCAAGCCGCCCTACGACACCGAATTGTTCGACTTCCTCTGTGATGACGACAGTGTTTTCTGTACGAAGGCGCTGGAGAACATTGCTGGCGCGAAGGAGTCGGCTGGCTACTGCGAAGGCGGCGACTTCACGTGGAACCCGGATCTCGCGATCGGCGGGATTCAAAGTGATGGGTACTGGTACGTGACCCAGGACTTCGATGTCACCGACACGAATTGCTTTGCAGCGGATGGATCGGAACACAGTGTTTCGATGGGCGGGACCGGCAAAGTTGGCGTGAAACTCGAATTCAGTGACGGGTCATGGTGGGTCCAGGATGTCGGGTTTGTTTACGACGATGAGTAGCGGACTGGTGCTCTTTCTGGCGTATGCGTTGCACCTGCAGTTGGTATTCACCGGGTGGGATGGCGGCACCCGCAACGATGAGAGTGGTCAGGCGTCCGTTGTCATTTCAAGTGAGGATGCGTCCCATGAGGGTGCGCCGACTAGTGGTGCTGGTGTTGGGGATCGGTGGCAGCGGCATGCGGTGTGTTTGGAGTGGTACACGGAGGCGTGGGATGGCCCGGATTATGTGAAGAGCTTTGTTGGGGATATTCCGTCGTGTGTGACTGATTTGCCGCGTGAGGGGGCGTGTCCTGATGGACAGGTGGCGCTTGCTCCGTGGTGGCGGTCTGAAGCACTTGCGGATGGTTCGTTTGGTCCGTGGGTGCAGGTGGGGTCGTATCAGTGTGCGGCGGATTTGATTTATGCGCAGGTGGCGGTTGAGTGGGCGCGGATGCCGATCACCCCGTCTGGGTATCGGTTGGAACCGGCGACGGGGTGGGCGATTGCGGAGCTGGGGGTGAATCCGATTGTGGATGGTGCGTCCCAAACGATGGACACGACGATTCTTGGCACACCGGTCGTGATCAGGGCGGTGCCGGTGTCGTATACGTGGAGTGGTGATGATGGCACGAATGTGACGATGACGAGCCCGGGCACACCGTATGCGGACGGTGGCACCCCGTTTGGTTTGGCGAAGCATCAGCATCGGGCGACGTTGACGCTGACGACCACGTGGCGTGGTGAGTACTCGATCAATGGTGGTGCATCGTGGTCGGACGCTCCCGGTACAGCGACCACCACGTCCGCATCCACCACATTGCATGTGTACAACCCGCACACCCATTTGGTGGATTGTGACCTGAACGGCAACTGCCTGTCAGGCAAGCGTGCGCCGAAGAACCCGTCCACGTTGTTGGATCCTGATGGGGACGGGATAGATAACTTCCTGATCCCGGATGACCAGATCGCTGACTACCTTGCCACCCGTGAAGACGGCAAGACCTGGTTCGGCACGGACCGCAAACACATCAACTAACCCGCCCCGCGCCAACGCGCACCAAGAGGCCAGCCACCACTAGGACACCCCAACCGGCCAAACCGAAGAGGCCACCTACCACTAAGGGGGTGGGAGGATGTGGGGATGGCCCGCAATATCAGTCCCCGCACCGTTACCCTTACCCGCGACAGCGTGGGCGTCTATACGGCGACCAACTCCGAGGGCGCAACTCTTCAGTTCGGGCGCGGTGACGGTCTCCTTACCCCCGTTGAGTTGTTGCTTGCAGCGATTGCGGGTTGCTCAAGCGTGGACGTCGACTTCATGACCTCGCGCCGGGCGGAGCCCACCACGTTCGAGGCCGTCGCGGAGGCCGACTATGTGAAGGATGACGACACCGGCAACATCCTCGAGAACATTCGCGTCACGTTCGACCTGCAGTTCCCTGTGGGAGAAGAAGGTGACAAGGCGCGCGCCCGCATCGCCGCGGCACTCACTGCCTCGCACGAGCGCGAGTGCACAGTGTCCCGCACCGTCGAGGCGGGGACCCCGGTGCAATTGGTTCAAAAGCACCAATAAAAGGTGCCAGCTCGCGTTGGTCCGGATCGGTACATCCCGCTAGAGTGTGTGGCGCTATCTCGGCGCAATCGACGCGTCGACCAAGCGCAATGGCGAGCCCGCCGCGCAGCATCCATTTGAGGAATCATGTCTGACGCAACCCCCTCGACCTTTCCCACCGGCACCATCCTCGGCTACCCGCGCATCGGCCCGGGCCGCGAGCTGAAGAAGGCCCTCGAGTCATTCTGGAAGGGCACCTCCTCCCAGGCCGACCTCGAGGCAGCGGCCGCTGCCCTGCGCTCCACCACTCGCGAACGAATGTTCACGCTCGGGCTCGGTCGCACGGATTCATCGATCCCGTCCAACTTCTCCTTCTACGACCACGTGCTCGACGCTGCCGTCACCTTTGGTGCAGTTCCGAGCCGTTTTGCGCACCTGCGGGACGCAAACGGCGCTGTCGACCTCGCCGGGTACTCGACGATCGCTCGCGGTGAGGGCGACAAGGCCCCGCTCGAGATGACGAAGTGGTTCGACTCGAACTACCACTACCTCGTGCCGGAGATCGGCCCCGAGACCACCTTCGCGCTGTCCTCGACTCGCTGGGTGGACGAGTTTGTCGAAGCGAAGAACGCGGGTTTCGTGACGCGTCCCGTCATCACCGGTCCGCTCACGTTCCTCTACCTCGCAAAGGCATCGGACGACGCTCCGGAGGGCTTTGACCCAGTGACTCGCCTCGGCGACCTGCTTCCGGTCTATGTCGAACTCCTCGCCGCTTTCAAGGCCGCTGGCGCTGAGTGGGTGCAGATCGACGAGCCGGTGCTCGTCGCAGACATCCACGCGGAGCGTGCCGACGTGCTTGCTCATGCGCAGCGCACGTACGAGCTCCTTGGTGGTCAGACGGATCGCCCGCAGCTCTTTGTTGCGGCGCCGATGGGTTCGCTCGACGACGCCCTCCCCGTGCTCGCCGCTGCACCCATCGAGGCAATTGGCCTCGACCTCGTTCGCGGCGAATTGCCGACGGGCGTCGACCTGACGGGTGTCACGATCGCTGCCGGTGTCATCGATGGCCACAACATTTGGCGCACCGACCTTGACAAGGCACTCGCCACGCTCGACGCAGTGGCAGCGCTTGGTGCCCAGGTGGCGGTATCGACCTCGACATCGCTCTTCCACGTGCCGCACACCCTCGTGGGTGAGGACCACTTGAGCGACGAGCTTGTGTCGTGGTTGGCCTTCGCGGACGAGAAGATCGGCGAAGTTGTCACCCTCGCGGCCGCACGTCGTGACGGTGTGGACGCAGTGGACGAAGCGCTGACCTCGGCTCGACAGGCTCTCGCCTCGCGTGCGGCTCACCCCGGCACGAACCGTGCCGACGTGCGTGCGGCACTCGACGCCGTCAAGCCCGCGGACTTCGCCCGCTCGGACTACTCGATTCGTGCCGCGGCGCAGGCCAACCGTTTTGCGTTGCCTGAGCTTGCGACGACGACGATCGGTTCGTTCCCGCAGACCCCGGAGATTCGCAAGGCACGTGCCGCGTGGGCGAAGGGGCAACTGGACGACGCTGGTTACGAAGAGGCAATGAAGGCCGAGATCGCGTCAGTCGTCAAACTCCAGGAGGAACTGGGTCTCGACGTCCTCGTGCACGGCGAGGCCGAGCGCAATGACATGGTTCAGTACTTCGCCGAATTGCTCGATGGCTTTGATGTCACCGTCAACGGCTGGGTGCAGTCCTATGGTTCGCGTTGCACGCGTCCCTCGATCCTCTGGGGCGACGTTGCACGCCCGGAGCCGATGACCGTCAAGTGGGCCGCTTACGCACAGTCGCTGTCCGACAAGCCGGTCAAGGGCATGCTCACTGGTCCCGTGACGATCCTCGCGTGGTCCTTTGTTCGTGACGACCAGCCGCTTGGCGTCACCGCCAACCAGGTCGCGCTGGCGCTGCGCGAGGAGATCGCCGACCTTGAGGAAGCCGGCATCGGCATCATCCAGGTCGACGAGCCCGCACTGCGCGAACTTCTTCCGCTCAAGAACCGTGACAAGGCGGCGTACCTCGAGTGGTCAGTTAACTCGTTCAAGCTCGCCACGGCGGGTGCGCGCGACGACACTCAGGTGCACACCCACCTGTGCTACTCAGAGTTCGGCGAGATCATCGACGCGATTGATGGCCTCGACGCAGACGTCACCTCAATCGAGGCAGCCCGTTCGCGTATGGAAGTACTGCCAGCGATCCGTGACCACGGCTTCGCTCGCGGCATCGGCCCAGGTGTGTGGGACATCCACTCGCCGCGCGTTCCCTCGACCGAGGAGATCACCGAGCTGCTCACCTTGGCCAAGGAGTCGATCCCAGGTACGCAGCTGTGGGTCAACCCCGACTGCGGTCTGAAGACGCGTGGTTACGCCGAAACCACCGCGAGCCTCAAGAACCTCATCGAGGCCACCACGGCGGTTCGCTAACGAGACAGCACAACGGGGCGGTTCCCCTGCCAGGTCATTCTTGATCGGCCAGGGAAACCGCCCCGTTGTCGTTCGCTCTGCCGCTCGGCTTAAGCGGACTTCAGCGCACCGCGCCCATAGCGCAAGCCCTTCGCGAGCTTCGAATCACGCCCGCGAGACTGTTCAGCCTTGGTGGCTGCCTTGCCGAGAGCCCACGCGGCCACGGGGGCCACAATTGCGATGATTGCCCATCGGGTAATGACTTTCTTCATGGTCCACCTCCAGTGCTTTTCGAAACGCAATGTGCGTCTCAAATGTTCCGCTTGTCCAAAGGAGATGGCGCGACGTACCGTTGCGCCATGGCGCGGCTGCGACGCTCCCGCCCCGATGCGGAAGGGCTGCGCCGTGTGAAGCGCGGCCGAGGTTTTGCGTACGTGAACGCGGCGGGCAAGCCAGCTCACGATGAGGATCTTGAACGTATTGCCGCGCTCGTCATCCCGCCGGCGTGGACCGATGTGTGGATCTGCGCAGATCCGATGGGGCACCTCCAGGCGACCGGAATCGACGCTGCGGGACGGCGCCAATACGTGTATCACGCGAAGTGGCGCGCGCACCGCGACCGAGCGAAATTTGCAGGCATGCTCACTTTCGCTGAAGCGCTCGCCGCCGCCCGCCCCCGCATCAACGCAGCGCTTGACTCGGGCGACCTCGATCAGGAGCACGTGAGTGCCCTCTGCGTCTGGCTCTTGGACCAAGGCTTGTTCCGCGTCGGCGGCGAAACCTACGCTCACGACAACGGCACCCACGGCCTCGCGACTCTCAAGCGCGAGCACGCCGTGGTGCGCGGCGATGACGTGGCGTTCTCGTACACAGCCAAGGGCGGCATCAGCCGCGAACTCACCATCTCCGATGCCCGTTGTGCCCGCGCGATCACGACGTTGAAGCGCAGGCGGGATCCGCGCGATGACCTCATGGCGTGGCGCGTGTCAAAGAGCCCGGCGCGATGGCACGACGTGACGAGTGCCGACGTCAACGCGGCCGTGTCGCAGTGGGTTCACCCGGGGGCGACGGCGAAGGATTTCCGTACGTGGCATGGCACCGTCATCGCGGCCGCTGTCCTTGCGGAGGCGCCGCCCGCGACGTCATTGTCGGCAACGGCTCGCACGCGTGTTGTTGCCGGGGCGATGAAGGAGGTTGCGGCAGCGCTTGGCAATACCCCGGCGGTGGCACGGGCGTCCTACGTGGATCCGCGTGTGGTCGATCTGTGGGAGAACGGCACGGTCATCGGCTCACGTGCGGTGCCCGACGCGGAGTCGCTGCTCCCGGCCGACGTTGACGACAGTGGTCAGCAACGGCTTGAGCGGGCGGTGCGGCGGCTCCTGGCCGACGCTTGAGCGGGGGTGTGACGGCGCTCAGCACTCGCCGGTGTCGATTTTCTCGGCGGACGCCTTGAAGCGGTAGCCGGGCGGGTCCGCATGCTTTCCCGCCGGATTCGATGCGGTCACGCACCACGTCGTGGTGGTGAGACCGTCGATCTCGCTCACCGTGGTGTCGGGGTGGACGCGCACGACCTCAACCCCATTGAGCAATACGGCGCCGCCGTCGGTAGTGAGGGTGGGGACGTCATCGTTGGCGAGCACCCACTCGGAGATTGCTGTGTGGACGGCCGTGAGGTCCGCCTTCACCTGCGCGTCGACACGATTCTTTGCTTGGTCGATGACAAGCGGAACGGCGATACCGGAAATGACTCCGACGATCGCAAGGGTGGCGAGGACTTCGCGTGGGCCGAAGCGGCGCTTCGAGGGACCCACCTCGGGCGAAATCGGTGTGGAAACGAACTCGCTCACGAGCCCTCCTTTCGCACCATGCGTTGCCAGTACCCCACGTCGATCCATTGGTCGAACTTCCGTCCACCCTCTCTCACGACGCCAACCTTCTCCATTTGAAACGCCTCGTGCAGTGCGACGGAAGCGGCGTTCGGCAGCGCGATGCCAGCGATGAGCGTGTGGACGGGTGCGTGCACAGATTGCTCGGGAGTCAGTGTTGCGAGGAGCGCGAACAACTCGGTGTAAAGCGCCCTGCCGATACCGCGCCCGCAAGCGTCGGGGGCAACGTACACGGATGTCTCAAGACAGTGTCGCCAGGCGTGCCGCTCCTTGAAGGTGCCGGCGTAGGCGTACCCGACCACGACGTCGGCGTCATCCTCGTGAGGCTCGACGGCGACGAGCCACGGCAGTCCTGTCGCCGTGACCTTTGTGAGCCGTGCGGCCATGTCGGCAGCCGTCACCGATTCCGTTTCAAAGGTGACGACGCTGTGAAGGACGTAGTGGTTGTAAATCTCGGCGAGCGCGGCAGCGTCGGCGCCGGTGGCTGGGCGGATGAGGGCGGCCTCGCTCATGCGCTCATCGTGCCACGCGCAGCAACGCGGCAGGGCACGTCAGTCCGGTCGCATCACAGTGAGACCGTCCTCCGTGATCTCGAAGGCGTCGTTCACCGCCAGCTCGATGAGGTTGCCCCACGGGTCGCGCACGTAACTCGAGTAGCCACCCCAGTGAGCGATGCCTGGTTGCTTGACGATGTCGCCGCCAGCGGCGGCCCACTGTTCGGCGACTGCGTCAACCTCGGGCGGCCGAGCGAAATTGATCGCAAAGGAGGTGTAGCCGGGCGGCTCAAACTCGAGGCCCTCCTCGGCCCACGAGTGACGGGACCAGAGGGCGGCGACAAAGCCATTCATCTGCACGTAGGCGATGTCGTCACCGAATCGCACGCGGATCTCCCAACCGAGGGAGCGCCCATAAAAATCGATCGCTGCCGCGAGGTCGTCGACGGGCAGCGTCATGAGGGACATCCTTTGCGTATTCATGGGATGAGTATGGTCCTATCTCTCGATGTGCTGCTAGTTAGGGCAGTTATCAGGCACGATGTGAGCCGTCTAGCGAACAATGAACCGGTTCAGGCTTCAATTTTGAGAATCAGTTGTTAGAAGTGTGAGCGCTAACCCCTAGGCTGTCCGCATGGCACGAGGGATTCGGATCGCGTCTTCCAGCGACGAAAGTGCGATCCTCGAGTTCTTCACCGCGATGGTCGCGCATCGGGCAGATGACGAAGGTCGCCACTCGGCGCGCGTGCTCCACGACCTGATGGAAACGCTCTTTGCCCGCGACGCCGAGCGACTCACCGTCTTCGCCTACGAGGGCGCCGACGGTGCTGTTCAAGGGATCGCAGCGGTCCGCGAACCCGATGAAGCAGGCGCCGCAGAGCTCATCACTGTTCAGGTGTTCAACACAGTCCAGGGCAAGGGGATCGGCCAAACACTCTTGCGGCGCGCAATCGACCATGTGCGCCAGGCCGGCGCTTCGCTGTTGCACACCGTGGTCGAAAGCGCCGATGTACGCTCACGTGGATTCTTGCGCCGCGAGGGGTTTGTCGCTGAGCTACCGGAAAACGAGCGTGGCGGCGACGCTGACGGGGTGGTCCGCTATGTCATCGTGTGGCCGCCGTCAGCGACCTAGTTGACAGGCTGCGGGATTTACGAGCCACCGGAGTTGCGTAATACTTGTCGGGCTTGACGTTCCCGCGGGACCCGCGCCCGCCCCACCTGAGGTGAGGATTCGTGCCACCCAGCACCCCTGACACCGTTGCGGCTGTGCGCGCGCGGATTCGGCCCGTCTGGCACTGGGGTCAATGGATCACGCCGCGCACGGCGCTTATTGTCACGGTGATCCTGTTTGTCGCGGCAGTGATCGCATCACTTGCACTTGGGGCGAAGTCGATTGCGATCTCCACCGTCTGGGAGGCGATCTGGCACCCTGAGCCCGGGGTCGAAGACCACGCAATTGTGCGGACCCTCCGCTGGGATCGAACGCTCATCGGAATTGGAGCAGGCGCTGCACTCGCTGTCGCCGGGGCGCTTGCCCAATCGTTGACTCGCAACCCCTTGGCTGATCCAGGACTGCTCGGCCTCAATGCAGGCGCGGCGCTCGCGATTGTCATTGGGACGGTTTTTGGCGGCGTCGCTACCGTCATTCCGCAAGTGGCACTTGCGCTCGTCGGAGCGGCTGCCGCAGGTCTCATCGTGTACGGCGTTGGCGGGGGCGGAGGCGCCTCAGCGCCCATCCGTCTCGCGCTCGCGGGCGCCGCCGTGACAGCTCTGCTCGCTGCAATCACGACCGCGATCGTGTTGTATGACCAGACCGCCCTCAACGTGCTGCGCTACTGGCTTGCGGGCTCGCTGACAGGCCGGGCTGGCATCCCCATCGTCCCCTTGATCGCGACCATCGGCATTCTGCTCATACTCGTCGCGCTCTTTGTCCGTCCGCTCCAGGCCATTGCGCTTGGGGACGAAGCTGCGGCTGGCCTTGGCGTCCACGTCGCGCGCACGCGGGCGGGGGTCATGTCGCTGGTCGTGGCGCTTGCGGCGGTGTCGACGGCGCTTGCGGGTCCAATCGCCTTTGTCGGCCTCGCCGTGCCTCACCTCGTTCGCGCAGTGACTGGTCCCCGCGTCGGCTGGCTAATTGCGATGAGCATTCCTGCGGGTGGTGTCGTCATGTTGGCGGCCGATGTGGCCGGCCGGCTCGTCGCCCGTCCGGGCGAAGTCTCGGTGGGTATTGCGACTGCACTGGGTGGCGGCGTGCTCCTCGCGGTGCTTGCGCGCCGCTTGCGGGTGGTGGCGCTATGAGCGTGATTCAGCCTCGCAGCTCGGCGATTCCCAGCCGGCGGTTGCGCTCGCGACGGTCGGTGCTCGTGCCCGCCGCTCTTGCCATTGTGCTCCTCATCAGCGTGATCGCGTCGCTTGCGACCGGCCAGATTGAACTACCGCTTCCGGAAGTGCTGAAGGCCGGCGTCGGGATATCGTCCGATGGCGCCGACTTTGTCGTCGGCCAATTGCGTGCCCCTCGCGCCTATACCGCGGCACTCGTCGGGGCACTTCTCGGTGTCTCAGGCGCGCTATTGCAGTCCGTTGCGCGCAACCCCTTGGCGTCACCCGATCTCCTTGGTGTAACGGCGGGCGGATCGGCGGCGGCCGTCACCGCGATCGCTGTGTTAGGCAAGTCAGACTCTCTCGCCATTGCGCCGTGGGCCATCTTGGGCTCACTCCTCACGGCCGCACTCATCACGGCGCTTGGTTGGCGCGAGGGTATCCAGCCGATGCGCATGGTGCTCGCGGGCATCGGTATTGGCTTTGTCGCCACGTCCATCGTCACGTATTTATTGACGAGGCTTCCGGAGAAAGTCGCCGGCTCTGCGTACCTGTGGACGGTCGGCTCGACGAACGCCCGGGTGTGGCGCCACGTCGTCATCTCAGCCGTGGCGCTCGCCGTCATTGTGCCTGCCGCGGCATGGTTTCAGCGCCGGTTACGAGTGATGGAGATGGGTGACGACCTCGCCGCAGCGCTTGGAGTCAACCTCGTGCGCGTGCGACTTGGCGCAGTGGCGCTGTCGGGCATCGCCGCCGGGCTTGCGACTGCGGTGACAGGCCCAATTGGCTTTGTTGCGCTTGTCGCGCCTGCGATTGCGCGACGGTTATCAGCCTCGGGCGGCATCGCGTTGGGGGCGTCCGCGCTCATGGGTGCGTGTCTCACCTCTGTTGCCGACCTCATCGCTCGAGAGGCGTTGTCTCCTACGCAGTTGCCGATTGGTTTGCTCACCGCCGCGATCGGTGCCCCGTACCTCCTCATGCTGCTCACGCGCCTGCGGGGGAGTATCTAGGCCGGCGCGGGGGGCGTCGGGCGCCGCACAAGCGGGGTAGTGGTGCCCACCCGACGGCACCCGTCAATTACGCAATTGACTACTTGCGTAATTGGCAGTTAGGGTTACCTTACTTGGCCGCAAAGTCCGCGGCCCGATCCCCGTGGGAGCCCCATGAACGCCGACGCCACTGCGCGCGCTCGTACAGCGGAGGACACCCGTATACATGCTGAGGTGGCGGGCGCCGGCACCCGACTCGCGGCGTCCCATCTGTCTCTCGCCTACGGCAACGCTCGAGTTGTTCATGACCTCTCTTTGGATGTTCCGCCGGGTGCGTTCACGGCGATCATCGGCCCCAATGGTTGCGGCAAGTCCACACTGTTGCGCGCGTTGTCTCGACTTCACAAGCCCCAGCTCGGTGCGGTATTGCTCGACGGCGCTGACATCCACTCGCTGCCCACGAGGGACGTGGCACGTGAGGTTGGCCTCCTGCCACAGGCCCCCACCGCGCCCGCCGGGATCACTGTGCGTGACCTCATCGCGCGGGGCCGCACGCCGCACCTTGGGCCCTTCTCGGCGTGGTCGCAGCGCGATACTGACGCCGTCAATGACGCGATCCACGCAACCGGTCTCGGGGGCCTTGCGGATCGGCCCGTCGACTCGCTCTCCGGCGGACAGCGTCAGCGTGCGTGGATTGCCCTCGCTCTCGCACAGCAAACCGAGCTGCTACTGCTTGATGAACCGACAACGTTCCTCGACATCGCCCATCAGTACGACGTTCTCGACCTCGTCCACCGCCTCGCGGCGGAAGGCCGGACCGTCGTCGCCGTGTTGCATGACCTCGCCCAGGCAGCGCGGTACGCGGACCACCTCGTCCTCATGTCTGCCGGTCTGGTCTTGGCCAGTGGCTCGCCACGCGATGTCCTGACGGAGCAGCGCGTCGGCGCGGCGTTCGGCTTGCCCGTCACCGTGGTGCCAGACCCGGTGACCGGCACTCCGCTCATTGTCCCGTCAGCAGCGCCTCCGGGTGTCAAGGCGGTCCACCCCACTGACGCTGGGGACAGCGTCGTATTCACCGAGGCGATTCCCGCCTCCCACCACTCACTTGAGAGGACACGATGACACCCACCCTGCGACGCCTCGGAGTTGCGGTTGCGGCCGCAGCACTGCTCGTGCTGACGGCATGTTCAAGCGGCGATAGCGACACCCAAGCCGGACCGAGCGGATCGGGTGCGCCTGATGCGGCCACCGACGGTGCTTTCCCCGTCACGCTCGAGCACAAGTTCGGCTCGACGACCGTCGAATCGGAGCCGGAGCGGGTGGTGAGCGTTGGCTTCCACGAGCAGGACTGGCTCTACGCGCTTGGTGTTGCGCCCGTCGCGGTGCGCGAGTGGTACAACGGCTATGACTACGCGACGTGGCCATGGGCCGACGAGGCTCGTCAGGCCGTCGGCGCTGAGCCCGAGGTACTTCCCGCGGGGGAGATCAACATCGAGCAGGTCGCGGCCTTGGAGCCCGACCTCATTGTGGCAACGTGGTCCGGCATCACTCAAGAGCAGTACGACCTCCTCTCGCAGATCGCCCCGGTTGTTGCGCAGAGCGGCGACTACGAGGACTACGGCATGCCGTTCGACGAGGAGACCCGCATGATTGCGGCCGCGCTCGGCAAGGTCGACGAGGGCGAGCAGCTCATTGCCAACCTCGAGGCTCGTTTTGCGGACGTCCGTGCTGAGTTCCCAGAGTGGGACGGCAAGACCGCCGCGGTCGGCTTCGTCTATGAGGGTCAGCCAGGCGCCTACTTCTCCCACGATCCCCGACCGGCACTTCTCGGCCGTCTCGGCCTCGATGTCGCAGCGATCGATAGCGCTGGCGATCCCGCCACCGACTTCTACCTCTCCCTCAGCCCCGAACGCCTCGACTTGCTCGACCTTGACACCGTTGTGTGGCTGACGGCGCTATCGCCCGACACCCGCGCGCAGGTGGAAGCGATGCCCGCATACCCCAACCTCAACATCACGAAGTCGGGTGGCCACATTTGGTCAACGGACTCGGTGTTTGAGGGAGCCTTCTCCTTCGCTTCGCCGCTGTCGCAGGCGTACGTCCTCGATACGTTGGTGCCGCAGTTGAAGGCTGCTCTTGACGGGGATCCGGCTACGGAGATTCCTGACGCAGAGACGGCTGCATAGCGATGGAATCGACCATCCGCGCCGTTGTCACGGACGTCGAGCGAGTGTCACCCGGATTTGTCCGGGTGGCACTCGCCACCGCTCCGGGCGAATGGACTTCCTCAGGTGACCCGGACGAGTTTGTTCACGTGGAATTGGGTGCCGAAGAGGCCGACGTTGCGCACGGCCACACGGCGCGCCACTACACAATCTCGCGGGTGCGGCCGGATGGCATCGAGATGGAAATTGCGACCCACGGGCACGGGCCCGGGGCCGCATGGGGCGAGTCGGTCTTGCCCGGTGACGAGGTGCTGATTTCGGAGCCAAAGGGCTACTACCGCGCCCCTGACGCCACGGTAACGCGCCTCCTCGTGGGCGACGCAACGGCGATACCCGCCATTGCTCGCATCCTCGAAGAGGCCCGCCCTGAGGAGCGCTTCCGTGTGGTGATTGAGGTGGCGACCATGGCCGACTCTCGCACTTTGACGAGTCTCGCCGACGTCGATCTTGAGTGGCGTATCGGAGGCAACGGCATCGGTCCAAGCATCTTGATGGATGCGGTGGCGCGCCTTCTCGACTCCACCGAATCCGAACCGTATCTGTGGGTCGCTTGCGAGTCCGCTTTGTCACGACGGATTCGCACCTATGTCCGCGGGGAGCGTGGAATGCCTACGTCGGCACTGCGCATTGTGGGGTATTGGCACGCGGAACACGAGCGCATCATGTCGGTATGGAACGGGCTCACTGACGAGCAGCGCGACCGCTACCTCGCGGTGTGGCGAGACGACCGCAGCGACGAAGAAAACTGGATCGAGGCTGAACCGCTCTTAAGGGCGTTCGGATTCTGACGAGCCCGCTTATGCGGCACCTTGGTCGTTGGTGATGCCGGCGTTGTCGAGTACCTCGTCGGGCACGCCGTCCGCGAATCCGAGGTCCGTGAGTGCCCGCCAACCGGCGACACTGTGCGTGGGGTCGGTCATGCTCGCAAGCGTCACCGCGTAGCCAACCGCCTCGGCCTCTACTCGTCGCGCTGTCTGTTCTGACAAACTCGAGCGGCTGGCTGCCGCGCCTCCAGCGTCGGCATAGCCCCGCACGACGTCGCGAAAACGTCGGCGTCCGACGAGTGTCAACACTTGGCCTAGATCGGTCGCGGGGTCGCCAGCAGCGGCATCTCCCCAGTCGATGATCCCAGCGAAGGCGCCGTTGAGTGTGAGGACATTGCCGCCATGAAGGTCGAGGTGTGCCCATGTGAACTCCTCGCATGGCACGAGCGAGCCTCGCGAATAGATGCGACGGGCATCGCCGCCGGCAATGTGACCGCGGTGCTTCTCCTCAAGAACGGCTAAGCGGCAGTCGAGTCGTTCCGCACGCTGAGCGAGGGAGACCGAGCGGAACGGGTTAATGGGGGTCTCGATTTCGATTGGCTGGTGGATCTCGGCGAGGGCTCGTCCCAGGTGGCGCGCTCCGAGCGAATGGAACGGCGACTCGTAGACCGGTCGGCCTTCGATCCACGGCACCACCGCCCACACCCACGGAAAGCCCTCGCCTGGCGCGCCACGTACCCAAGGAATTGGTGCGGCAAACGTCCAGTTTTCGCTGATTCTGGGAAGCCAGTCGATCTCCTGTGCGAGGTTCGTCGCGCCGAGCGCTCGCCGGGGCAAGCGCACCGCCCACGTGTCTCCGAGACGGAACGTCACGTTGTCCCAGCCCTCGTAGCGATCACCGATTGGCAACTCGGCGAGCTCGGGCTGCTGTGCGCGCAAGAGCGCACGGACGAGCGCCGCATCGATCTCGACCTCAGCCGGGGGCGTGGCGTCACTGCTCACGCTCACAGCGTACGGGTGATCGATTCGTCACGCACTGGCTAATTCACCGGGCACACTTGGGGACATGGACGCGGATATTCCTGACCACAAGCGCTTCAATCACACCATTCGATATCAGTCGATGCTGCTCGCTGAGCTTCCCGAGGGTGCGACGACAGCGATCGATGCTGGATGCGGGGAAGGGCTTGCCGCACGCACTCTTGCCCGCGCGGGTCTGGCCGTCACCGGCATTGATGCTGACGAACCGAGCATTGAGCGTGCCCGCGCCCAATGGTCGGACAACATCACCTACGTGGTGGGCGACATCTTCGATACCGACCTTGCGCCTGCGGACGTGGTGTACTCGGGCGCGTTGCTCCACCACATGGACATTCGCGAAGGTCTCGAACGCTTGAAGTCGTGGGTCGCACCCGGTGGCCGTCTCTATGTGGTGGGCGCTGCGCGCGCCACATGGCGTGATCTCCCGCGAGAATTTGCCGGTTCCATCGCGGATAAGGCGTTCTTGCTCGTCAAGGGTCGCTGGGAGCACGGTTGCCCGACGGTGTGGCCGCCTCCGCACACGTTCACCGAGGTAAAGCGGGCCGTCAACGAGATCCTCCCGGGCGCTCTCTACAAGGACCGTGTCCTGTGGCGCTACACAATCGAATGGAACCGGCCGCGCGACGAGGCGTGAGCCTTAGTTCAGCGCCGCCGCCATGCGCCGCACCGCCTCGGTGAGGATCTCAGGGTGGGTGGCAATGTTGATCCGCACAAACCCTGTGCCCCCGGTGCCGAACGTTGGGCCGGAGTTGAAGGCGACCCGCCCGCGTTCTAGGAACACCGACGCCGGTTCAGCATCAAGACCGAGCTGACGGCAATCCACCCACGCGAGGTACGTTGCCTCAAGCGGCGTAAGCCGCGCTGCGGGCACATGCTTAGCGAGCTCGCTCCGCAACAGGTCCCTGTTCTCCGCGAGGTCGACGAGCAGAGCGTCAAGCCACGGACCGCCGTCTCGATACGCTGCGGTCTGTGCAATCGCGCCAAAGTGCGTCGGACCATGGTGAGCGCCACCGTCGAAGGCACGTCGAGCGTCGGCCGCCTCTTCGCCAAACACGAGAAGCGCAGCTGGAATGGCGGCAAGATTCCAGGCCTTGGAAGCGGCGTGGAGTGCCATTGCCGTCGGATCAACGGTGACGTACGGCGTAAACGTCCCTGGCGCATAGACGAGCGGGGCGTGAATCTCATCGGAGACGACGGTCGCCCCGTGCGCGCCCACCACTGCCGCGAGCGCACTCAGTTCCTCCCGCGTGTGGAGGGTGCCACCGGGGTTATGCGGGTTGCACAGGAGGACTGCCACGCCTGGAGCGCCGTCTCGACGAGCGTCACCAATGACGGTGTCGATGGCCGCGCAGTCAAGTCGCATGTCCGCGCTCAATGGCGCCTCAACGACGGTGAGGCCAGCCTCACGCACGTACGAATAGAACGGCGGGTAAACGGGCGAGGTGACCACGACCGTACCGCCGGGCCCCGCCGCGAGAAGCAGTGCCTCGGTGTAGCCCTGGATGACAGCCGACACCGGGCGAACGTCGCCGACGTCAAGGCTGGGCCACTCCCAACGGCGGCGAGCAAAGTCGACGAATGCCTCGGGGTATGCGGTGCCGACCGGATACCCGGTGTCTCCAATGCGCACGGCGCGTTCGAGAGCTTCCCGGATTGGGTCGGCAAGGGTGACGTCCATTTCCGCAACCCACAACGGCAGGACGTCGGGGTCATATCGCCGCCACTTGGCCGACGTCCGTTCGCGGAGATCGGCGAGGGAAAGGTGGCGCAGGGGACGTTCAGTGGCCATGACGCAAGTCTGGCACGGCGGCCGACGCCCTAGTCCCGGGCAGGTGGCGGCTGCTCGGTCTTGTCAGAAAAGGCGTAGTCGCGCCAGGACGCATAGGTGGAGGGTGCGTCGACGCGGTCCGACTTGCGGATCACGGGAATGCTGGTGCTCATGGGGGCAGGTGATTCGCTGGCGGGCATCGTGTGGTGACGGATCCTCTCGTCGTCGCCCGGGGGTGACAGGCGGCGGCGCGCGAGGCTGTCATCCCATGTCGGGCGGCCTCATTGGCGATTTGTTGGGCGTGGCAACAATCCTAAGAATGCCCGGGGCGGCGCGCCAGGGGCGCACGGTGTGATCTATGTCACACTTACCCGGCGTTTCGTTGCCAGATGGCGCGCGTGAGGCGGGCTCAGGTGCCTAGGACTTGCGTGAGTGCAGTTGGCGAAGCAGGCGACCGAAGTGATCGGACTGCTCGGCCATCCGCTCTACTCCGCCCAAGCGGATGTAGCCGCGCCGGAAGTGGTCGCTTCCCAAGTCGTGAGTGGTGACGATGCGGATGCCCGCCTCGGTCGCCATGAACTCCGTCGTCAACTCGGTGACGATCGTGGGAAAGAGCTCAGACACAAAGGTCTGCACAGTGCGCCGATGTGTCTCCACCTCGGTGAACTGACCGTAAAAGGCAAACTCATTGCCCTCCGGGTCGCGTTGCACGACGCGCCACCG
>JAEZXC010000075.1 GCA_023442845.1 Actinomycetes bacterium | reverse complement strand
TCTGCCAGGCACCATCGATTTGCGTCGCGACGGCGCAGCGGTCCGTATCGGGGTCGTTGGCGATGACAACGTCAGCGCTGATGGTGTCCGCCAGCTTGAGGGCGAGGTCCATGGCGCCGGGCTCTTCCGGGTTGGGGAAGTACACGGTGGGGAACTCGGGGTCCGGCTCAGCCTGCTCGGGAACCGACGTGAGGTCCGTGAAGCCAGCCTCACCGAGGACTGCACGTACTGTCGCATCGCCAACACCATGAATGGGGGTGAGGACGATACGCACCGCACGTCGCCGCGAGGCCAACTCCCCCTCGGCAGCGGGAACGAGCGCAGCGACTTTCGCGATGTACTCGCGCTCAAAGCCGGCCTCGAGAACCGTCCACCCAGCATCGGCCACCGCGATCTCGGTGACGTCGATGCGGCGCAGCAACTCGTGGATCTGGCCGTCATGCGGCCCGACAAGTTGAGAACCGGGGCTGTCGGGCGTGATGCGCTCGCCAAGGTACACCTTGTAACCGTTGTCCTTGGCGGGGTTGTGAGAGGCGGTCACCTGGACCCCAGCGTCGGCGCCCCATGCGCGGACGGCGTAGGCGAGAACCGGCGTGGGCAGCGGCGCGGGGAACAGCGTGACCTCGACGCCGAGTGCGGTGAGCACCCGCGCAGAGTCGAGAGCGAACTGATCCGACTTGTGGCGGGCGTCGTAGCCGATGACGACGCGAGGAGCATCGGCGGCCCCGTCGAGCACCCGAAGGAGGTGGCTACCAAGTGCCCAGGCGGCGCGGCGCACCATGACGACGTTCATCGCGTTGGGCCCGGGACCAATCGGGCCGCGCAGGCCGGCCGTACCAAACTCAAGCATGCCGGTAAACATGTCCACCACACGCTCTGCGGCACCGGGGATCTCCGCGCTCGCCTCTCGCAGCAGCGCTCCAAGTTCTGAGCGCGTGTCCGGGTCTGGATCTGTTGCCATCCACGCCGACGCGCGGTCGATGGTGCGCTGGAACGGTTCGACGCTCATACCGGGATCGCCTTCACAATGTCCGCCAGAAGACGGGAGATCCGAGGAGCCGCGGCGGCGCCAGCGTCGAGAACCTCTTGGTGGTTGAGTTCCTCAGTGCCGATGCCAGCGCCAAGATTTGTCACGAGGGAGAGGCCAAGTACCTCGAGGCCAGCCTCACGCGCCGCAATCACTTCGAGAGCGGTCGACATGCCCACAAGGTCGGCGCCGAGGATCGTTGCCATCCTTACCTCGGCTGGCGTCTCGTACTGCGGTCCCTGGAACTGTGCGTACACACCTTCGATGAGGGTGGGGTCGATGCTCTTGGCAATGTCACGCAGACGCGGTGAATAGGCATCCGACATTGGCACAAAGGTGGCGCCTTCGAGAGGTGTCGCGCCGGTGAGATTGAGGTGGTCGTTGATGAGGACCACTGAGCCGGGCCCCACCTCGGGCCGGGTGGATCCGCATCCGTTTGTCACAACGAGCGTTGAGCAGCCGGCGGCGGCCGCCATTCGGACAGCGTGGGCGACTGTCGCCGCGTCGCGTGACTGGTAGTAGTGCTGGCGTGCGCCGAGCACGAGCACGCGACTGCCATTGGGTGTGAGGACCGAGCGGAACGTCGAGTGGTGGCCGGCTACCGTGTGCCCCGTAAAGCCGGGAACATCGCCCGCCTCGACCGATGCAACCTCGTCACCGAGTAGTTCGGCGGCGCCGCCCCAACCGGAACCAAGAATGAGAGCAATGTCATGGGAGGCGACGCCAGTGCGGGTGGCAATGAGTGCGGCGGCCTCTGCGGCGAGTTCGTGGGCAGTCATACATTGAGGGTAACTGCGTCCGCCCTGCTCCACATGCCGACGACGACGCATCCTGAAGGCTCCGCCTGCCCACCACTGCGCCTTCTGGGACCATGGTCACTATGACAAGCCTCGCAATCATTGGTGGTGGGCCGGGAGGCTACGAAGCCGCCCTCGTTGCGGCGGCCCTTGGCGCCGAGGTCACGCTCATCGAACGGCAGGGACTCGGCGGCAATGCAGTGCTGACGGATGTGGTGCCCTCGAAGACAGTGATCGCCACCGCAGAGTGGCTGACGATCGCGGATCGCGCCCCTCAGTTGGGCATTCGCGGCGAGCATGGTGAAGCGACGTCGGGCGCGGGGCATCACACAGTTGATCTCGGTGCCGTGAACACGCGTGTCGCGGAGCTCGTGCGCAAGCAAAGCAGCGACATCACCTCCCGCTTAGAACACAGCGGGGTACGGATCATGCGTGGACAGGCGCGGCTCGATGGGGCCGACGCTGTAGTCGTGGGTGACGAGCGCATTGAGGTCGACAACATCCTCCTTGCGGTGGGGGCGCGGCCTCGCGTCGTGGACGGGTGCGAGCCCGACGGTGAGAGAGTCCTCACGTGGACGCAGTTGTATGGTCTCGACCACGTGCCCGAGCACCTCGTTGTTGTCGGTTCCGGCGTGACGGGCGCCGAGTTCGCCGGCGCTTATCGCACCCTCGGCGCCGAGGTCACCCTCATCTCGTCCGGCGACCGCGTGCTTGCCCGCGAAGACCCTGAGGCGGCGGAGTACGTCCAGCACGAGTTCGCTAGCCGCGGTATGCACGTGATGGGTGGCACGCGAGCCTCCCGAGTGGTCAACACCGGTGACGGCGTGCGGGTCACGCTCAACGATGGGGCGGTAGTCGAGGGCTCCCACTGCCTCATGGCGGTGGGCTCGGTTCCCAATACCGACGCTCTGGCGCTCGACAGCGCGGGGGTGCGCCTCACGCCGCACGGCTTCATCGAGGTTGACCGTGTCTCGCGCACCAACGTGCGTGGCATTTATGCCGCAGGCGACTGCACCGGCGTTCTCCCTCTCGCGTCAGTGGCTGCGGCGCAGGGCCGAATCGCGGTGGCCCACGCGCTCGGGGATGCCGTCGCACCGATCGAACTCAGCACGGTCGCGACCAATGTGTTTACTGTGCCTGAGATCGCGGCTGTTGGAGCCTCAGAAGCCGATCTCAAGCGCAGGGGAATCTTCTATGAGGTGTCGCGCATCGACCTCGCACGCAATCCGCGCGCCAAGATGCTCGGCATTGACGCGGGCTTCGTCAAGATCTTCGGCCACACCGTGACGGGCCAAGTGCTCGGTGCAGTTGTGGTGGGACCGCGTGCTGGAGAACACATCTTCCCGCTCACGCTCGCGGTGACGCATCACCTCACGGTGGACGACGTCGCGTCGGCCTTCACGGTGTATCCGTCGCTTGCAGGCACCATTGCGGAGGCGGCGCGCACCCTGCACCGCATGACGGAGCAGGAGCAGGCTTAGTCAGCGACGTCGATGATGTCGCAAATGACGGCGCCTGCGGTGACGCCTCCACCTACCGTGGCCGACAACTTGCTGATGACACCCGCCCGGTGAGCGGTGAGCGGCTGCTCCATCTTCATTGCTTCGAGGACGACGATGAGGTCGCCTTCTGCCACGGCATCGCCTTCTGCCACGGCGACTTTGACGATGGTGCCTTGCATCGGTGACGAGAGAGTATTGCCCGAGGCCGCGCGCGGAGCACCGGCCTTGCGGGTGTTGCGCCGTTGCGGCACGCCAGCACGAGCCCGGGCGCGGCCGGCCTGAGCGAGCGCTGCGGGCAGTACGACCTCAAGCCGCTTCCCGCCCACCTCGACGATGACGCGCTCCGTTGCACCAGCGTCGTCCGCTGCGTCGCTTCCACCGGCGCCGCCGCCGCCAAGTTCCTTGACGGTGTCCGCGAACTCGGTCTCGATCCAGGTGGTGTACACCTGTATCGCTCCGGTTTCCGGCGCAAATGCCTCCGCGTCCACAACGGCTCGATGGAAGGGCAGCACCGTGGGGATGCCCTCGACCTCCATCTCGCGAAGCGCGCGGCGTGCACGCTGCAACGCCTCGGTCCGGTTCGCGCCAGTGACGATGAGCTTGGCGACCATTGAGTCGAAGTTGCCGGACACGGTGTCGCCTTCGCGGACTCCGGCGTCAACGCGCACACCAGGGCCACTCGGCAGACGTAGCAAGGTGATGGTGCCGGGGGCCGGCATGAAGTTCCGGGCTGGGTCCTCGCCGTTGATGCGAAACTCAAAGGAGTGGCCTCGCACCACGGGCTCAAGCTGAGACACCGGCTCGCCTGCGGCAATACGGAACTGCTCGCGCACGAGGTCCATGCCGGTCACCTCTTCAGTGACGGGGTGCTCGACCTGGAGGCGGGTGTTCACTTCGAGAAACGAAATGGTGCCATCGACGCCCACGAGAAATTCGCACGTACCGGCACCGACGTAACCCGCCTCGCGCATGATCGCCTTACTTGCCTCAACAAGCCGGGCATTTTGCTCGTCGGTGAGGAAAGGTGCCGGGGCCTCCTCCACGAGTTTCTGGTGCCGACGCTGCAGGGAGCAGTCGCGTGTCGAGACGACGACGATGTTGCCGTGCGTATCGGCGAGGCACTGGGTCTCGACGTGGCGAGGCTTGTCGAGGAAGCGTTCAACAAAGCACTCTCCGCGGCCAAAGGCAGCGACGGCTTCGCGCGTGGCGGAGTCGAACAGCTCAGGAATCTCATCGCGCGTGCGGGCCACCTTGAGGCCGCGGCCACCGCCACCGAATGCGGCCTTGATGGCGACGGGAAGCCCGTGCGCGTCGGCGAACGCCACCACCTCGTCGGCCGAAGCGACGGGGTCCGGGGTGCCTGGCACGAGCGGCGCGCCAGCACGCTGCGCAATGTGACGGGCGCTCACCTTGTCGCCGAGTGACTCAATGGCGGCAGGCGGGGGTCCAATCCACACAAGTCCGGCATCGATGACGGCTTGGGCGAAGTCGGCGTTCTCGGAGAGGAAGCCGTAACCCGGGTGAATCGCCTGGGCGCCGCTCCGGCGCGCGACGTCAAGAATCTTGGTGATGTCGAGGTATGAGTCGCGGGCCGTCGAGCCGCCGAGAGCGTAGGCCTCATCGGCGAGCGCCACATGGGGGGCGTCGCGATCGGGGTCGGCATAGACGGCGATCGAGCGCAGTGAGGCGTCTTGGCAGGCGCGGATCACGCGTACGGCGATCTCGCCACGGTTGGCAACGAGGACCGAAGTGAACGCAGGCACGACGCCCAACCTACCCCGGTGACGCGTTCCGTCTTGGCCCGGCGGGGGCTCGGGGCGTCGATTTGTTATGGAGCACAGCAGTTTTCGCACTCTTTGGAGGAATCATCCAAAGAATGAAGCCTCTCGTGAGGTTACGCGGCCGTAGGTTGTGGGGTCGCCACAAATGACGGCGAGAAATCACACCGCGTCGCGGGGCTCCCACACGTCAGGAACCCGTAGCCCGACTTCGCTGAGCAGCTCGCGCACGAGCGGGAGGCTCACGCCTACAACGTTGTGATGGTCTCCCTCGATCTTCTCGACAAATGAGCCACCCAGACCATCGACAGTGAACGCACCCGCCACATGGAGCGGCTCACCGGTCGCCACGTACGCATCAATCTCGTCGTCTTCGAGATCGGCAAAATGGACCACCGTTGACCCCGTTCCGCCAACCCCGCTCACCACTGCGCCACCGCCCTCGGGGCGGATGCGGATGAGCCAGTGGCCAGTATGGAGAACGCCGCTGCGGCCCCGCATCATGCGCCAGCGCTCGCGCGCCACCTCGGCGTTGAGCGGTTTTCCGTGGATCTGCCCTGCGAGCTCAAGCATCGAGTCGCATCCAAGGACAATCGCCTCTGTTTCTGCTCGGAGCTCAGCTACCGCCTCGGCCTTGGCGCGCGCCAACTCGAGGACAGCGTCGGCCGGGGTGAGGTCGCGGCCCCGCTCAAGAGGGAACGTGTCTGCAGCCGCCGCCAACACTGCGTCTTCATCGACATCGCTGATGTGAACGTGCGGTTCGAACCCAGCGGAGCGCAAGGTCGCGAGACGGGCAGGCGAGCGGGAAGCAAGGATGAAGGGGATGGGCACGGGTGCGAGCCTAGCGAGAGTCCCGGCCGCCTCGCGTGCCAAAGGGACAGCCGGCGCAGGCAGGAGACGAAGCGGGCACGCACGTGCCGCAGGCGGTATCGGCGGCGATGACAAGCCCCAGTCGTTCGCCCTCGGCGGCAACGGCCCGTGCGAAATCGTGAGGAACGCCCACTGTGCGCGCCGCTGTGCGAATCGAGTCTCCCGCTGCGAGGCGGTCGATGACAGCAGTGAAAGTGCCGCTCACCACAGCCTCCCCACCTGGAACACGGCCACTGCTAGGGCGTAGGCGCCGAGTAATTGCGCGCTCGCGGCCACGGTGGTCCACCGCCACCCAAAGAGCCGACGCTGCTCGGCCAAGGTGGCGAGGCACGGCAGGTAGGAAAGGCAGAACACCATGAGCGCGAGGGCAGCGGAATTGCCGTGCCCACCTGACGTTTCGTCAAGGGTGGAGCGCAGGCGTTCGCCCAGTGTCGCTTCGTCGTCGCCATCGAGCGCGTACGACTGCGCAAGCGCGCCGATGACCACCTCCTTGGCCGCGACTCCGCTGATGAGGGCGGCGGAGATGCGCCAGTCGGCGACCCCCATCGGCTCAAGCGCGGGAGCGGCGGCGAGGGCGACAGCCCCGTAGAGCGAGTCCTCGACCGGCACCTCGGTCAGGGTGTGTCCGCCACGAACCGGGACCGCCTGGGCGACCCACAGAACGACGACGGCGATGAGGATGACGGTCCCGGCCTTGGTGACGAAGGACGCAACCCGAGACCACACCGCGTGACCGAGGGTGCGCAGGTGTGGCCGCTGGTAGTCGGGCAGGGCAATGACGAGCGGGCCAGGACGCTCGCCGCGCATGACCGGACCACGCGCGATAAGGCCCCACACGACAACGAGCGCGATGGATGCGACATACATGGCGAAGACAACGGTCCCCGCGTGCGAGCCAAAGAAGGCGTGAGCGATCATGAGGTAGATCGCGAGCCGGGCTGTGCAGGTGGTGAGCGGCACGAGCAACCCGGTGAGAAGGCGCTGGCGTGCGTGAGGAAGGACCGCGGTGGCGGCGAGGGCGGGCACGTTGCAGCCGAAGCCGACGATGAGCGGGAGCATGGCCCGCCCGTCGAGGCCGAGGGCGCGCATCGCACGGTCTGCCACAACGGCGACTCGTGCGAGGTAGCCACTGCCTTCAAGCACGCCCACCGCGGCAAACATGATCGCCATGAGGGGCACAAACGAAAGAACGGTGCCGACGCCGGCAAGGACGCCGTCGGACATCAGCGAGACGAGCCACTGAGGTGCGGCCACGGCCTCAAGCGCGCTGCTGAGCCCGCTCGCGACGGGACCGGTGACGACGCCCGCGACGGCGTCCATGAGAGGTGTCGCCACGACGGTGGTCAGTTGGAATACCGCCCACACAACGGCGAGAAAGATCGGGATTCCAGCCCACGGGGTGAGGAGGACACGGTCGAGCCGGTCGGACAGCGTGGGCAACGGTGGCGCGAGAGGCTGAGCCGCATCGACAACGCCGTATACCCACTCGAAGAGGTGCTCGGCACATGCGAGCCGGTCGCTAAGGCAATCGCTGTGCTCGTGCGGGTCGATGCCATGGACTCGGGGACGGGTGACGAGGGCTGCGTCGATCGCGGTCGCAAGCTCGGTAGCGCCTTCGCCTGTGCGTCCGTGCACCGGGATGACGGGCACCTTGAGCGTGGCGGCGAGAGAGGCAACGTCAGGCGCGACGCCCCGCGCGCGAGCGAGGTCAAGCATCGTGAGTGCAACGACCACGGGCTGGTCAGCAACTGCCACTTGAGCGAGCAGATACAAACTGCGGCTGAGCGCTGTTGCGTCAAGCACGACCAACGCGATGTCGTGCTGGCGAGAGGTGACAGCGTCGGCCGCTACTTGCTCGTCGGGAGAGCGAGCCGACAGCGAGTAGGTGCCCGGCAAGTCAACAAGATTGAGGTCGTGGGCGGGGGTGTGCCACGTGCCATTGGCAAGGGAGACGGTGGTGCCAGGGGCATTCACCACGCGCTGGCGGGCGCGCGTGAGGTGGTTGAAGAGGGTGGACTTGCCGACGTTGGGGTTACCAACGAGCACGACAGTCGCGGTGGCGCGCTCCACGACGGCAGTCACGGCAGGTCCACGTCGATGAGGGCGGCGGTGGCGCGGTCGACGGCGAGCCGGGCCGCGCCGACGGTGACGACGCGCGCCCCACCCGCCGCAATGAGTTCGAGCCGGACGGTGGCGCCGCGGTGCAGGCCCATTTCGCGCAAACGGAGCACGGCGT
>JAEZXC010000072.1 GCA_023442845.1 Actinomycetes bacterium | reverse complement strand
GAGGATGCCGGCGTGCACACGCGGGTGGAGCGTCTTGACCCGGCCGTCGAGGCATTCGGGAAAACCGGTGAGGCTTTCGACCGCAGTCACAGCCACACCTGCAGACGCGATGCGCGCCGCCGTCGAGCCGGTGGAGACGATCTCCACCCCGGCGTCGGCCAAAGCGTTAACGAGCTCCTCAAGCCCCGCCTTGTCGTACACCGAAATCAATGCCCGCTTGATCGCAAGGCGCTCAGTCATGCTGTGGGTCCTTCCAGTGCCGTGCCGAGCCGCGTGCGGCGTCCGTCGACTGTCCATCCGTTTCGCACCATCGTGCCGATGGTGGTGACCACAAGATCTCGCTCAACGACTTTGATGCGTTCATGCAAGGTGGCTTCGGTGTCATCTTCTCGCACTTCGACCGGCACCTGCGCAAGCAACGGCCCGGTGTCGACTCCCTCGTCGACGAGCATGACGCTGCACCCGGTGACCTTCACCCCTGCTGCGAGCGCATCGCGCACACCGTGGGCGCCGGGAAAGGACGGCAACAGGGCCGGATGGGTGTTGACGATGCGTCCCGCTTGTGAGGAGAGCAACGGCGAACCGATGAGTCGCATGAATCCCGCACAAACGACGAGGTCGGGTTCAAACATCTCGACCGTGCGGGCGAGCGCCTCATCCCACGTGGCGCGGTCAGGGAAGTCGTGTGGACTGACGACCGCCGTTGGCAGGCCCGCCTGCGTCGCGACCGCGAGGCCGCCAGCGTCAGCTCGATCGGAGATGACGGCCACAATCCGGGCACCGTACGCAGGGTCTTCGCACGCCTGCGCGAGGGCCGTCATGATGGAGCCCGTGCCGGAGATAAGAACCACTAGTCGCGCACGCCGGTTTGTCACAGTCAGACCCTATCGGCATGCTTGGTGCATGACTTCCAGGAGCGTGCCGTGACCCCTCCCTCACCGTCGGGGCCACCCGCTCGCACTGCGGTGCCTGAGAAAGCCGCGTATTACACCCGCCTCTTCATCATTTTGATGGTGGTGGCGTGGATCGTGTCGGCGATGCCCTTCCCGCTCCGCTTTGGCCTTGTCTTGGCTGCCGCCGCAGCTGGTGCAGCCGGCATCATGGCGCTCATTGAAGCGTTCAAGACCCCCGGAGCGACGACATTGCGCATCCTGCTCGGCGTGGGTGGCGCGGTCGCGGGCTATCTCGGCTTGCTCGGCATCGGTTACGTCCTCGTCGCGCCCGACGTCATGGCGTACGAACAGTGCATGAGCACCGCACTCACTCCGCAGCGGGAGAATCAGTGCCGGGTTGACTATCGCGAGGACGTGTTTGATCGCTACGGGATCGAGATTCCGTAGAGGACGCGGCCGACGCTGGCTTGGGGGCGGCGTTTCTCACCCGGATTGTCGTGGTTCCGTAAAGCGCGCCAAGCGCGTGCCATACCGTGGCTGCCGCAAGTGCTCCCCCGCCGAGTTCTGCGACCACGAGCAGCGACGTCGCACCCACGACGGGCCCGACGTCGCTGAACGTCCCCGGGCCCATGGAGCCCGTGGCGGCAAAGGCCGCCAGTCCGATCGTCGCAGCGCTCAGCGTCACTCCCACGCCAATAGCGGCAAGCGCCTCGCGCCGGTGACCAATGCGCTTGCGCAGCACAAAGGCCATGACAAAACCGATGAGCACCACGAGCCATGGCATCCACCCAACGAGGCCGCCGCCTTGAGGCAAGGAGGCCAGAATCGGGATGGGCGTGCCCACATCGCTCGCCGCTGACGGCACGTGGTGCACACCGCCTAGCACATAACCTGCTCCCGTCATCCACGACATCACCCACACGACAAGCGTGGGCGCGTAGAGGGTTTCGAGAAAGGCAAGAGCGATGCCTGACACGGTGTCGGGCTCAAGCGACGTCGCAGACTCCGCGAGGATGTGACGGTGAACGGCAACTGCGCTTGCCGCAATCACTGCTGCGACAACGACGAGTGTTCCTGTCATCGCGACGGCGAGGCGCACACCGGCCCGAATAGCTGAGGGAATCGAGTCAAGCCACGCAAGTACAGCCCCGCGTTGGCGGACAAGACCCCAGGCGACCGACGGGATTGCGAGTGCCGCCGCAATCAGTGCGGCGCGCACGGCGCGATCACCAAGGTCCGGCGCCCCAGCCCATGCCATCGCACACAAACCGACCACCGTTGCGCAAAAGGCAAGGACGCACGCGCACCCTGCAATCCACGTCGCCGAGGCGAAACGTCGCGCCAACTGCGCAAGGAAGAGTGCCGTAAGCGCGGGAATGCCAAGCGGCCAGAGCGAGATCGGTACCCCCTCGACCGCCCACGGCACGCCATAGCCGAGGAGCCACACGCGCACCGCCATGCCAGTGGAAGCTGACCAGGTCACCGACGAGTCTGAACTCGCCGCCGCAAACACCCACATCGGGATGAGAATGAGCGCGAACGAAAACAGTGCCGCTTGAACGCCCGCTGCGATGCCGCCGAGCCAGCCCAAGCCCTGCTGCTGCACCACCTGGACCGCTTGCGTGGCCGCGCGCGCGGTCGCTTGCGAGACCCGGGCAATCTGGGTGGTGGCGGTCATGCCGCTATGGTGACCCGCCACATCGGTCGCCGCCGGGATCGGCGCGCGACCGATGCCGAGTGGCGCTTACTTAACCCGCCAGAATCTCGCGCATGAGCCGTGCCGTCTCGGTCGGCGTCTTGCCGACCTTGACGCCCGCCGCTTCGAGCGCTTCCTTCTTCGCCTGCGCGGTGCCGACGGAGCCGGACACAATCGCACCTGCGTGACCCATCGTCTTGCCCTCGGGGGCCTCAAATCCGGCGACATAGCCCACGACGGGCTTTGTGATGTGCTCCTTGATGTACGCCGCGGCACGCTCTTCGGCGTCGCCGCCGATCTCGCCGATCATCACAATTCCGTCGGTGTCGGGGTCGTCCTGGAAGGCCTGCAAGCAGTCGATATGGGTGGTGCCGACGATGGGGTCACCGCCGATGCCCACGGCCGTCGAGAAGCCGATGTCACGCAGCTCGAACATCATCTGATAGGTCAAGGTGCCGGACTTTGACACGAGGCCAATACGTCCCGGACCAGTGATGTCGGCCGGGGTGATGCCCACGTTGGACTGACCCGGCGTAATGAGACCGGGGCAATTGGGCCCGATGAGACGTGTGCCCTTGGCCCGCGCATAGGTGAAGAACTCGGCGGTGTCTGCAACCGGCACGCCCTCAGTGATGATGACGATGAGCGGCATTCCAGCATCAACCGCCTCGATGACCGCAGCCTTCGTGAAGGCCGGGGGCACAAAGACCACCGAGACATCAGCACCCGTCGCTGCCATGGCGTCGGCAACCGTGCCGAAGACGGGGATCGTCACGTCGCCGGGGAATGCCACCTGCTCACCGGCCTTGCGGGGGTTCACGCCGCCCACAATCTGGGTGCCTGCGGCAAGCATGCGGGTGGTGTGCTTCATGCCTTCCGAGCCGGTCATGCCCTGGACGACAACCTTTGAATCCTTGGTGAGGAAAATTGCCACGAGATGCTCCTTAAGCGGCGGCGAGCTCAGCGGCCTTGGCCGCGGCGCCGTCCATGGTGTCGACGATGGTCACGAGCGGGTGGTTGGCGGCGGCAAGAATCGCACGCCCCTCGTCAACGGCGTTGCCATCGAGACGTACGACGAGCGGCTTGGTTGCGCTGTCCCCGAGGGTTTCGAGCGCGCCGACGATGCCGCGCGCTACCTCAACACACGAGGTAATCCCACCAAAGACATTGACGAATACCGACTTCACCTGTGCGTCGCCAAGAATGACGTCGAGGCCGTTGGCCATCACCTCAGCGGAGGCGCCACCGCCGATGTCGAGGAAGTTCGCGGGGGCCACGCCACCGTGCTTCTCGCCCGCATACGCGACGACGTCGAGGGTCGACATGACAAGGCCTGCGCCGTTGCCGATGATGCCCACGGAACCGTCGAGCTTCACATAGTTGAGGTCAAGCGCCTTCGCCTTCGCCTCGAGCGGGTCCGCTGCGTCCTTGTCTTCGAGCGCCTCGTGGTCCGCGTGACGGAAGGCGGCGTTTTCGTCGAGAGTGACCTTGCCGTCAAGCGCGATGACCTCGCCGTCTTCCGTGAGGACGAGCGGGTTGACCTCAACGAGCGTCGCGTCTTCAGCCGCGTACACACCCCAGAGCTTGACGATGACATCGGCAACCTTGTCCGCGAGCTCGGCAGGGAAGCCGGCGGCAGAGACGATTTCGGCAGCCTTCGCAGCATCGATGCCGGTGAGCGGGTCAACCGCCACGCGGGCGAGCGCCTCGGGCTTTTCTACGGCAAGCTGCTCAATCTCCATGCCGCCTTCGACCGAGCACATCGCCAAATAGCGACGTTCCGCGCGATCAAGCAGAACGGAGAAGTAGAACTCCTGAGCGATCTTGGCTCCCGCTGCGATCATCACCCGGTGGACCGTGTGCCCCTTGATGTCCATCCCCAAAATTGCCTGCGCCGCCGCCTCAGCGTCGGCTGGGTTGTGCACCACCTTGACGCCGCCTGCCTTGCCACGCCCACCGGTCTTCACCTGGGCCTTGACGACGACGGTGCCGCCGCCGAGCTTTTCGGCCGCAGCGCGGGCTTGGTCAGCGGTGGTGGCGACGATCCCGGGGAGCACGGGTACGCCGTGCTTCTCGAACAGGTCGCGCGCTTGGTATTCGTAGAGGTCCATCGAAATCCTTCACGCATTGTGGCGCGGTCAGCGCACCTACTGGGACGTTGCGCCCAGCCTAGTAGCGACGCCCCTCTGCCTCGAACGCCTGTGCGCTCTACGCACCATCGTCGGCCGAATCACCCGGCCTCACAAAGCCCGCCTCATACGCCGCGATCACGGCTTGTGTACGGTCGCGCACGCCCGTCTTCATAAGAATCGATGCGACATGGCTCTTAACCGTCTCAAGGGACACAAACAGCTGTGCCGCGATTTCGCTGTTTGACAGCCCGCGCGCGAGCAGGCGCAGCACGTCCCCTTCGCGCTCGGTGAGATCAGGAAGCGTCGCCGAGTTTGACGTCTTCGCGAATCTCTCGATAACGCGCCGAGTCGAGGCGGGAAACAGCAACGACTCTCCGGCTGCCACCACCCGCACTGCCTCAATCAACTCTGCGGGGGGCATGCGCTTGAGGACAAAACCAGAGGCGCCCGATCGCATCGCTTCAAAGACGTACTCATCCACCTCAAAGGTCGTGAGGACGAGCACGCGCGTGTTGGGGTGTGATGACGTCAGGTGCCGGGTTGCCGCGAGCCCGTCCATCCGCGGCATCCGAATGTCCATGAGGGCAACGTCGGGCTCGTGTGCGGCGACTCCTTCAAGTGCCTGCTCACCGTCGCCAGCTTCGGCAACGACCTCCCACCCCTCCTGGGACGTCATGATGGCGCGCAAGCCCATGCGCACTAACGGGTCATCGTCCGCGATGAGGATCCTCACGCGGCCACTTTCTCACGAAGCCGACGCCACCACGAGTCCCACGTCCCGTCCAGTTCCAAGGAGGCACCGAGGGGCAGCACCGCCAGCACCTCAAAACCGCCGCCGCGCGTCGCGCCAATGTGTTGCTTGCCGCCGAGGAGTTCGATGCGGTCACGCATCCCAGCGACCCCGCGCCCACCAGTTCCCGAGGTCGCTGGGCGGGCTCCACGCGGGGCGGGTCCGTTTAGTACGGCAATCGTCAAGGCACCCGAGTCCTCCCCGACCATGACGCGCACCGGCGCCCCTGGGGCATGCTTTGCGACATTCGTCAGGGCCTCTCGAACCACCCCGAATGCGGCGCGACCGAGCGCGTTCTGGACGTGGGGTGGGTCGAGCTCTGCCTCAATGACCATGCCGGCGGAGCGGGATGCCTCGATGAGGTCACCAATGTCGTCGATACCGGGTAGCGGCGCTCGGCTTTCGGGTTGGTCACCCCGAATTTCGGCGATGATGCGGTCCAGTTCACCCATCGCCGCGCGCCCCCGCTCCTCGATGTTCTTCAGAGCCTGGCGTGCGAATGCCGGATCGGTATCAAACACATGCGCTCCCGCACCCGCTTGGATCACGTTCATCGTGATCATGTGGCCGATGCTGTCGTGCAGTTCCTGGTCGATACGAACTTGTTCCTCGGCCACCTCGGCACGCGCCGTCGCCTCCGCCGCCTCGTCCCGTAGACACGGCCCAAGCGCCCATCGCGCGAGAGGCCGGTGGAAGGCGGCGACCCCGCGCACCGCCCACGCAAACATCGGCGCGAGGCCGATGAGGATCGGTGAGCCCATCAGCACCCAGAAGCTCACAGTGCGCGCCACATCGGCGTTGCCCGCACCAAACATCCATTCGGCGCCCCCCGCAAGGCCCGCAATCGCCTCGCCGATCGCGATGACAAAGCTGAGCGGCAAGACGACCGCAAGCAGCGCCGTGACAAAGCCGATCGGCCCCAAGACGATGCGCATGATGGTCCACAGGCACACGCGCCACGCGTAGTCGTCGGTCAGCACCGACAAACTCCACCGCACCGGCCCACTCGCGACGTTGCCGCTCGGCGTGGAGCGGGTTCGGGGCCCGGGAGTCGCAATCCCGGCATCAATCATCCGGTTGGCCATGGCGCGCTCGGCGGCACCGATAAAGCGCATGCTCGCGACCGTCATGAGGATGAGGGGAATGCCCACCCACACGACGACGAGGGCCGCACCCGTGGCCAACATGGTCACCGAGTACACGAACCACGTAATCCCCAGCGGCAATCCCGCCAAGAGATACGCGATGGCGCGCCACGTGGTTCGGTCCCACACCATTGCGAAGTAACGCGCGAGTGGATGCATGGCCCCATCGTGCCAACCCCACGCGTCTTCGCCCACACTCGCGCGGCCGATTTCCCCTTCCCCCATCCGAGGGAACGGCGACGGGCACTCCCTCGCGTGAGGCACACGGGAATCCCCCGGCGGGCAACCTGGAAACCCTCTCAAGCGGGCAGACCCCGTGCCGTGACGACTTCTACGTTCGAACTGTCCGTGGGCGGCTGGCGTCCCGGTACGTCCAAGGAGAGCACGATGACTGTCGGATTCACGGGCCGCATTGCGAGGGCGGCGGCCGCTCGTCCATGGCTCACCATTCTCGGGTGGGTCCTTATTCTTGCCGCCGCTGTCATGGCGTCGGGGCGCATTGGCGATGCGCTCACTCAAGAGGAACGCGTCCTCATTTCAACGGAGTCGGAGCAAGCGGACGATCTCGTCACGGCTTACCGTGGCGACACATCCGATGAGCCCGATGTCGAGACTTTCGTCATCGTGTCCGATGCCGCGGTCTTTGGGGATCCGGACTTTGACGCGGTCATCAACGAAACCGTTGCGGCAGTAAGTTCGCTCGACGGCATCACGAGCGTGACGGAGCCAAGCGTTGGCGGACGCGTTCCCGTGGGCCCGGATGGTCGATCTGCACTCATCTCGGCGACGGTTGCACGCGACCATCCCGAGGCGTTGGGAGCGCAGATCAACGACGCCCTTGCGGCGATTGGCGGCGACGGCTTCAACGTCTACGCGTACGGGCAAGCAAGCGGCGAGGCGGTCTTCGACGACCTCGCGGAGGACACCCTCGTTCGTGGCGAGATGGTGGGCATCGGCATCGCGCTGGTCGTCTTGCTCATCGTGTTCGGAGCGTTGATGGCGGCCGGTATTCCGCTCCTCGTTGGCGGAGTCTCGATCGTCACCGCGGTCGGAGCGACGGCGGTCGTTGGCAGTGTCTTTGACCTGTCGTTCTTTATCGTCAACATGATCTCGATGATGGGCCTCGCCCTCGGCATCGACTATTCGCTCGTCATCGTGCAGCGCTATCGCGAGGAACTCGCCCACGGCCGGACGGTTCGCGATGCGATCACCATTGCCGGCAATACCGCAAGCCGCGCTGTCCTCATCTCGGGTGCCACCGTGCTCGTGTCTCTTGCTGGTTTGCTCGTCGTGCCGTCGACCATCATGGTGAGCCTGGGCACGGGCGCAATGATTGTGGCAGTCATGGCAATCGTGACGGCCCTGACGCTCCTGCCCGCCGTGCTCGCTTTGCTTGGCCACCGCGTGAACAAGGGCCGCATTCCTACTGCGCACCCTGGGGCCAAGCCCCGCGTCTGGTCCGCCATCGCGAGCGCAGTGCTCAAGCGGCCCCTCGCGGGCGCTCTGCTCGGTCTCAGCATCCTCCTCACGTTGGCTGCCCCGGCACTGTCGATGCGTCTCGCGTTCCCTGGTTACGACGCACTGCCGGAGGATCTGGGCTTTCGCAAGGCAGTCGAGACTCTCGTTGACGACTTCGGCCACGGGCAGGCCGTCACCGTCATCGCGATCGACAACGTCGGCGACGATCACGGAGCAGTTCGCGGGCTTGCTGACGCTGTTGAGAGTTCGCCGGCCTTCGCTGAGACCGACGTCGAGTTCTTTGCCAATGGCGCCATCATCAGCACCAAGGATGTGTACGACGCCGCGTCCCCTGAGGCGGAACAGGCCCTCACTACCCTTCGCGACAGCCTCGTCCCCGAGCACCTAGGAGACACGGGCGCCACGGCGTATGTGGGGGGAGATCTCGCAATGGCAACTGACTTCACCGACGTCGTGGTCGATGCGGCGCCGTGGGTTGCCATCATCGTGCTCGGAGCGTCGTTGCTCCTCCTCCTCATCACCTTCCGCTCGGTGGTGATCGCAGGAACGGCGATTGTGCTCAACGTGCTGTCGACGGCAGCTGCTTATGGCGTGCTCGTCGCGGTGTTCCAGTACGGCTGGGGCGCCGAGCTTCTCGGCATGCCCCAGGTGGGATCGATTGCGCCGTGGATCCCCGTGTTCCTTTTCGCCGTGCTGTTTGGACTCTCAATGGACTACCACGTGTTCTTGCTGAGCCGCGTGGTCGAACGGTTCGGCATCACGGGTGACACGAAAGATGCGATCGCCTACGGGCTGTCGCGCACCGGGTCGCTCATCACGGGGGCCGCACTCATTATGGTCGCGGTGTTCTCGGGTTTCGCCCTGGGCGACCTCGCCGAGTTCAACCAGATGGGACTGGGGCTTGCGGTCGCTGTCATTCTCGATGCCACCGTTGTGCGCTCACTCTTGGTGCCGTCGGCAATGGGTCTCCTGGGTCAGGCGAACTGGTATCTGCCGCGTTGGTTGCAGTGGTTGCCGCACCTCCAGGTGGAGGGCGCCGCGCCACAACGCATCGACGCAGAGGACGCGCGGCGGGCGGGAGAGCCAGCCCTCGTCTAGAGACGCGCGAGGGCGCCGCGTGAGCTAACGCTCGCGCGGCGCCCGTCACGTTCGTCGGTGGGCGTGATGCCAGGCGTCTACCTATGCAGCGCCAAAGCGCTGGGCAACCTCACGGATCGATCGAGCCGAGTTTTCGAGTGCCACCGACTCTTCGGCATCAAGAGGAACATCGACGCGGTGCTTCACACCGGTGCGCCCCACCACGGCCGGCAGCGACATGCAGACTTCGCCCACCCCCGGGTAGTCGATGAGCGTCGACACGGGAAGAACGCGGTTTTGATCCTGGAGCACGGCTTCGACGATCCGTGCGCCAGCAACGCCGATCGCGTAGTTCGTGGCGCCCTTACCCTCGATGATGCGATAGGCGGAGCGGGTGACGTCGTGGCGGATGCGGTCGCGCGCCTCGGGCGTCATGACGATCCGTCCGCTGGCGTCGTGCCATTCGCTGAGCGGGACGCCGCCAATGGTGGCCGAGGACCACAAGGGGACTTCCGAGTCGCCGTGCTCACCAGCAACGTAGGCGTGCACATTCGATACGGCAACGTCACACTCTTGAGCGACCTGGTGGCGCAAACGTGACGAGTCAAGCACGGTGCCCGAACCGAACATCTGCGCCGGGCTCATCCCCGAGATGTTGAGGGCCGCGTAGGTGACGACATCCACGGGGTTCGTCACGAGGATGTAAATCGCGTTGGGCGACACCTCGATAAGCGGCGGGATGATCGCCTTCATCAGATTGATCGTTGCGCCGGCAAGTTCGAGGCGGCTCTGCCCGGGCTGTTGTTTGGCACCAGCGGTGATGACGATGACATCAGAGTCAGCGCACACCTCGACGTTATCGGAGCCGATCACCTTCGCTTCCGGCATGAACTGAATGCCCTGAGCAAGGTCGAGCGCCTCAGCTTCCACCTTGGCCGTGTTGATATCGAACAAGGCGACAGTGCGCGCCATGCCACGCATCAAACCTGCGTATGCGAGGGTGGCGCCAACTGCGCCCGCTCCCACCACGGAGACCTTTGAGGTCCTGGAGTCCATCGACAATGTTCCTTTCATCGGGACCAACTCGCTCAGCCTAGTGCCGAGGTCCCGGGCCGCGTCGTCGCGGTGCGCGAACGCTTACAGCTTGCTGAGCGAGTGGAATCGGAGGGCGAGCCGCTTCACGCCACCCGAGCCAAAGTCGACTTTGACAACGGCATGCTTGCCCGCACCCTCGGTGCCCACCACTTTGCCGAGGCCGAACGTGTCATGAGTGACCCGGTCCCCGACCTCAAAACCCACGTCGCCAGCCGTACTGCCCGGAGGCGACGGCGGCACGACGCGTGTGCGGACGGCACCTGCTCGCGCATATGTGTTGCCATCGTGACGATCTTGGTTGGCGCCAAAGTTGCTTGACCACCCCCCGCTCCCGCGGCGCTCGGTACGCGCACGTAGCGATGACATCGTGGTCTCGGACTGACTCCACTCGACCAGGTCGGCAGGAATCTCTTCAACAAAGCGCGACGCGGGCAGAAACTGCGGCGCGCCCCACGAGGACCGCTCGCCAGCCCGCGTGAGATACAAACGTTCGCGGGCTCGCGTGAGGCCCACATACGCAAGTCGGCGCTCCTCTTCGAGATCCTTGACGTCTCCCGACTCGATCGATCGCATATGGGGGAACGTGCCGTCTTCAAGGCCGACAAGGAACACGACAGGGAACTCGAGCCCCTTTGCCGTGTGGAGAGTCATGAGCGTGACCACGCCGCCAGAGCCGTCGGCGTCAGGGATTTGATCCGCGTCGGCAACGAGCGCCACCTTTTCGAGGAAGTCCGCGTGGGTGCCGTCAGGCTGGTCCTCAGTGAACTCGCGGCCAACCGCCACCAATTCCATGATGTTCTCGATGCGGCTCGCATCTTGGGGGTCATCACTCGCGCGCATCTGGCGCAACATGCCAGAACGGTCTGCAATCGCGTCGAGGACCCCGGCCGGGCCGTTATCGCGCGCGAGCGACCGGAGGTCGTCCATGAGATCAACGAATTCGGCAATCGCCTTTGCCGAGCGCGCCTGGAGACCAAGTTCTCCGGCCTGGCGAAGAGCCTGACCGAAGCTCATGAGCACGCCGCCGTTGCGCGCAACGTCGAGATTGTGACTGCGCTGGTGTCGCTCGACCGCCTCGACGGCCGTGTCGCCAATCCCGCGTCGGGGCGTATTGATGATGCGTCGCGTGGCGACGTCGTCGTCCTCATTCACCACGGCCGCCAGGTAGGCGAGCATGTCCTTCACTTCCTTGCGTTCATAAAAGCGCGTGCCACCGACAACCTTGTAGGGGATGTCCGCGCGCATGAAGCGGTCCTCGATGGCACGCGACTGTGCGTTGGCGCGGTACATGACGGCAACGTCGGCCGGCGCGACGCTCTCACTCGTCATGAGCCGCCGGATCTCGTCCGCAATGAACTGTGCTTCCTCGTGCTCGTTTGCGCCCACGAAGCCCGCGATGCGCTCGCCTGCGCCTGCATCGGTCCACAGGTTCTTCGCGGGGCGACCCGAGTTGTTGGAAATCACAGCGTTTGCGGCGCTGAGAATGTTCTGTGTCGAGCGGTAGTTGCGCTCGAGCCGGATCACGTGCGCGTCCGGGTAATCCTTCTCAAACTCCAAGATGTTGCGGATCGATGCGCCCCGGAAGGCGTAGATCGACTGGTCCGCGTCACCCACGACGGTGAGGTTGCCGGTCGAACCGACTAATGCACGGATAAGGACGTACTGCGCGTGGTTCGTGTCTTGGTACTCGTCCACAAGCACGTGCCGAAACTGCTCGCGATAGCGCTTGGCCACCTCGGGGTTATCCTGCACGAGTCGCACGGTCTTCACGATGATGTCGTCGAAGTCCACCGCGTTGGCCGTCTCCAGCCGCCGCTGATACGCACCATAGGCACGCCCCGCCGCATGGTCGATCGAGAAACGCGACGCGGACTCCGCAGCCGCCGCAGCAGCGTCGGGCTCAATGAGCTCGTCCTTGTAGGTGCCGATTCGAGAGAGCAACGCCTTGGGCGAAAACTTCTTCGGATCAAGATCGAGCTCGTTCATGACGAGTTTCATGACCGCCACTTGATCGGCACTGTCGTAAATCGAGAACGTCGACTTGAGGCCAGCAAGCTCGTAGTCGCGCCGTAGCATCCGTACGCACGCGCTGTGAAAAGTCGATACCCACATGTGCCGAGCCTCGGGACCAATGAGCATCTGCACACGCTCACGCATCTCCCCAGCAGCCTTATTGGTGAAGGTAATCGCGAGGATCTCGTGCGGCCGCGCACGCCCAGAGTCGAGCAGATGCGCGATCCGATGGGTCAACACACGGGTCTTGCCCGAGCCTGCTCCGGCGATGATGAGCAGAGCGGGTCCGTCATACAAGACGGCCTGCGTCTGTTCGGGGTTCAGGCCGTCGGTGAGGGCGGAAGAGGCATCGGAGGCGATGTCGAAAAGGGCATCCATGACCGGTTCAGTCTAGGACCGGTCGCCGACGTACCGGGCCGACGCTAGATGTTGTCGCGCATGAAGGGCAGCGTCGACCAGTCGTCGTCGTCGAGCTCCCCGGGGTCGGGCCGCCCGAGCGCGTGCGTGGGACGAGCCGTGCCAACCGTCACCACGCGATTACGGCCCTCTTCCTTTGCGCGATACAGCGCGTGGTCCGCAGCAGCAATGCACTCATCTGGCGATTGGCCGATCGCTCCCATTGCGGCACCGATCGACACGCTCACGCGGTGGCGGTGTCCCGCGCACGGCGTCTCAAGCTCGGCAATTGCCGCACGGAGTCGCTCAAGAATCGGCTGGAGGTCCGCATGGCGCACACCCGGCATGAGCACGAGGAACTCGTCCCCACCCCACCGGCTCACCATGTCCGAGTCACGGAAGTGTTCGCGCAGTGTCTGCGCGACGGCACGAATCGTCGTGTCACCGCAGTCGTGCCCGAACTCGTCGTTGATCGTCTTGAAGTGATCAAGGTCGATCAGTGCAATCGCGTAATTGCCGCGACCACGCTCCGACCACTCGGCGAGCTGGGCAATGACGGGACGGCGGTTGTAGACGCCGGTGAGCTCATCGGTCGTCGCACGCAGTTCGCCATAGCGCGCGGCGCCGCGCAGCATCCGCATCATGGTGCGGTGGCGCAGCTCAGTGAGGAACAGGGCGGCCGCAATGAGGACACCCGCAAGAATTCGGTTGCCAGTCGCAAACTGTTGCGCGATCTCAGGCGGCAACTCTGACGCACCGTGACCTTCTGGCCATCGGAGTTCGCACAAGAAGTACACCGCAATCGCGCCGCTTGCCAGGCCCATGCGTAGGAACGGCAACTCGCGTTGTACGAGCACAAACGACAAAACAGCGATACCGAAGAGGTGCGATTCGATACTGAGGCTCGCCGACACCTCGGCGACAACCACGGCGATCGAGATCCACGAGACAACGAACATCGTGATGACCGCTGGCAACTCTCTGCCGTTCAGCGCGTAGACAAGGGCAACAAACAAGACTGCCGACGCCGCAACACACCACATGACCAAGGCTGGGTGAGGCGGGTCCACGCCCCACCCGAACAACGCTGCGAGGGCAAGGCACAGGATCGCGCTACCGAGCAGCGACGAGGCGACGACGATGGAGTAGACCCGCTCGGACCGGGCGCGAAGAGCATTCACTTGGGCAGGAGTCAGCGGACCCGGGTCCGCATATGCGGCGAACCGACGCCTCCTCCACACCTTCATGCCACACGCCCCTTCCGAGAGCGGCATTGTGACGCGGCCCGACCGCGCACTACCAGAATGATCGTCCCTCAAGCGGGGCGTGCATGCGATTTGGGTCCGAGAAATGTCCCGCCCTCCTCGTGCGATTGCTCGGGTGGGCGGTCGCCGTGCTCACGATGTGAGTTTTCACACTGCCCCTCTCTCAGTGGAATACATCACATTTTCCCCCCAAATGGGGGGCAGTCAAACAATTCGGCGCTGAGCGGCCCACCGGGCAAGCTCGTGACGGTTGCTCAATTGCAGCTTATGCAGGACCTTTCCGACGTGAGTCTCGACGGTCTTGATCGAGATGAAGAGTTTCTCGCCCACCTCGCGGTACGTGTACCCGCGCGCGATGAGCCGCATCACTTCTTGCTCACGCTCGGTGAGCTTGTCGAGGTCCTCGTCAGCCTGCGCAACCTCTCCCCCGGCTGCGTTGAAGGCGTCGAGCACGAAGCCCGCGAGGCGGGGAGAGAAGACGGCATCGCCACTTGCGACCCGGCGAACCGCGTCGGACAACTCTGGGCCGGAGATTGACTTCGTCACGTAGCCGCGCGCTCCCGCCCGGACCACTGCCACGACGTCATCCGCGGCATCGGACACTGACAGCGCAAGCACCCGCGGAGAGTCGGGCTCCCCAAGAATCTCCGCCAGCACGTCGAGTGCGCCGCCACCACTACCGCCGGGTAGGTGAACGTCGAGGATGACCACCTCCGGCTTCGTCGCATTGACTGCCTCGATTGCGCTCTCGACGTCGCGCCCCTGACCCACCACATGGATGTCATCGTCGAGAGACTCCTTCACTCCCACGCGGATGACATCGTGATCATCGACAATCACTACTCGTACGCTCATCGTTGCTCCCTTCGAGGCATGTTCATCGCCACCTCCGTACGCGCGCCTGGCGCGGAGGTGATGGAGGCAGTCCCGCCATGGCGGCTCATCCTGCCCACGATCGAATGACGAATACCTGCGCGGTCTGGATCAACCGTGCTGGGATCGAAGCCTGGCCCCGAGTCGCGCACATAAATGTCGTACGCCGCGTCCGTGATCTCGGCATACACCGAAATCGGTTCGCGCCCATGACGAGCGGCGTTCGTTGCCGCCTCCCGTGCCGCGCGGACTGCAGCGCGCAGAGCGGGGGTGGTTGCCGTGTCGCCCACACTCACCACCTCGATTTCGACGCCATGTGCATCCTCCACCTCAGACATCGCCGCGGCAAGGGCGGTTGCCACCGAGTCCTCGGTCGAACGGCGCTCCTGATAAAGGTAGGCGCGCAAATCCCGCTCCTGAGCGCGTGCGAGACGAGCGACAGTGTCGGGGTCATGGGCCTTCGCCCGAATGAGCGTGAGTGTCTGGAGGACGGAGTCGTGGAGGTGGGCGGCGATCTCGGCGCGCTCAAACTCGCGGACGCGTTGCTCGCGCTCCACCGCGACCTGACGCAGCAGCCTCATCCACCACGGCGCGAGAACCAATGCGCCAGCGGCAACCGCTGCCACCGGCACCATGATCGCCCGCAGGAGCGGTCGCTCGTTGAAGTCCCATTGTGCAAACCATGCGATGGAACCAATGACGAGCGCGATCCCCACAACGACGCGCGCCCATGCATCACGCGAAAACAAACTGATGACATCGGGCCGGCGCGCATCGGACTGCACGGCGGATTCGAGCGGGCTCCATACGAGCACCAAGGCGCCAATGAACACGATGAGTGGCACGAGCCACGGCGTGAACTCATCCGCACCATAGCGCTGCGCAAGGAGCACGGTCGCGACGCACAGCATGAGAAAGCCCAGCAACGCGCGCCACCACTGCGAAGGCGCTGCCTCGCGGCGAAGCGGGCGTGCAACCCGGACGGACTCACTCACGGCCTCATCTTCACACAGGAGCGGACGCGAGCGCCTCGTGCGCAAGTGGGAGGGAAAACCCCGTGAAAGGCCTGCGCCTCAGGGGCATAAATCAGGGGCTTCCCCAATAGCGACGGGCACCGCGCACGAGCGACGATGAAGGCAGATTCCATCAGGAGGACATCATGACCAGCTCACCCGACTCGCAACCAAGCGAGGCCGGATTCTTCACTACCATCCGAAGTTGGGGCATCACGCGCGGCGACAATGGCTTCCTTGGCGGCGTTGTCGACGGCCTCGCCCAGCGCGTCGGGATGGCAACCGGACCCGCACGCATCATCGTGGTCGCGGCCGCGATTTTTCTCAATGGCATCGTCCTGCTTGCCTATGCGGCCGGGTGGGCGCTCCTGCCCGACCGTCGCGGCAACATCATCATTCAGAACTTTGGCCGCGGAGTGCCGAATGTGGGTGCTCTCATCGGTATCGGCGTGATCGCGCTCTTGGGACTCGGCGGCATCGACAACGGCCTCACCTATCGGATCGGCGACTTCCCTCTTGATGGTGGCGGGCCGTTCCGCGTCATCGCCATTGTGTTTGCGATCTTGGTGCCGTTGGCGATCCTCGCGGGCGTCGTCGGGCTTGTCATTGTGCTTGCCAAACGCGGCTCGCAGCCCCCAGGCACCACCAGCGCCGCTCCAACGTATGCCGCGATGCCGGGCCAAGCGCCGCACCAGCACGCGTCGGGCGCTGCGACAGCCGCGCCCGCCGCACCTGAGCCCGAAGCCGATGCTGTCGACAACGACAGTGACAGCTCGGACGGTGGACAGCCAGCAACGCAGGAAGCCGACACGGATCCGCAGGCTCCCGTCGATACTCGTGCAAGCGAGGCGTCGGCCTCCACCGAGCCGGCCGCGGACCCCTCGGCGTCGGCAATGGCGTCCGCCCACGCCTACGCATATGCGCCTCCGGTGCCGCCCGCCCCGCCGCGCCGCCCGCGCGTGCCGGGACCCGGCAAGGGCTTCTACCTTGCAGCCCTCGCGTGGATTTTCCTCTCCGCCGCAGGTGTCGCGTTCGCGGCCCGTCATGAGGAACTGGCGGTGCACGGCGCGGTCGCGTGGTTCGTCACCTTTGTCGCCGGACTTGGCGTCCTCCTTGTTCTCATCAGCCTTTCGGGTCGCAAGCTCGGATTCCTCGGCTTTGTCGGCGTCATGAGTGTGTTGCCGCTGCTCGGGATC